>JAQCNF010000010.1 GCA_028275165.1 Haloquadratum sp.
TGGCTTTGAGTTCGACAAGAAGAGCGCTCAGACAGTGCTCCCTTCTCAAACTCGCAGACATCCACATCAGCGATGACGGAGAGCCGAGAAAGAAAGTCTCGCGGTTTCATTCTGGGGAGGATGTCAAAGCATAATCAGACAGTCCTCTACTTGTTGTTGGACGACATCAGTGATGGGCCCGCCGCTTCCAGCGAGTCGAATGAACGTTGGAAATACTGAGAGAATATCAGTGTCAATTGAGAGGAACTGATCTGAAACGCTGTGTACGCCTGAGTCAAAATCTGGCGACAGGCCACAACTCGCCTTCGTCGCAGCGAGAATCGCTGACTCTGGCTCAAACCACTCATGTGCTCTTGTGAGGGCTTTCTCATCGCGACCAGCATCGACCAGCATCTTTAGCTGACAGAGCTGTTGATGACAGGTAATGCCGAGCTTGAGTGCATCGTCACTTGGTGTTATATCATCGTAATGTTCAAGCGCTGTCTGAAACTGTTTGCTCCTCTCGGCCTGTCGAGCCGTTGCAAATTGCTCTATGGTATTCAGATTCTGCAGCTGTATCGAACCCTGGGGTGCTCGGTCCGCCTCGGCGCGTGCCTGACTGACTGCCCAATGCACCTTCTCGTAGGCCGGCGTCTCGATTGCCAGATGAGCCTCTGCTTCGTGCTTACGACACCGATGCGTGCTCAGCGTGCCGGCGATTGCTGATGTAATATCCTCCTCAGACATATGCTCTGTCGAAGCGATTGTCGCTGGGTCAAGTCGCTCGAATAATTGCTGCACGTTAGCATGGATTTCATACCTCGTCGTCCAGTCGTCGGTCGCATGTGCAGCATGGCGGAATGATTTACTCAGATACTTGATAAATCGGACTGGATTAGCTGAGCGAATCACTGCGGCTGCTCGTGCATACTCTTCGGTGACGGTCCACCACGCTGGTTGGGGCTTTCCTGCCCGGGCCGACAGCCAACGACCACCACCAGCCTCGATTGCGTTTACCAGGTGGAGATATGAATCAACGTACGCTGTCCGGTCTGAGTCCTGTGGATATGCTGAGATAGTCTGCAAGAGCTGAAGATGCCGTCGGGCTATCATCAGATCTGCCCGTGTTATGTTATCATCTCCGTGTCTATATGCTTCGATATCATTTGCCGCTGTCAGGTAAAGATATCCAGATAACGTTTCGACAGATGGTGACGTGTGTAGTGCCATCTCGTGAAGTTGCCGTTTCGTGGGATCAGCAAACGACCGCTCTTTTGCTGCAGCGATATATGCTGTTGCACTTCGCTCGCAATCAACCGGAGGCTCCGGTGTAGGGACAATACTGACGTATCTTGATATCTTATCTGACAATCTGTCTACAGGTGTGTCTGATCCAAGAGTGACCTCAGTCAACCAAGCCCGTGCGACGTACTCAGTGGCAGCATACTCATCGGCAGGAACTGCTGAGAGTAACTCCGCAAGCGTTTCGCGAGACTCTGCTGGTGTTCCCACCTCATCATAAAGATGCTCAATCGTTGTCTGAACGACTGAGAGCAGTTCTGGCACTTCGATATTGAGTGCCGCGAATTGTTGTCGACGGCTGGCGAGCTGTCTGAGGGTTGAAACTGAGTAGGCTTGGCCTCGAGGACTATTCCCAAGAACCATGTTTTTGAGACTCCGTCCAAGACGTTCTTCGAGTCGTTTTCGAATAGCACTCGTCGGTCCTCGATTTAGAAATACCCGGCGTAGTTCCACGTATTCATGAAAGGAGAGCGAATGCTGTGCATTCCCTCTGAGTGCTGAGTAGAAACTCATCTCATCGCTATACTCGGATGCGAACGATTCATACAGTTCAGGATTTGCGACGAGTTTGGCGGCCTGCTCAGCGGGATTCTTCATATGGCCCATCGAAGTATAGCAATTAGTCGTGCTGGCGTTAATTGCTCTTCGACTGGGAAGTCAATCTATCCGTGGTGAGTGTCTTCCCGCGAGGAAATGACTGGAGTGTTAGAAGTAAGCGAGCACGGCTGCTCAAGCTCCTCCCACGGCTCAGCCGTGGGATTCCTCCGTAGGCAATCCTCGCTGGAGCGCCCCGGCTGTGAACTTGCGGGTTCGCTGACGCAGCTTCAGCCTCTTCCGAGGTGGTAGCCCCCACAACGCGGAGTGGCTCCCACGGGCGTCTGGCCACGTGAGCAGCGGGCCGGGCCATCGGCCTGACTCTCCAGTTGCAGCCATCAGTGAGAGAGTCCTTGTGGTGGACATGCCAACTACTGGGTGGGCTGCGGTGGTGTGTGAGTGTGTTGAGACCCACCCGTGGCCGTCTTGAGCGTGAGCGGATTCCCGCAGCAGCATGTCGCATGTCTACTTTTCGCGAGGAAGGAACCCATCATAACTATGTGGGACTGCAGGCTGGCGTTCAAGCGTGGTTCGTCGCAGTGTTGGCGGCTTCATCCACTGAAGCCGTGAGCTTTCGCCTCGCTACCACTGTAACCACATTCTCCACCCAGTAGAACTAGCAAGACAGCATGACGCCCACGTACGACTTCTCGTGCTGGATTGCAGTCACGCGATTTGAGGGGATGCTCAGATACAATCATAAATACCCCCCAGTGAGCAAGCTGGTTGTTGAATGTGATATTGATACCCGACATTGCGTAGAGCAGTGAACGCATAATACCGAATCCAACCACGGAGAACAATGGTAACAATACTGGTTAGCACAGGTGGTAGTTCAGTTGTCTGAATGCCATTTGCCCGCATCACAGTAGACTGTTCACCGCAAATTGTGATGCCAGCGGCGCTCGGAAATGTGTGCGCCTCAGAGTAGGATAGGCGTCCGTCTCCTTCGCCTGATTGAAACTATTTCTTCTCGAACAAATCTGAGCACATACGCAGACATAATCACAAGACGTAACCGTTATTTGTTCTCAAATATTTATTATCAATATCATGTCAAATGCTATTACTTACTGGCTATTCGCCGGTGGATTCTTTATAGCATTACTTGGTGTTGGTGTTGTACAGTTCGTGGGCCTGCGCGGGGTGGATAACGATGATGAGCGAGCTTTTGACTATTGGATCGGAACTGGCTCACTCCCAGGTTGGTGGATTGCTGCCTCGTTAGCAGCAGGCTGGTTATTGATTGGGTGGATGACATGGCAAATGTACCTCTGGTACACATTTGGGCTCGGTGCTATCTGGATCTTTACAATTCCATGGATTCTCTGTACGATTGGACTCGTATTCGTCCCAAAACTATTTCGGCGATTCCCTGGGACATCGATTCCAGAGATTCTTCGTTTCCGGTACTCACAAGCTGTGCAGACCCTCTTGGGACCAATCCAAAGCTTCGTATTCCTCTCTTGGCTTGCTGCTGAGGTGTTCGTCCTCAGCACTGCACTTTCAATTCCGCTCGAAACAAGTCCCGAGCTACTGGCAGTTATCGTCAGCGTTGTTTTTGGAATATATGTCGTCCTCGGTGGCTTTCGATCAGTTCTCCGGACAGATCTGATTCAGTTCGTCCTCGCATCAGGTCTATTGGTTGTTTTGACTGTGGGTGCCCTCTCAGAAGCAGCATCAATCGCTGGTGGGTTCGGAAATATTATCGGACAAATAAATCAAAATCCTCCGGCCTTTGCTGATGGATTCTTCGATTGGGATTCCCCAGGTCTTGGGTATATGTTACTCTCTATTATTATCTACACGCCTGGCTTTGTCGTACTTCAAGGGGCGTGGCAACGCGTGATGAGCGCAAAGGATGTTGGTGAAGCTCAGAAGGGAATGTACTGGAATCTTGCATTCAACGTCGGTATTGTTATTCTACTCCCGACGTTGATCGGAATCGCGACATTGGTTATATTCCCACCAGTTGACGGTCAAGTCGCTTCTGAAGTCGGTACGTTCGGATACTTCATTTTTACATCGCTCATTACTGAACTGTTTGGAAGCCCAATTATCGGTGGCGTTCTCATTCTTTCATTGATGGGAATGGCGCTTTCATCGGTTGATACATACGTCAACGTCTGTGCAATGAACATCTCAAGAGACGTTCTTGAGCCGCTTGTGTATGAACGATATGATGTCTCTGGTAAGCAGAAGCTAATTATTGGTCGACTCTTGGTTGGTGTATTCGTTATCGCAGCGCTGGCGTGGGCGTTTGTTTTCCCAGGCTTGTTTGACATCTACTTCTTTTCGACTGCTTTATTGACTGCAACGACTGCAATCGCGGTTTTCGCCGCATTCTCTGATCAGACGACGACGTTGGCAGTCTATCTCGGTATCATATTTGGTGGAGTATCGACATTCGCATTCTTCGGGCTCCAACAGGCTGGATTAAATGGATGGGAGCCATCCTTCATCGCGTCATCAGGGCTTGGGTATGGGCTCTGGGGACTGCTCTTTGCAATCATCGGATTCGCTATTGGGATGAGATTCGGAGAGCCACCGTCAGACGAGAGGCTCTCAATCTATGATACAAAGTACTACTCGGGTCGAAACGAAATGTTTGAGCAGAATAAGCAACTCAAACGTCGTGACGAAGAAATTCGAACTCAGCAGTCTGGCACAGGCTCACAAGGAGCCGCTCGGTTTGCTGAAGACGACGATTGAGCGCAGATTCTACCCGATTTGTAGGGAACGTTTATGAATCTGTATGTATATCTCGGTTTTCGATAGGTTCTGCTGGCTTCCGTGGAAACGAGTGAGATAAGCGAGTCGGAGGCGAAGGGATACACCCTCGTGCCATACCGGACAAAAGACAAGGAAAAACACTCTCTCTGAAGTGGTGACAGATATTGTTCATACAGGTTGCGAGGTGGATACCCTGAGTCCGATCCTTCAGATTGGAAGCGAATTCCACAGTTGATGACACAAACCACGCTACGACGACAAGGCTGATTCTCCCCGGTGACATCAATACTCTTGAGAGACTCCACGCAGACTACAATGCCGCCCGGAGCATCGGGTAGCGTCTCCTCCAGTACTGGCTCACGTCTGGTTGGACGGATCACCAACTAAATACCCCTGAAACCAGCGACACTGAGCGTGAACGGCACTTTTCCAATCCTCCAGATCACGCGGATAGAGCAGGAGCCCGCTGGCAAACCTTAGGCCACGGTGCCCGAGGTCGTTTACATCTGTTTGTGCTGTCACATAGCTATTCAATCCACAGGCGGGTGTTCGCAGCGATCTGAGCGACCCAATCAAGACCGCTGGCATATTCGCCGAAATGTGACTCATAAGATGCCGTAGCGTTCATCAAAAAGAACGACTGGGCTCTCACTGAAGCGACCACCCTGTGTACACATGGCTGGGGTTCTGTCTGTATTTAAATCGTTGTTAAATTGGTCTCACAGTCAATCGCTTTCAGGTAATGTGATACCCCTGATACGGGAGATATCGTACGCTCAGCGCCTCCTTTTTGAAATTGTGTGTGTGTATATCACATGCTTAGTTCTCGCGAATACAAAGTTTTTATATAGAATCACAATCAATCTATCGATGAATATGAGCCAGCGTATGCAACAGGGACAGCCGATGATTATCATGGGCGATGATGCCCAGCGCGTCAAGGATCAGGATGCGCAAGAGTACAATATCCAGGCCGCCAGAGCAGTTTCTGAAGCGGTTCAATCAACTCTCGGACCAAAAGGAATGGATAAGATGCTTGTCGACTCGATGGGAGATGTAACCATTACAAATGACGGTGTCACCATTCTCAAAGAAATGGATATCGACAACCCCACCGCAGAGATGATCGTTGAGGTTGCCGAAACACAGGAAGATGAAGCAGGTGACGGAACAACAACCGCCGTCGCGATTGCGGGTGAACTGCTGAAAAACGCTGAGGAACTCCTAAATCAGGATATCCATCCAACAGCGGTTATTAAAGGATTCCACCTTGCGAGCCAAGAAGCGCGCGCACAAGTTGATGCAACGACGCGAACTGTCGAGCCTGGCGATACGGATCTGTTGCAAAAGGTCGCAGAAACATCGATGACAGGCAAGAGCTCAGAACTTGACAAAGAGCTCTTGGCTGAATTAGTCGTGAGCACCGTCGAGGCTGTGACAGTCGAAGCAGACGATGGCTCCTACATTGTCGATCTGGAGAATGTAAATATCGAAACCCAGACAGGGCGGGCTGCCGCTGAATCCGAGCTACTCAACGGTGCTGTCGTTGATAAAGACCCAGTTCATGATGACATGCCGACTGCGTTTGAGGAGGCCGATGTACTCCTACTTGATGAGCCAATCGAAGTCGAGGAGACTGATGTCGATACACAGGTCAATATCGAATCGCCCGACCAGTTGCAGAAATTCCTCGACCAGGAGGAAGAACAACTGAAGGAAAAGGTCAATACGATTGCAGATGCTGGCGCAGATGTTGTCTTCTGCCAGAAAGGAATCGATGACCTCGCACAGCACTATCTCGCCAAGGAAGGCATCTTAGCTGTCCGCCGTGCAAAGAAGTCCGACATTAAATTCTTGAAGAACGTTGTCGAAGCAGACGTTGTCTCGGACATCGAAAGCCTCTCTGAATCCGATCTTGGATTCGGATCTGTTCAACGTGACTCTGAAGACGAATTATTCTACGTTGAAGGTCTCGGTGACGAGCGCCATGGCGTGACACTGCTACTCCGTGGTTCAACTGACCACGTCGTTGACGAGCTAGAACGAGGCATCAACGATGCAATTGATGTTGTCTCAACGACTGTTTCTGATGGTCGTGTTGTTGCTGGTGGTGGCTCAATCGAAATTGAGGTCGCGCGACAACTGCGCGATTACGCTGACTCTGTGAGCGGCCGCGAACAACTTGCCGTTGAAGCGTTCGCCGACGCCGTTGAACTCGTTCCACGTGTTCTCGCCGAGAACGCTGGACTTGACTCAATTGATACGCTCGTTGATCTACGCAAGGCTCATGAGAACGATGAGACTCATGCTGGCCTGAATGTGTTCACGAGTGAGGTTGAGGATACGTTCGAGACAGGTGTTGTCGAACCCGCCCACTCGAAAGAGCAGGCACTCTCTTCGGCGACTGAGGCGGCTAATTTAGTCCTCAAAATTGACGACATTATCGCGGCCGACGAGTTATCAACCAGTGGCGACGATGACGAAGGTGGTGCACCCGGCGGCGGCATGGGCGGCATGGGCGGCATGGGTGGCATGGGCGGCGCAATGTAGAGCCCTCCGAAAAGACACCCACCTTCCCCCTGTGGCTGTGGTCAACTCGACACTTTTTTTCTCTTTTGCTGACCGCACTCAGAGACGGGAGTAACGCATTAACGTCGTTCGACATACATTTATACTAGACAGATGACACAGACACTTCTCTTAGATGCCTCAGACGTTCGTACATATGCGTCAATGCCAGCTGTCATTGATGCAGTAGAATCTGCATTCGCAGCGTATCATCGTGGAAACGCGCAGATGCCGGCCAAGTCATACATCGACCTTCCGAAGTATAATGGCGATTTCCGATCAATGCCAGCATACTTGAATACAGGCGAATGGGATGCTGCGGGGTTGAAATGGGTTAACTCTCATCCAGAGAATCAACAAGAGGCTGGCTTACCCACTGTGTTGGGGACGATGATTTACTCCGACCCAGAAACAGCCTATCCACTCGCCATCATGGATGGAAGGACACTAACCATGTTAAGAACAGGTGCTGCCGCGGCCGTTGCGACCGATTACGCCGCGAAACAAAGCGCCAGCTCTCTTGGGCTTGTTGGGGCAGGGGCTCAGGCGTATACGCAACTTACTGCAATTGCGAATGTACGCCCGATTGAGGAGGTTGTTGTCAGTGATGTTGACTCCGCGCGCACTGAAGCATTCGCGAGCGAATTCGAATCTGAGTTTGACGTGGTGCCCGGCAGCATTTCTGAAGCCGCCACCTGTGATATTCTCTCAACAACAACTCCCGTCGAATCACCAATTGTCGAACGAACAGCGCTCAACGATGAGATACACATTAACGCAATGGGAGCAGATGCACCCGGCAAAAACGAACTTGATGGGGACATTCTCTCCGAGGCAACAATTATCGTTGATGATTATGAACAGGCGATTCATTCCGGTGAAATTAATGTGCCGCTCTCGGATGGTGGTCTCACCCGTGCAGATATCGATATGGCAGTTGGTGCGCTCGTCGCTGGAGATGAATTCATATCACGGACAACGACTGATATCTCCGTGTTCGACTCGACGGGATTGGCAATCCAAGACGTTGCTGCGGCACACGCAGTCTATGAAACGGCAGCCGAGAGCGCAGATACGACAGGCTTCGATATGTATGAACTCACTGAGAACTGAAGAGAATTGGAGCTACTGATTTGCTTGGAGGTCAATCTCTGGACGGAATGGGATAGCAGACGCCGAAGCGTCTGTCGTTTGTGAGATATTGATTGTTGCATCGAACTCTCTCTCAAGGAATGTCACAGCTCGCCGGTACGTCTCCTCCTCATTAACACTGGCAAGTGCTTCGAGCTCTTTTTCATCTCGGCCGCGCGCGAATTTGACCAGTTCTCCGACAAGGTCATTCACTGCATTCCCGCGTTTGCGAAGTTCAGGATTTTGCATGACTGTACTCATTACCTCTGCCTGATCGGCACCTTCTTGCACAATTGACTCAAACACAGCCCGGTGCCACGACGGTGCGGTCGTGATTTCGATATGATCTGGATCTGCTGCGGGAATGTATTCATCTGCATTGGAGAGTGACTGCTGAATATCTTGAATGTCATCAACAAGACGACCGATTTGTGTTTCGCTCGCCTCCAGTGGCCGATTGATATGATTGTCGTCCACGGCGGGCCACGATGCCATCTCCGCGGACTGGCCCGTGAGTTGTTCGTGAAGTTCGTTCGTGATGAATGGAATAAACGGTGCCAAGAGACGGAGGCGTGTCGAGAGCACCTGTTGTCGAATCCACTGTGCACCGGGGCGGTCCTGTGTTGTTCGGCGATGATACCATCGTAGGTCCTCCTCAAAGTCGTAGAACGCAGCTTGGCTGGCCGTACGCGTCTCGGCCGCCTCCAGCGAAGTGGTGACTGTCTGAATCGTTCGCTGAAGCCGTGAAAGTAACCAGTTATCAATTGGGCGAAGAGAGGGTTGTGATGGTGTTTCGGTGCGAATAATTCCTTGTGCTCGGTTCCAGAACCGCCCCAATTGATCGCGAACGGATCCGACCTGCTCATCTCGCCAATCGTAGTCTTGCCATGGCTCCGCCGAGTTCAGTAGAAAAAAACGGACGGTGTCGGCACCATACTCCTCAATCGCAGCATCGGGAAGAACGACATGACCCTTCGAAGAGGACATCTTCTCTCCCTCAAGAAGTCCCATTCCCATAATAACAATTCCTTCTGGCCACTGTGCGGGCTCAAACAACTCGGCGTGATGGAAGAGATAAAATGTCAGATGATTAGATATTAAATCATTCGCAGAAAACCGGTAGTCAACAGGATACCAATAATCCCACTCCTCGTGAAGTGAAAGTGCTCGTTCATCTGGGTTTTCGACAGCTTGAGAGCCATAAAAGAGTGTGTCAAAGAAATCCCGATCCAAGTCTTCTACTGGGATGTCACGAAGTCGGTGTGCAATAGCATAGTATGACATGTAGATCGTCGAATCTGACAGTGGCTCGATAACAAAGTCGTCATCAAACGGCAGCCGAGTCCCGAGTCCATAGTTACGAATACACGGCCACTCGTTTAGCCAATCGATCGTATAGTCGTACTCACTGCGTGTGTTCTCGGGGATCGTTTCCATCTGGCTGACCAACGTATGCGCACGCTGCTTCCAGTCTTCATCATTATATCGAAGGAACCAGGTATCCTGTTCTGCGACGACGACACCACCGCCACACCGACAGACAACATTCTCGGAGAACTCCTGCATTGATCCAAAGGCGCCTGTCGATGTATACGCCTCTCGGAAAGCATCGCGAGCCTCTTCAATAACCTCTCCTGCGAACTCACCATAATCTTCGTTCAGTACACCTTGATGGAACTCGCGATTATACAGTTCTTTCGTCGCAGTCTCAAGCTCCGGGTCGTCACTTGATTCGATACCGTGGTGTTCAACTGCGTCTTTTGCTGGGATCTCTCCGTAGTCTTCTATCGTTAGAACCGGAACCGGCTCAATATTATTGACTATTGACATATCGACTCCGTACGTCTTGAGTCGGTTAGGGTCTTGTTTTGCTTCCTGCAGGGCAATGTAGTCATCAGGTGAGTGTGCCGGGACAGACATTACCACTCCTGTCGCGTTATCTGGGTCAACAAATCCAGCTGGAAGCACAATAATACTCTCACCGGTAATTGGATTCTCAACTGTTTCCCCGACAAGTGCTTCACCTGACACTGCTTCAGTGACGGTAATATCATGCCCCTGTAGTTTGAGTTTCTCTACGGCAGCCATAGAAACGAACCACTGCTCGTCATCGACGTCTGCATACACATATGACCCATCAGGATCAATGTAGGCGTTCGTCACCCCGCGGACTGTCTCTGGCCGGAGTGTCGCCATTGGAACAATCGTCTCACGGTGTGTGAATCGGATGAGTGTATATTCTTGAAACTCAGCCTCTTCACCTTCGAGAAGGTCGTGCGTCGTGACAGGCTGTTCCTCATTGGTGCAGTACTTGACCGGATGGAGGCCCTTTTCTAATCGACCCGCGTCGCGAAGCGTCTCATACTGCCAGGTAACGAACTTCGAGTATCGCTCATCATTCGTGGTGAACTCTCTTCGCCAATCGATTGACAGCCCAAGATCATGCATACCCTGCTTGTAATGCTGCTCAATAAAGTGTCGTGCATACCCCATTGGCGTTTTGAGATCTGCAAGAGTATCTTTCGAAACGTTATATGTATCACGAAGAACCGACATCTGCTCTGGCTCTTCATTTTTGAGTCGCTCTACAGCACCAATGATTGGTGTGCCTGTGACGTGCCAGGCAATTGGAAACAGGACATTGTCGCCACGCTGACGTCGATACCTTGCATACACGTCAGGAACGGTATATGTTCGTGCATGCCCGATATGCATCCCACCGCTAGGATACGGATATGGGACAGTGACAAACGTGGCATCACCTTCATCGGAGGGATCAGCCTCATATCGGCCTTCTTCTTCCCACCGCTCTCGCCACGCTGTCTCGATTTTGTCCGGATCGTAATCCATATCTGACCACTGCGGGCGCGGGCGTAAAATAGCACCTGTCTGGGTCAATCTGTATCTTTCATTGGTGATGTCTTCTCACACCACAGTCGCGTTTTTGTATCCTATCCTGCCATCGATGTAAGAACCCTGCTCAGCACACGAGAGCGCGATGAACTCTCCACAAAGTCAATACAACACGTGCTGACGGTCGTACGAACCGAGTCGCTTTATCCATCCATCTGCCGCAATCGATTCAATCTGCTCAAGTGCTGCCTGTGCACGCTCCTCGTATAGTCCAGCATCGAAGTCGATGTGGAATAAGTAATCTCCTAACCGATTTCCGCTCGGGCGAGACTCAATGCGCGAGAGATTAATATCACGTTCGGCGAAGGCCTCGAGCAACTCGAGTAGTAGTCCGGGATAATTGGCATTCGGGTAGACGACAACTGTCGATTTTCCACCCGCAGGATCACGCTCTGAACGAGGCGCAATCACAAAAAACCGAGTTGAATTTGAGGATTGGTCCTGAATATCTTCGGCAATCACAGAGAGAATCTCACCAGCGTTATCTGGGTGCCCAATCCCGGCGACTGAGCCATCAGCGCGAGCCTGTTCAACACCTCGAGCGGTGCTTGCGACAGCTTCGAGTCCTGTGTCGGGATATTCACGCTCAAGATAAGACCGACATTGTGCAAGGGCCTGTGAATGTGAAGCGATACGCTTGAACTCTGGAGACTGTGCCAAGAGCGCGTGTCGAATGGGCGTGATAATCTCGTTTGTCACTGCAATCTCAGCTTCGGCGATTGCGTCTAGAGTCTCAGTCACACTCCCTTCAATACTATTTTCGATTGGAACCACACCACGCTGATACTGATTATCCCCAACAACGGAGATAATCGCTGAAACCGACTCGCGGAAAACAACATCTTCATTCACCGCACGAGCAGCTCGGTGGGAATACGTTCCTGCTGGGCCGAGCGTTACTATTGACATACTGTATAGGATTTGAGGAAATAATAAAAGCCCACCGAGATGTGCAAACAGTGACTATTTGACGCAGTAATCAACAAAATTGTGTAGTATCTGTAGCCCAGTCTCACCAGATTTCTCTGGGTGAAACTGTGTCCCAAAAATGGTCCCACTTTCGTTCGCAATGACCGCTGGGAATGCATCCCCATACTCTGTCGTTGCCGCAATGGCCTCAGTGTCATCTGGATCTGCGTAGTATGAGTGAACGAAATACGCGTACTCGCCATCAACCCCATCAAGAATAGGATGATGCCGATCAACTTGAAGTTCGTTCCAGCCCATGTGTGGAACCTTGATTGATCCCTCAAACCGTCGATTGTGACCAGGAATGAAATCAAGGCCTTCGACTTCACCTTCTCCTGCGTGTGCTGCTTCCTCACTGCTGGATAAGAGCATCTGCATCCCAAGACAAATACCAAAAATTGGTTGCTCTTGGTCTGCGGCCGCCGCTAACGCATCGCGAAACGGACCGGCATTTTCCATCCCCTCACTGAATGCTCCCACACCTGGAAGCACGATACCATCACCGGTTTCAAGACGGTCGGGATTATCTGAAATTGTGACGGTTGCGCCAGCGCGCTCAAGCCCTCGGGTGGCTGAGCGGAGATTACCGAGCCCATAATCTACAACGACGATATCGGCTGGTTGGTGTCTGCTCATACTTGCATAAGAGAAGTGCTGAACAAGTTCGTTGCGCCTGTCCGTTCCAACTTGTACATATATATACATTGAACTATATATATACGAACGGAATTCTTTCAATGCTTGATTAGATATTACCGCATAGACGATGTATAACCGACGCGAAATCGTGAGAGCACTTGGTGGCATTGGCCTCACTGGAACCCTCGCAGGGTGTACTTCGCAGTCAGGACAGGGGTCAAATCAAGACGCCAGTCAACCATCATTTGGTGACAATCGTGCAACATTCTACATGTCACCCAGTGAGCCTCAGCAGCTGATGCAATCGCAGTACGCTCCGATACAATCGATGTTACAGGAGGAGCTTGACGTTGAGTCAGCAACCCTCCGGTATGCAGCAGGGTATAGCGCTGTTTTACAGAGTTTGGCTGGAGGAACCGGAGACATTGCAGAGACCGGTCCATTCGCTGCGGCTCTGGGAGTGGCCAAGGACCGATGTGATATTATTCTTCAACGATACGGATACGGGTCTTGGACATATGCATCAGTGATTGTAACACAGGAGGACTCAAACATACAGAGCCTCGGTGATCTCCAAGGAGAGCCAATTGCATTTGCAGACCGACTCTCGGCGTCTGGTGCGCTCTATCCACTGTATATGCTACAGCAAGCAGGACTTTCGATTGGTGACCTACCGACTGACACTGGTGATGCTGAGTTCACTCCACAATTTTCGAGTCACTCTGAGGCCTTTGCTGCACTTGATAGAGGACAGGTTTCGGCTGCTGGCGTTGGACAGTTTATTACGCTTGATGATAACCGAGAATTGAAGGAAGGGTTCAGGTATGTAGATATGACCGAAGGCATCCCGCGGGCGCCAATCGTCGTGAGTCCTGAACTAAACGAGACAGAGCAGACAGCAGTGAAAGAAGCATTCGTCAATGCGCAGGATACGTTATACCTCGGTGAGGACGCGACCGCAGACACTGAAGACGACCTCTGGTTCAGTGACGTCCGGGAGGCTTCAAATGAGACGTATCAACCTGTCATTGATGTCGCTGACGCACTTGGCATCTCCGCAGAGCTACTGGATTCTTAACTGTCCACTGAACTTTTTCGTATGCCCGGAATCATACACATATGCCACGTGTCTCGGTAAGTGATGTCTCGAAAGTATTTGGTCCCGATACTGTTGCACTTGATAGCGTCTCTCTCGAAATAGAGTCAGGAGAGTTCGTCGTTGTGCTCGGGCCATCTGGAGCGGGGAAGTCGACACTACTGCGTATTCTCAACGCGCTTACCGACCCGACTACGGGGACGGTCAGTATCGGTGGGAACCCTGTGTCTGAGTCCAGAGAAGCAGTTGGGATGGTATTTCAAATGCACTATCTTATTGAATCGATGTCCGCGTATCGAAATGCTCTCACAGGTGCGCTTGGGCGAACTGATGATATTCGCTCGGTTCTCACGCTCAATTCGAGGGATGATAAAAAGGCTGCCCTGCGTGCTCTTCGGACAGTCGGTCTACTTAAACAGGCGGAGCAGCGTGCGAGTTCCATGTCAGGTGGGCAGAAGCAACGAGTCGGGATTGCGCGTGCGCTCGTTCAAAACCCGTCATTACTCCTCGCAGATGAACCGGTTTCGAGTTTAGACCCAAAAGCAGCTCGCGATGTGATGCGATATCTAAAGCAGGCTGCTGAGGAGCGCGACTTGACAACGATTGCGAGCCTTCATCAAGTAAATATCGCTCGTGAATTTGGTGAACGATTTATTGGAATTCGCGATGGACGTGTCGTATTTGATGGAAGTCGTGAAGAGTTGTCGATGGATATTGTTGACACGCTCTACTATGGAGAAGATAATAGCCAGTCACCAAATCGTGACTCACAGCCAGTGCCGGAGGTATCGGACGCATGAGCACGGATCAGATTGACGATATTCTCGGCCGTCTCGAGCGAAAGACGCTGATTCGGCGAACTGTGCTTTTGATAACAATTGTGGTAGCTATCGTTACAGTCTACTTTGGAGCTGGATTCTTAGGCGGACGGCCAGTGCCAGAGTTGATCCGCTTTGCACAGTTTGGCTTCTTTTTCAACGAATTTGGCAAATATGCACGGCCCACGTTTGTTGATCTCACATTTTACACCCAAGAGAACAATATTGGAGGGCTGGCTGCACTTGGCGCGCTGATTACTCATCCGTCGTCGATTCTTGCGACTGTGGTCTCACTACGAAGTAGTTTAATCGTCTCAGCCGTCATAATAACGCTAACTATCGGGATTGTCGGCACGGTCTTAGGGTTCCCTCTCGCACTGTTTTTCGGTGTCATGGGATCTGAGCGAGTGACGCCATTCCCATTCAATTTTCTCTTTCGAGGCGTTATGTCAACAATTCGTGCAATACCTGCACTCGTGTGGGTATTCATCTACGCCGCACTCGTCCCGCTTTCGCCGCTTACGGCTATGCTTGCGGTTGCGACAGACACTATCGGTAATTTAGGTCGACTTTTTACCGACGAACTTGAAGAGATACAAGATGGTCCTATTGAGGCTATCGAGTCTACAGGCGCGTCTCGTGTACAGGTGATCAATTTTGGCATGCTCTCACAAGTCTCGAGCTCATTCGTTGCCTGGACGCTCTATATCCTTGAGATTAATACCCGAATTGCCGTTTCGCTGGGGGTGGTCGGCGCTGGGGGACTGGGTCAGTATATCCAACAGAATCTCAATCTTTTCAACTCGTTTCGGGCAGGAGCTGGACTGGTGACGCTTCTCATTCTGGTACTCTCGATTGAATTGCTTTCCTCACGTCTTCGAGCACGACTCAGGCCGTCTGAGCACGATTCAAAAGGAATTATTGAGTCGATACAGGATTTGGCTGATGGACGACGCTGGCTCGGCCGCGGGTCGAAGGGTCAATAATCATCAAGTGCTGACTGGCCCTCAGACCGCCCAGTTGATCTCTCACCCATTCCAGCAAGCTCAACTGCCCGACTGATTGTCTCAACAAAGGTCGACATCTGAGATGTGTCATACAATGTTGCCGCAGGATGGAGCGAAATCACCACCCGATACCGCCCACCACCGATACGCGCCTCGTCGACGTCTCCTGACTCTGCGGTGACTCTTATCGACCGCTCAAGCAGATGTTCACTTGGCACTTTTCCGAGCGTGACAACAATCGATGGGTCGACAACATTGATTTCCTTCGCAAGGTACCCCTTACAACTCCCTAACTCGTCTTGTGTTGGGTTCCGATTATCTGGAGGCCGACATCGGACCGCATTCGTGATCCGGACGTCCTCACGGTCTACTCCAGCTTCCTCAAGTGCGTCTGTCAAGACTGCTCCCGAGCGGCCAATAAAAGGCTTGCCCTCGGTGTCCTCATCTGCACCCGGTGCTTCACCAACGAACAACAGACTCGTCTCGATGGGACCACTCGCGTTGACAATCTGTGATCGAGAGTTGACCAACTGCGGACAGCGACTACACTCTGTAATAACTGTTGGATCCTCGCTCATATACTACACCTCGTTGTGAACAACTTACCCCTGGCGATTACTGCGCTGGGTACCACTCAGAGTCGTCTCAAGCCACGAGCCGCAAGTCTGGCAACACGAAGAGGCTCTGGTCGGCCTCCGGCCGGAGTGAACTCTTTTACCACTGTTGCAGCACTCGGTTGTGCGATATCGACAGCTCGAATATATCGTGTTTTCTCGTTGATCTTGACAGGCTGTTGTCTTGGTAATGCATCATATCGGCTCAGTCGTTTCTCACGTGCAGTGCCTGAGAAGTGCGAAGAGATCGATGCTTCAAGTCCGGTGCTGGCCTCGAACGAAACCGAGATAACTGGAACTTCAACGCTCGTCGCAACTGCTTCAAGATCGATAATATTGAACCATGCGGGAGCAATACCACTAATGAGCACGTATTGAATATCGGGTCGAAGGCCCGTTTCTAAGATGCGTTTGATTGCACTTGTCGCATCAGTTCCTCCAACAGTCGCTGTATCAAATTCAATGTCGTCAATGTGACCGTTCGGTGAGACTGTCGCCGCTCCAAGATAGCATGTGTCAGCGGTCTCATCTGTTGACTCTGCGATGCCAATCGCCCGTGTTCCTGATTTAATCGTCGACTGAGTCACAGGGAGAGGTCAAAATAAAAGATGCGGCAGTTTGAGTCTGCCGCTTACTCGTCTTTAATTTCCTTGAGACGATCTAAAAGTTCATCATTCGATGCATCAATTTCATATTCGACCTCACCACTGTGGTCAGATTGGGAGGTCGAGACGCCATCGTCATTCTCCAAGTCCGTCTCGTAGTCCTGGTTCTCCTGTTCGGACTCATCGTAGCTCCCGAATCCCATGCAACATTGAATATGATGTCAAGATGTAAAAACTAACCGCAGAGTATGGGCTTTTCAGACCGTAGATACACTTCGCTGTATGGAGATAATTAATGTGGCTGCAGGAGCCACCCGATTCAGCTGTAACGCGTATCTCATAACCGGTAGTAATCCAACACTCGTCGATGCTGGAACAAAGAGAGATGTTGACGATGTCATTGCAGACCACGTCGATGAACTCGAAACGGTCGTATTGACTCATCAACACCGAGACCATGTTGCTGAGCTATCTGCCGTGTTAGATCGCTTCGATCCGGTGGTTGCCTGCCATGGAAATCATCCTGAGCGTGATCAAGCGTTGAGCGACGGTGACCGTATCCGCCTCGGTGAAACGATATATCAAGCTGTTCACACGCCAGGGCATGCAAAAGACCACCTCTCATTCATCAGTGATGATCGTATCTTTAGTGGTGATATTGTCGTATATAATGATGGCGCCTTTGAGGACGGATCGTTCGGGCGGACCGATATGGCGGGACAGTCACGAGAAACACTTCTTGAGAGTCTTGACAAGCTCTTGACCCGTCTCTCGCCCGGTGTACAAGAACTGTATGCCGGGCACGGCGACTCGTACAATCCGACTCAAGCGCAAGATACTGTTTACACAGTTATCGAACGAGCACGTGAACGAGCAGCCAGATTTGATCCGAAGTATCCCGACGAATAGCCAGTCTAAGCTTCCTACATGGCGTCCTCATCATGAATCATGATACTCTTTGACAATTCAAATTCGATTCCATCTCATCAGAAGTAATATTGGCACCCATATTATTGTCTCACGTGTTGAGACAAGAGATTTTACTGTCAGAAGCGAGATATCTTATGCTGCGCGTCTTTCTTTAGACTTCGGTCGCAGATTATTATACCCACATTTTCGACAGCTGGTCGCACGCTGCGGATTACGCGCATTACATCGCATGCAAATTTGCTTTTCTAGTGTTCGTGCGACTGCTGCGTCACTCTTAGCCATATATTAGTTTGACTGTGGGGTAATATAATCGTTGTGTGGTATGAACCGTGTTTAGTTTTCGATTGGAAACCGAAGATGTAAGCTTCTGTTCCCGTGATGACGCTTTGGGTCTCGAATCATTTCACCCGACCACAAGGCGGTTCACAAGAATCGAACCATGCCAGTGGTGGGCAAGGAATGCGTATCGGCGGCTGAGTTAACACTCATCGGGAATGTGACCAGTGCTGATATCCGAACCTGCATCATACTTGGAACGCCAGCTTGGGCGATCCGCTTCGAATTCAAAAAATTACAGTGCAAACGACTGCTAACAAAGGCAACATACTTCGATGATCGGTAATGTGCAAACGAGTCGATATCGAATTCAGAGACGGTGCTGGAGCAATCTCCACGAATATTTTATCGATTTTGTAAATTGCGTTGAAATAAAATCTCACGGTGTATCGTAGCCTGTCAGGCGTTGTCTTGCAGCGTCGTGAGAACACGGGAACTCGACTTTACTCACAATCAGATAGTGGTATCACACGCGGCAGACCCTATTGAACTACTTCACGCCTGAGGCAGTCTACAGGGCTTGTTGGAGTGCGGTTTCGATATCCTGACGCTGTGTAACCCCAACGAAACGGTCGACAACTCCTTCATCAGTCTCAACGACGACAGTCGGCAACGAACGCACCTGGTACTGATTTGCAACTTCCTGCTCGTTATCGACATCAATTTTCTCAAACTCTACAGACTCATAATCCGCGTCTAACTCTTCCAAGATTGGGTCTTGCGTTTTGCACGGCCCGCACCAATCAGCATAGAAGTCCAGTAATCGAACGGTCATTTCCGAGTCAGGATAAGTCAGGACGGCGAATAAGCGTTTCCAACAGTTTGAATTTCACAGTCGAAACATTTACTCAATTGCTCTCAGTTATGTAAAGCATGAGTAGTGGACAAAACTCTGGCGGTCTAATGTCAAGCGCAGGACTGGTCAGATACTTCGATGCAGAGGGCCGAAACGCAGTTCGTATCGACCCAAAAACTGTCGTTGCTTTCGGTGTTCTGTTTGGCGTCGGCGTTCTTCTGTTGAATGCATTGGCTATCTGAGCACTCGGTTTTTTTACCTGGCATTCATCTGATTATATATGATTCGTGCGGGCGTGATTGCGGTGCAAGGAGATGTCTCAGAGCACGCAAGCGCCATCCAACGTGCTGGGGAAAGCCATGGAAAGTCAGTCGAAGTTGAAAAGATTCGTCAATCAGGGTCGGTCCCTGACTGTGATGTGTTGTTACTTCCTGGCGGTGAATCAACAGCAATTTCACGGTTGTTGTCGCAAGAAAACATAGCACCAGAAATAATTGATCACGTTGAATCCGAAAAGCCAGTGTTGGCCACCTGCGCGGGATTAATTGTAGCCGCTGCAGACGCAAACGATGATCGCGTTGACACACTCGATCTGATTGATGCGACAATCAATCGAAATGCGTTCGGCCGACAGGTGGACAGCTTTGAGGCGCCGCTTGACGTAGCAGGACTTGAACGGGCGTTTCCTGCCGTATTCATCAGAGCGCCCGTCATTGAAACAGTTGGCTCAAATGCAGAGATTCTGGCGACGTGGGAAAATGACCCTGTTGCGATTAAGCATGGACCCGTCGTTGGGACAGCATTTCACCCAGAACTGACGGAGGATGCACGAATTCATGACTTGGCATTTTTTCACGGAGATGACTAGCTAAACCGGTCAACTCTTTTTGAGTGCCATGTTTTGATTCACATGGACGATAATTCCGACATGCAGGCAGTGTTTGATGATCTGTTTGAGACGATCGAGTCGCGTCAAGAGAATCTTCCGGCTGACTCATACACAACAGCATTGTTGACTCATGAAAAGGGAGAAAACGTGATTCTTGAGAAAGTTGGCGAAGAGGCAACAGAGACAATATTAGCAGCAAAAGATGGGGACAAACCTGCGTTGCAAGCAGAGAGTGCAGACTTGCTTTATCATCTTTTCGTGCTGTGTGTGAATAAAGGGCTCACCCTTGATGAGATTCGAGAAGAGTTACAGAATCGGTTCTGAGCTCACTTGAATTGAACACCCAAGTCATGGAGACCGTCGTTCTGCTGAGCGATATTAATAAGCAGCGGTGTCAATGACTCAACCTCAGCAGCATTGGCAAGTGGGCCTGCCTTCAGTGCACGTAGCCCATCAATCTCTTCGATCAGGGTACATATCATCTCTGTTGCGTTTCGATCATCGCCTAACACTAATGTATCAATCCCCAGTTCAAGTGATAAGTCGGCGAGTCGACCTGCGGCCAGATTGTGAAACGCGCCAACGACAGGATTCGACTCAGGCGCGGCGTCCGCAACCAGAGTGGTCACACTGCCAGCACTCGGTGGACGGTAGTGAAACCCATCTTCATCGCGCGTGAGCCCGGCTGCAGGTGTAATAATAACTGCGTCATCTGAGAGACGAGAGACAACAGAGGAAAGCGTATCAGTGACGTGATACGGTGGAACGGCGAGGACCACGCAGTCGGCCCGATCAGCGGCCATTGGATTCTCAAATCCAGTGATCTTTGCCTCGTGGCCATGCTCTGCAAGTGTTTGTTCATACGATTCAGCCGCTGAATGTGCCTTATCAGGATCACGTGACCCGATAATCACGTCATGATCAGTGTCTGCAGCGAATCGAAGTGCAAGACCCTTGCCGATATCGCCTGTTCCACCGAGCAGTGAAAGACGCATATACTGATTCATGAGCGAATCGAGTAAAACGTTCCGTGACTGGCGATATCTGCTGATGCGACAAGCTACAGAAGCGTTGATATGTCGTTGACCGAGTTAATGACATCACTCGCTCCGGCAGATCTAAACGCTTGACGACCCTGCGACCCAGACAACCCTCCAGTAAGAACACCAATAGCGTAGTATTGCCGGTCAGTATCGGCGTCCATCGCATTCGTAGCTGTGTGTACATCATCGAGTGTATCGCCAACAAATATAATCTCATTCGAATCAAGCCGGTCAGCCAAAATAATCAGTGCGCTTGGGTCAGGCTTTCCGTTGTCCCAGTCGTCCATGGTAAAACAGTGCGCAGAGGGGATTTCGAGCCCGATGCGCTCCATGGCAATCGTAGCCTCAGCAGCAGGTCGACCTGTACAAATACCAACGGGGACTGTGTCTGTCAGCCAGTCACGCGTTTCGGCGTCAAGAAGGATCGGCTCGTCATAGATGTACCCGGGCGCTTCAAATGGAGGGGTATTGGATTCGAACTCTCGGTACAGTTCTGTTCCTAAATAAAACGTTTGAAAGATTTCTCGATGTTTCGCTTGATCCCATCGGTGTTTAATCGAACGCCATGCATCCTCGTCAAGCTCCTCGCTAAGGAACGATTGTGCTGCTGAGAGCCCACCGCCACGGGCAGCAATTGCCTCAGTAAACTCATGTCCAGACATTGAGTAAAACTCACACGTGAGCACATACAGAGCTGCTGCATCAGTCAAGAGCCAATCATTATTGAAGCCTCCCGCATTCTTAAGACGCTGAATGAGTCTGTCGGTAATGAGCTCGCCAGCATCATATCGATATGAGATTGTATCAATAATTGCCTGCCGATAGGAGTTACTGACGTCAACTAGCACGCCGTCGATATCGAGAATGACTGTATCCGGATTCATACCTGCACTGGGTCCTCCGGTTGGTTTAGTATTGTTCGTTCGCTATCGGAATATACACTGTCTCGCCACTGTCGAGTGACTTCGGACGTGTCGCGATTGCCGGTGATTCGAAGCCAAGTGTCGTGAATCGCACATCAGCACCAACTTTTTGTGCGACTTCACAAACCGGTCTCTGAAGCTCTGCAGGAAGATTGAGTGCATAGATTACCTCAACGTGATACCAGTGTGGGAATGATGATTGACGACTCGCTGCAACAATATCATCGACATGAAATCTGACGTGTGCAGGTACCGACCTCTGGACGATATCAATTGCATGAACAGAGACGTCTCGAAAGCTGAGGTTACGTGCAACGCTTGGCCGACGGCCGATACCAACCTCGAGCGCAGACTGATATTCACCGAGAAGATTGGTCAGAGCAACCTGTGGCTGCGAATTCACGGCGGGATGTTTATTGCAGTACCCCAATTATCCACCGATATGCACGTCGATATCGTGCCGATTGGGGATCTCTCGGCACGCGTCAAACGCGAATCATCAGCAGCCTTGCGCGGGACTTATGATTGCCAGGTAACGGTTTGTGAGGAACAGCAGATCCCTGATGGCGCGTTCGACCGTAGTCGAAAGCAATATCGAGCCGAACAATTCATTGAGATGACCAGCCAGGTCGGAAACGGTGAAAAAAACATCGGAATCACCGGCGAGGACCTATACTATCGAAGACGAAATTACGTGTTCGGTTTAGCGTATCTAAATGGAAATGGCTCAGTTATCTCAACATATCGTCTACAAACATCATCGGATGGTGGCATCTCAACAAAGCCACAGACAGAGGTGTTTGCCGACCGTGTCCGCAAGGAGGTTGTCCATGAGATAGGACATACCGTCGGTCTTGAACATTGTGATAATACCAAATGTGTCATGTCATTTTCTCCAACAGTCCGCGAAGTTGATGTGAAAGAGGAGAATCTGTGTGGAACCTGTAGCAAACTATTATATTAGCTTCGTTCAGTTGATGCACCGAATGATTGAATCAATAGCGGTCTAAAATGAAAAGTGGAAAATAATGCATTATTTAGTTGCAGTTGATGGATCAGATGCCAGCACAAGTGCACTATCGCACGCTATAGAACTTGCCAATGCACTGGAAGGGTCGCTAACAATTGCTTACGCTGTCGAGTCGCGTGTCCTCATCGATGATGCTGCAGGCGAGTCACCGACAAATCACGAGATCGGCGACCGTATTTACACTGAAGACACCGAGACTGCTGAAGAAAGAGGCTCCACTGTGCTCGAATCAGCTGCAAAAGAGGCTGCGGAAGCTGGAATTGACGTCAACACCGAGCTGTTATATGGCCAGCCCGTTGAAGCAATCGAGTCACACGCCAGTAACAGTGCAGTTGATGGAGTAATTGTCGGTCATCGAGCGCTCTCAGGTCGCGTCGAGGGAATGGTTGGGAGTGTTGCCAAGGGACTGGTTGAGCGAGCACCAGTCCCAGTGACGGTAGTCAAATAACTGGAAACCGTGTTTAGAAGTCTCGGCCTCAGCTTCTTGATGTCCGACTGGAGCATCTCTGTGTTCTTCTTGCCCAGAGAATATTGAGTCGCTCACATGTCACGATAATGTGATCTCACTCAGGGTGCGTAGTAGTACTCACCCTGTCGCTTTTGCTTTCGATCTAACTGAGAGTCAGGTTTGTTAATTCGCGGGCGTTGAGTTCGCTCATCCCGGCGGAACGTAATATCAAGCTCTGAAAGAAACTTGTTCATACCTGCTCGCATCTCTTGTGGTTGTAACGCATGGCCCGACAGCGAGGGCTCACCTTCGAACACCATCAACCGGTCTGCGAGAAGATCAATCATATAGATGTCGTGGTCGATGACGAGCACAGTTTCATCGTTATTTTCTGCGTAACGGCGTATTGCGCTCGTTGCTTGCACACGTTGTTCAACGTCGAGATGCGCAGAAGGCTCGTCGAGAACGTACAGATCAGCTTCCTCGGAGAGGCAGGCTGCAATCGCGACACGTTGTCGCTCTCCACCTGAGAGGTCGGTTAAGTTTCGTTCGAGGATCGGGTCGAGTTGAAGTGGTGATGCAATTTCGGTATTCCAGTATGAGCTTCCAAATTCAGGTGTAATTGACGAAAGGAACGAGTCGACTCGCATTGGCTGGTCAATCTCGATGTACTGTGGCTTATATGAGATATCGAGTTCAAAATTCAGTGTCCCTGAGTCGGGTGTGAGACTTCCTGTCAGGAGCTTTGCTAAAGTTGTCTTTCCGATTCCATTCGGACCAACGATTCCCAGGACCTCTGATTCATAAATAGTGCCTGCTTCGACGCGTAAGGAGAATTCATCCACGCCGTATGACTTTTCAATAGCTGGATACTCAACTAAGGGTGTTGCTTTGGCGATTTGACGTGGAGCGTGTTCGGTGAATTCGATCTTATCTGGTCGGATCCTCATGTTCTCGTTCGAAAGAAAGCCAGAGAGATATTCATTGATTCCGTTGCGGACGGATTTCGGATCAGTAATCACTCCATATGCCCCCGGCTCTCCGTATGCGATGTGGAGCGAATCGGCAAGCAGATCTAAGATGGCTAAGTCGTGCTCGACGACGAGTACGGCACGCTCATCATCCTCTGCTAATTCACGAATAAGCCGCGCAGCTGTCACACGCTGTCCAATATCGAGATATGGAGAAATTTCATCGAGGAAATAGAAATCACGGTCGCGTGCAAGCGTCGCTGCGAGAGCGACCCGCTGGAGTTCGCCACCAGAGAGTGTCTCAACGGGCTGATCAATAACCGCATTCAGGCTCAGTTGCTCGATATATCGTGAGAGCTCCCCTCGTTCGTCTGTTGACGCAAGCAGTTCGTGTGTCGTCCCATCAAATTGAGTTGGGATTTGGTCGACATACTGTGGTTTTTGCGCAATCGTTACTGCATCACCTCGCACACGCTGAATATAGTTCTGCAGTTCGGTTCCACGATATCGGTCTAACACCGCATCCCAGGACGCCTCAGAATCAAATGAGCCGAGATTTGGAATCATCTCACCAGCCAGTGCACGGACCGCAGTTGTCTTCCCAATTCCGTTTGGCCCCAGAATACCTGTCACAGTTCCTGGTTCTGGGATTGGAAGTCCATATAATGCAAATGAATTTTCGCCGTACCGGTGGACCGGGTCATCATCAAGTTCCGATGGGAGATTGATGATTTCGATAGCATCGAACGGACATTTTTCCACACAGATCCCACAGCTCTCTCCCAAGCAGACATCCTCAGAAATTCGAATCTGTGCAGGGTCACCGTCGTACGGCTCTTCGGTATCAAAATATTCCCCACGAGTTGTAATACATTCTTTTCCGGTTCGATTTGGCGGGCAATAGCTCGCACACTCATAATTACAGCGATCAGGTTGACAACGATCAAGATCAACAACCGCAATACTATCATCAGCCATATTAGACAGCCACTTGCTCAGTGAGTAAGATACTGAACGTAATGAACCACAGGGCGAATGTCATAAATCCAACATACAGATAATCCTTAATACCGAAATCAGTCACATCAATCCCGATCACACGAAAAACCGGAAATTGAGCCACAATTGCCACCGACATGAATACAACAGTCCGTTGATTAGCTGCCGCTGCGGCGTCAGTACCAACAATACTCGCCGAGGCCAGCGCAGCGATGACGCCGGCAAGGCAGGCAACCGTGGTCACTGTGACCCCCCGGAGATGCCCCGAGAGTCCGGGCTGGGTTTCCGTAGCCATATTACATAATCATCAGTGCGTCTTCAAAAACTGTTCGTTAGCGTTTGTGCGGAGTTTTCGTTTATGTCGCGAAGGTTTATGCCGATTCATCTGCTGATTATGTATAATGGGAAAGCCAGACCGCGAGGAGCTTGAGGACCTCCCGCCAAGTGCAAAACTCGTTTTTAAAGTTCTCGAATATACTGGGCCACTCACTCAGAAAGGTATCGTCGAAGAGTCGATGCTATCGGCCAGAACTGTCCGATATGCCTTAGAACGACTTGAATCGATTAATATTGTTGATGAGGACGTCTATTTTGCTGATGCACGGCAAAATCTCTATCAATTATGTGACCCTACAGACCAACAACCGCATTCAAACCAAGATCAAGAAGAATCAGAGATTGAAGCGTAAGCTACGTCGGGAAAACCTCGATTTGTGCACGACGGTCAATTGCGTTCTCGAGTTCATCTGCAATCGCGCTTCCTCGTGAGACTTGAACATCACCACCACGACCAACTGTTGCGGTAAAGAGATATTCGCCGTCTGCTTGTACCTCGACGGTCTCTCCCACATAATCATCGAGTCTGATTACGACGTGTCGGGAGGTTACCTCTGGCGTGACTACTTCTCCATCAGAGGTACTCCCTGGAGTCCCAGAGGCTCCTGGGTCAGGATTCTCTGCATGGGTTCGAACGTCAATATCAATCCCCAATCGGTCTTCAATCTCTGAGATACGACCACCACCCTTGCCAATTACGTATGAGATATCGTCCTCATCAACATATACCACAGCTTCACCTTGATTCTTGATGTCAACTGAGACGTGACCACGAGCGATAGAACGAATCTCACGTTCAATTTCTTGTTTTGCAAGGCGATCAACGCCACTCTCAGCACCCTCGGTGCTCTCTGAAACAGGAACCGTAATCACCTGTCGATTAAACGTATATATTTCATACTCTGCCGTCTGCGTTTCAAAGTCTGTGACCTGAATGACCGGCCGTGCCAAGTCGTCGGCCGTAAGGCCCTCAGGCACCTTCACTTCGGTTTGGACATTATACACCGTTTCGACATGTCCATCCTCAATGTACACAACTGTATCAACGACCTGAGGGATCATACCAAGTTCAACTCGGCCCACGAGCCGCTGGAGAGCATCAATCCCGCGAGTTGCATGTACAACCCCCACCATACCAACACCAGCAAGTCGCATATCAGCGAATACGCCGAAGTCCTTGGTTTTCCGCACTTCATCGTATATAGTGTAATCTGGACGAACTAATAGAAGTGAATCAGCAGTTTTCGCCATATCACCACTTAGAGCCGTATATTGTGTGATATCCGACCCAACATCTAAGTCGCGTGGCTTCTCCATCGTCTTGACCGCATAATCGCTCTCAGTCAGAAATTCGGCGACAGCCTGGGCGAACGTTGATTTACCCGCCCCAGGAGATCCAGAGATGAGAATTCCACGTTGTTGCTCTTTCAAACGATCTCGTAATTCGCTAGCGAACTCGTACTCGTCTAAGTCTGTCTTGACGATGGGTCTGACAGCTGTAATTTCGATACCATCAGCAAACGGTGGACGAGCAACTGCAATGCGATAGTCTTGATACTGAATAATTTTCATGCCCGCTTCGGAGAGTTCGATAAATCCATCAGCACTCGTCTGGGCAACCTCTTCGACATTATTAGCCCACTCTTGCATCGTCTGCTCATCTGTCGGTTCATTGCGAATGTGCTCGTACCGCATTTCACCGATTGCCCCTCGCTTGGCCTTTGGGACTGTCTCCGTTTTCAAGTGAACTGACATGGTATCCTCATCAAAAAACTGCTCAATGATGAGTGAGTCTGTGCTTCGCACCTGCGGTTCAATGTACTCCACATCGACACCTTTTGCCTTTGCGACCTCCGCCTGAACAACATCGCTCGTGAGAAGCGTCGCTGATTCACTCGCAGCAATATCACGGATCACTGCATCAACGTCACCCTCATCGGCTCCGCGTGCTTCACTCGGTGAGGCACGGCGACCAACATACTGCACAGAGAGTGTGCCGGCATCAGCTAGCGCGGTTAACTCTTGTAACTCAGCTAACCCGTCCCATCCACTCTCGCGTCCATCATTCGCCTGGGATTCGAGCTCGCTGACGACTGCTTCAGGGACAAGCACAGTTGTATCATCGACACTATCTACTCGCTCGGACACCCGACCATCAATGACCGCGCTTGTGTCCGGCACTACATTCATATGCATTGTTCAGGCCGGCAAACAGTTAAGCCTACGACTTCGGTCACTGTCATCTCAAGAGTGTGAACTCCCCCACCTGACTCGCTCACGGCTCTCGCCGTTCGCCCGCTGAGCGCGGGGCTTCCGTGCTCTCGCACTGGACCTTTTGCTCCTCCGACAGTGTTTGCAAGTAGCGCGTCCCGATGACGCCCCCCCTGGTGACATCAGTCTCCACAGAGAGTGATTCGGACTGTCCCAGCCATCATTCTGACTGCTCGGACGCCACTCCCAGTTGCTTTAGCTACGCTGATGCGTTTCCAACGACGCATTGTGATCACGGTCTGCGGTGACCCTACAACTTGGACAGGAATGTTCACGCACCCACAACGGCTTCTCTGTCTCAACGCTACAGTCTGCACACTGCTTTGTCGTTCCGTCAAGATCAACGATGATTACATGACATCCGTTCTTTTGCCCGTGGCGCTTTCCAGTTGAGATGGCCAACGCTGAGTCTACGCTCTGTAAGCGATTCGAGGACGCTTTCGCTGTTTTTGATGCGTTGAGCAGACATTTGCAAGCACTTCGAGTATACTTACACTTGCTTCCACTCCTGCCATTCCTGCTTCCAGTCTGGAAGCGTATTTTGCATTGCGGTGTACGACGGCTTGTCGTCGTCAGGTGCTGGATGGGACTCTTGAATGAGTGCGTGGTTGTACACTTCTCGGCAGGTTTGGATGTGGTTCCACGCGGTTTCGCCAGTAGTTGCGTTTTGCGGCCACGGTTCGATACTGGAACGCTTCTTCACTCACTCATTCCTGTGTCGGGCTCGTGTGAGTGTTCTTTTCATGCGTCTGGCGTACGGCTGTCTTTTCTTTCTTTCCTACTCGCTTGCCTGTGACTCGTTCACCGGAAGCTGAGCCTGCAAGAATTAAATCCATGAGAGTTCGAAATGTCATGTATGAGTTGTGATGGTGATGTGGTCCAACTCACCCGACGACTGGTGCGACTGCCCAGCGATGAGACATCAACTGCTGTTGGTGATTTGATCGAATCGTGGCTTCGCGCAGAAACTGATGCATCTGTGAGAAGGGATGCCCATGGGAACATCTTTGCATGGCGAAACAAGGGAGGAGACACCATTGGATTGGTCGGGCATCATGACGTCGTCCCCCCAGCACCAAATCAAGTTGAAACCGATGAGGACGGTACTCGCCGATTTATCATCGAGCAGGAGGGGAACCGCCTGTATGGCAGAGGAACTGCGGATATGAAAGGATCGTTAGCAGCTGCGATGATTGCGTTTCGAGATGCTCAGATCAATCGATCAGCTGTTTTTGTTTCATTTACTGGTGAAGAAGACGGTGGACTCGGAGCACAAGCAGCGATTGACGATGGATTTGTCCCGGAGGTGGCGATCGTGTGTGAAGGATCGACAAACTACGCAGGAGTTGATCAGACTGATGTTGTTATTGCTCATAAAGGTCGACGCGCGTCAACGATTGTCGCACATGGGTCAGCCGCACATGCCAGCGAGCCTGGGTCAGGAGTGAATGCAGTCTACCGCGGGATAGATGCCATTGAACGTCTTCGTTCACTCGACCCGCCGCAGACCACTGTCGCGGGTATGGAACTCACTGGGAGTGTTGCTGTAACGAAGGTTACCGGTGGAGAGACGTGGAATGTGATCCCAGATCGCTGCGTGATAACCGTTGACGAGCGGACGGTACCTGGCGGAAAAATGCCACTTGATCGGTTGAATGAAGCTACCGGGGTCACGTGGGCCGTTGATCAGGATCTCCCTCCGATGGCCTGTGAAAACCCAAGATTCGCCAGGATAGCCCATGAGGCAGCGACTACTGCGCAGGATGGAGACACAGAGCTGGTCACGAAGGCTGCCGCAACAGACGCAGGGTGGCTCACACAGGCAGGAACTGATTGTCTCGTCATTGGGGCTTCAGAGCCTGAAGAAGCACATACGCCTGAAGAAAGTGTCTCGATAACAGCTTTGCATCGGTGCTCTACGATTTATCAATCAGTGCTTGAAGCATGGTAAGTCGTTTTGATATGTGGTGATGTGAAACGTTACACCACGATGACTGCAGAAACGGTCTTTCAGTTCTGAAATGTGAGTTGTTGGTAGCCATCACCTGTCGGTCCTCAGAGACCTGTGACCTCTCAAAATCTGAGCAAATGAGGTCATGGCCGCGGTGTTGATGTACGCAGCGACAGAGTATACAGTATGGAATCGAGTGAAGACCAGATTGCGTATACAGAGCTCACGTCTGGGTATGCATCCGTTGCTGCGCTGCGCGATGCAAAGCAGTACTTATCATGGGACCAACAGGTCGTGATGCCAGCTGAAGGGACCCCCGCTCGCCGCGACCAACTGGCCGCCCTGTCAGCACAGGCACACGCCGAATTAACTAACACACAAATTCAAGAGGCACTTGATCAGCTCTCGTCGGTTGATCTGGAATCCTCACAAAATGCAGTCGTTCGCGAGGTGGCCCGACAGTATGACCGTGCCGCATCAGTTCCGACGGAGTTGGTCAAAGAAATGGCTGCAACTGAGGCAGAGGCCCTCTCAGCATGGGAACGCGCCCGAGAGGACGACGACTTCGACATCTTCGCCCCATATCTACAGTCCTTACTGGATCTAAAACGAGAGTATGCAAATCATATCGACAGTTCCCGGGACATATACGGTATCTTATTCGAGGAGTTTGAGCCATATTTAGGTCTCGAACGTGCAGATGAGATATTGCAGGCAATACGAGAGGCGCTGGTGCCCCTCCTGAGTGCGATCCGGGAATCTTCGGCAGAACTTCAGACTGACGCGCTCTCTCAAGGAGCGCCATACTCTGCGGCGATACAGGAGGAACTGAGTCAAGACGTCCTCGAAACACTGGGCATGCCACCACACCGAACGCGACTGGATACGGCAACACATCCATTTTCAATAGGGACGCCGTATGACGCCCGGATCACGACACGATTTGACGAAACGGCTCCACTCAGTGGATTGCTTTCAACAATCCATGAGTTTGGACACGCAACATACACGCTGGGACTTCCAGAGGAGAACCAAGGGTCACCCCTTGGCGAGCATCGAGGACTGACAGTGCACGAATCACAGTCAAGATTGTGGGAAAATCATGTTGGTCGATCCCCTACCTTCTGGGAGGCACTCACTCCAATCATCCAATCACGGTTCTCGGGAGTCGAAGAGGTCACGCCCACTGCTGCGTATGAGGCAGTCAATCAGGTATACCCCGATAACCTCATTCGTGTCGAGGCAGACGAGCTTAGCTATCACCTACACATTATTATTCGATACGAAATCGAACGCGACCTGCTGACCGGTGATCTAGATGTCCGGGAAGTACCAGCCGTGTGGAACGACCGATATCAAGAGTACTTGGGTGTTCAGCCACAGACTGACTCTGAGGGATGTCTCCAGGATATCCACTGGAGTCGAGGAAACTTTGGATACTTTCCGACGTATTCACTCGGGTCAGCCCTTGCTGCGCAGATATTTTCCGCCGCTAAGGCATCAATAGATTCGCTTGAGGAATCGATTCGATGTCGGGAATACGATGTCTTGCGTGAGTGGCTCCAAACGAACATCCATCAACACGGTTGTCGATACACGACAGAGACTCTCATTGAGCAGGCAACTGGAGAATCGTTCACGCCTGAGCCATTTATACAGTATCTTGAATCCAAGTATGGAGCACTGTATGATCTACCAGCCTATCCCTAATAGACCTGCAAATAGCAGTCAACAACAGACCGGGGCTGGACTCATCGATTTCGCTGACGGCCATGCTTGAGTTGGAGACTCGCTCACCAGCGATACTCGCCACATCAGGGCGACCTGATGTGTATTGTCCCCCATGAAAAATCAGAGTCGCTTCCTGTCTGACAACGAATTCGACCAGGCTTCAATCTGAGTCCACCGCGAGCGTTATTTATCCGGTTCTCAAACCAGCTTCTCGGTGGAATGGGTGGTATGAGACTCACTCCGACTCCGAAGCGTGTTATCCAAATTTTTCAATATAGAGGCTTTTTATCTGGTGATTTACACAATCGTTTTATCAGAACGCACAGCCGATACCTCAGGACTTGACCCCAAGGCAATGAACGCCTCCCGTGAACTGCCTCGGGGTCAAGGTCCGAGGCATTCGGCCTACTCCGCCTGTAGATAACGACGGGTTTCAATTCCAAGCGATCGGCATTGCCCACCTTCTAAACCGATGGGATTGTCTGTTTCCCGTTGTAAGAGTTAAATAGTGTCATGGTATAACATGACGTGTATGGCCACAGCACCAAACTCCGATGACGCACTGCTTGATCAGTTCCTCAAGAACCGCGGTCACGACACGGACTCTCTCGAATGGGAGACATCGTATAATAAGAAACAGTGCCCTGAGTGTAGTGCATTACATCAATCTTCAGCATCGAAGTGCTCGGTCTGTGGATGGAATCCTGAGCAATAACTTACGTTTAAGCTGCCTTTTTGATCAAGGAGCGAAACAAAGCAGTCAGTTTATGCCACACAAACCCCTGTTTTTGTGCAATGAGTAAAACGGATGTCAGTATCACCCGATTATTCGGTGGCCCGGGGAGCGGAAAGACGACTGCGCTACTGGATCGAGTCGAGGAAATTCTCCAGGATGACGAGGTGAGCATCCGTGATATTTTGATTGTCTCATATACACGTGCGGCTGCGACCGAGGTGCGTGAGCGACTGGCTGAACGGCTAGACATCTCGCCCCGATCATTGCAGGGAAACGTGGCGACGATGCATGCCAAGGCGTATGAACTGCTTAATCTTTCGCGAAGTGATGTCGTAGGCGAGAGTGACAAGGAGGCCTTTTGTGAGGAGTACGGTCTTGAGTATGAAGATGAGTATGGAAGTTCTCAACGACGGACCGCACGGTCAACAACTATCGGAAATAAGATTATAGCGACGAGCCAATGGCTACAGCGTACTCGTTGCGACGTGAGTGACTGGTATGATGTGCCGTTTCAGTGGAATGTCGATGAAGTACGTCTTCCGCCGAACATTGATCCGCATGCGCAGGAAGGCAACAAGTATACACCGACTTGGCCAGCAGATGACGATCGTATTGATGTTCCTGAGGCAATCCGCGCATGGCAGGCTTACAAAGGAGAACATAATTTAATCGGATTCGCCGATATGCTCGAGCGAGTCAAGCAGCGTTCACTTGTCCCACACGTTGACTATCTCCTCATCGATGAGTTTCAGGATATCACTAAGCTTCAATATGAACTATACGAGGAGTGGAAGCCACATGTTGAACGAGTGTTGATTGCTGGCGATGATGATCAGGTGGTGTACGCATGGCAAGGCGCGGACCCGAATCTACTCCTTGATGCTGAGCGAAACACTGATGAGATTTTGCCAAACTCGTACCGATTGCCATCTCGTGTTCTGGATGTTGTCAATCAAGAGATTTCACACATATCAAAACGGCAACAAAAGGATCTCCGCCCACGAAAGGAAGGTGGAGTCGTCGAGGCAATTCCATCACCATCGATGCTTGATCTTTCGAGAGAAGTCAAAAATACCGTCGAAGCGACCCCCAATGAGAGTATCATGGTCTTGTTCCGAGCGCGATACCAACTTTTCCAGTTTATCGAAGAATTCCTCCCAAACGGCATTCCATTCTCAACGCTCACAGATCAGCGGATGTGGACAGACCGCCTGACTGGCTATGTTCGTGGCATCGAACAGATTGAGGCAGATGAATCATTAACTGGACTGCAAGCACGACGGGTTGCAGATATGCTTCAAGACTCTGCATTCGGTTCGAATAACCGTGACGAGCTATTTGACGAGATCGACGCAGAGTTAGAGGCAGCTGATCATGATGATTTGACCGAACTCTCTGTTGGACCGTCTGTGATTACTAACCACGCACCCTTTGCTCCCGATGGACAGTCCGCCGGTGATATGCTTCGGAAGGTGACATCATTTCAGCGGAAGTCTGTTGAAGCATATTTTGCGAGTAAGTATCAAGAGGTAGAGCCTAGCCGAGTTCGCGTTGGGACCATTCACTCTGCGAAGGGTCGAGAAGCTGACCACGTCTTTGTTGGAACTGATCTGACTGAAAAGGTGGTTGAGCAAATGGCTGCCTCAGTCGATGCTGCGGATATTCCAGAGATCGAAGAGTTCAACTCAAGGACAAGTCCAGTTCCGATCCTGACTGACAACGAGCGACGTGTGTTTTATGTTGGTATGTCACGAGCCCGCGAACGATTAGTGTTATTAGAGAATCTCGTTAGTGGAGCACCGACACTCCCAATAAGCGTACTGCTCCATAATGAGGTCCGCGATGATCGTTTGCCGGACCTGATTAAGCAGGCACAGCAAGGCGAAGTGCCAACGCCCAGCCCAGACACATAGCGCCTTGCATCCCCCGTCTTCGTGGAATTATCGAAGTTTCAAGCCTCAAACCCCGCGGGTGGGGATACGCCCGACAACTCCTCCACTCACCTCGGGAGCACTACTAAATATTCCACTTCCAGTCGTTACTTCTTATCTGCAATCTTTCGTCACTGGGTATGAATAAAGCCCGATGCTGGAGACCACTCGCACATATCGAGCGAAAATCGTCAATCATCAACAGTTGACATCCTCCCCGCCGTAGGCGAGGATTCCACGGAGTGGATATGCGGGGTGCGCGTTTCCTCGGTTCTCAAATACGCTTTCGCGTGGAACGTCGAAGGTTGCCACCGAATTGTGACCAACGGTGTGCGTTTCAGCACGTGTCGCCCTGTCAATGGGGCCTTCCTCCCCGCATACAGCGGGCGTTGAAGACGGCTGGCTGTTCACCCAGCGAGGGAGCACGGTTCGCGTCAGCCGAAGCGTTAGCCCGTGCATGGTTCTCCCTCCCGTTGTGCGATATTCTCCGAAGCGTTTCGGTCGGCGTGTCGTCCACGGTTGCACTCCGAACATCAAAAGTGGTCGCCATCACGGGTTCCCATCGAACCACACGCCGAACACCGTTGACTGGTATGGGACGCATCGACCTTTTCGACGCGGATACCAGCGCGTTCGGCTTTGTACGTGATGAACTGGTGGAGTTGGTGGAAGTGCCACGAATGGACACCCGACCACGAACTTCCGTAAGCGACGATCTCAACCAGTGTGGGTTTTCGGCGTCGAAACTGTGGAATGTCGCCTGATACGACACGCAAGGCCGATGGGATGAAGATGGGGAAATCTCCAACGACGGCGAACTCCGAACTCAAGAAACACGAACGAGACAGATACAGTGACCTGCATTCTCAGTCAAATTCGTTCGTGACGGCTCCGCCGTCTCGTGATGCCAATGAGCTTCGCTCAGTGAGCACAGCGAGTTCTCGAAGAGCTTGCTGATCGTTCACCAGTTGGGACAACCCACGCCAACGCGGAGACGAGGACGCCAACCCACCGGGCTACCGCAAACACGGCGACGACCACCCGCGTTCCACCGTGACGTGGAAGCAAAACGGCATTAAACACGACTCCAAACACAACCAAGCCTGAGCAAAGGTTTCAAGCTGAAGAACCACCGCTCGGATTTCATACTCTGTGAGCACGATGCGCGACCGGACGTGACCGTGGAGAACATCCAGCAGGTTTGAGCCGTCTGGAACGGCGACCGTTGAGAACTCCGCCTCGTCTGCAAGACGGAGATGCCCGTCGAAGACGCACTGGGCGACAACACGGCGAGCATCGACCTCGGTATCAAAAACCACCCCTACGACGATGGTGACGCCTAACTGTATCTGGAGAACGTGCTGAAACAAGACAAGCAGTACTTCACTCGTGACGAGTCCAACACAGAGGACAAGAACGGTGACTCACGGAACTGGGGCAAGCGTGGGAACAAGAAACTCCACGGATGTGAGTTTGACCGATTCACGAACCTGCTCGAATACAAAGCGGAAGAAAACGGCACCCCCGTTGACCGAAAGACCGAGCGAAACGTGTGAAGCGTGGGTTGTACGTCTGTGAGCCGTGTGGTGCGACGATGAACGCGGGCGTGGTGGAGTGAATATTCGCAGACAGATAACTCAGAATCCTCTGACGGAGGATATGAGTCACGGTCGCTTAGCACAGCCACTCGCCTACCTGTTCAACCAAACCTCCGGGTCGTTCCGCCCGAGGGAACAGGTGGGTTGCGAATCTTCATATCCCAACGCTCGGGAATCCACGCCTACGGCGGGGAGGATGTCAAGCGTCACTAATTGTGACATCTCTGTCGCTCAAGAATCACTGTCCAGCCTCTGCTAACTGGGTGCTCGGTTTCCCAAGCCATGCGTCAGTAACTCATTGATCGTCTTCCTGAGAGAGAGCACGGTGAGTGAATCGCTCAAGCAGAGTTGTTGGGATATCTCCGGGAGTGACGACGCGCTGAGGGATAATTATCATAAGGGCTGCCACGACAGTTAGTGTGGTTCCGAGAAAGACCGACCCACTGAGCGCTTGTCGTATCCCAAAGATTGCGACCGGGAGTGCAAATACAAGTGTGGTTGCAAGACTGACCATTTGAATGATCCCCAGCGACATCATGCGTGATGATAGAGCTACAGATTAATACTCGCTGGGTGTGCTAAACATCGAATACCTCTCGAACAGTTGCGAGATGAACTTGGAAGTCGATAACATAAGCCTGAAACCAGCTGAACACAGACCTCGGGCTAAGGCGGTCTTGTGGCGAAGGTGCTATGTCGACGGAACTGATTTCTTACGATATGTTTACAGGGATTATTGAAGGGTCGGGCGATATTATTGCATGTGTAGATGATGAAGGAGGACGCCGATTGCGAATCAGTCCGAATCTTGGTTTCGATGATCTCGTACACGGACAGTCGATTGCAGTCAGTGGAGTGTGCTTGACTGTCGAGACATTCGAAACAGGTCCAAATAGCTATTTTGAAGTCTTCTTAGCTGAAGAGACTATTGAAAAGACGTACTTGGGTAGTGTTGAGCAAGGAGACCGTGTGAATCTTGAACGTGCTCTTGCTGCGAATGACCGTTTCGATGGTCACCTTGTCCAGGGCCATGTCGATACCACTGCCGCTGTCACTTCAGTCGAACGTGTTGGCGATGATTGGCGGTTCCGTTTCTCACTTCCAGAGTCGGTTGCTCCGTACATCGTGACGAAAGGCTCGGTTGCTGTTGACGGTATCAGCCTCACCGTCGCAGACCGGGAGACAAACGAGTTTAGCGTTGCAATTATTCCCACAACATATGAGCTCACAACTCTCTCAGAGAAATCTGAGGGAGACCCTGTTCATCTTGAGGTAGATGTCGTTGCTAAGTATGTCGAACAACTCGTTGGTGGCTACCGTTAAGCCGCGACGGCCTCATGCAGACCGGTTGTTCAGCTGAACTCTGAACCGAGTCTCGTCAGCTTGAGTTGGGTTCGAAGGAACGCTCCGTTTGGAGTTCTCTCGACCAGTTCAGTTTTGTTCTCGTTGCGGCGACTCTGGTGACGTTGGAATCATCTGTGTTTGTCGATAACGGACACTGTAGCGGCGAATTTTTTGAAATAGATAAAGTCCGAATATACTGTCATATATTAGAATATATATTAATGACGGAAAGAGGCCACCTAATCCAGTAAGACTCTCAATGAGTGCTGAACCGAGGCCAACAGTGGAATTGTACGTTGCGTGAATAACCGCAGCTAAGAGAAGACCCTTGATTACGATGGGTCCGCGAGAGCCTGGATTGAATTTTGCCAAGCCTAAATAGTACCCTGCAATCGCTGAGTAGATCACATGACCTGGCCCAGCCAATGCACGAACAGCAGTAATACCACCACCAACTCCAATCAGCCCTAAGCCGAGATCAGCGCCTCCACTCGGTAACTGACGAGCAATATACAGGGCATTCTCGATCACAGCGAATCCGAGTCCAGCCATTGCCCCGTACACAGCCCCATCCAACACCGAATTAAACTGGTCGTTCGTATACGCATATAGGCGCACTGCAAGAAGTTTTACACTTTCTTCGATTGGGGCGACTACCGTGAAAAAAAACAGAATAAGCCCGACAAAACCTAACACTCTGAACAACGGTCGGAAAAGCGTATTTAACACTGCGGCAAAGTTCGCCGTCAGAACACCAAGGAGAAAGGTAATTGTCAGTAATGACAGCGGCTCACTTGAGGTGACATCTGAGAGATATACGTACGCTGTCAGTCCAATCGCTGGGAGGGCTGAAAAGAGTGTGAGTAGACCGGTCGCCGGGTCAGTCAAGACTGCAAGCCCACCCACCCCAAGGAGCAGCGAAAACGCTACTAACACAACAGTGAGGCGGGCAACAGCTGAAAGGCCACGCCAGAGGACCGAGGCAATCCAGTCGGTTCGTGTTCGGACCTCCCAACTGGTTACATCGTATAAGTCGATAGAATCATCAGCACTCTTTTCAATCGGATCACGGACGCGGTCCATTACGTTCAATTTTGTATATAACATCCAGCGGCTAATGTATTCGGCTCGCGTGTGGTGAGTGAGTCAAAAGAGCGGAGACTTTACTCGTGGATTGGTCATACATGATAAAATGAATGAGAGCACAACAGACCTGGCCACTCGTGTTCGCGGGATTTATACAACGGCACTGACGGCACACTTACTCGAAAATGATATCGAGGTTGTCCAAGCCTCACAGCCAATCCAACAGCGATTTGATCGGTCATTTTCAGTTAAGCCGGCTGATGTCATGGTCGAAACAACCGCTGGCCGTCAGGGAGTTATCATACATGGAAGCTCAGTGTCAGCACAACGTGTTCGAAACGCCTGTATCGATATTGGTATTGATACACTCTCGTGGCAGCACTCACTTCCAGTCGGGCTAATCGGTGAGGCAAGCGTCAAGAGTATTGAAGGTGCAGACGCAGTGTGTTCGCTACAAAATACCGAGGCGGCACTCAGGTTAGAGAACATCGACCGGTACATCGAGCCAGGGGACAGCTTCACTGTGCAAGTTCGCTCGAGTCCTCCCCCGTGGGAAGATTCGCGGCCACGTATTCAGACCGGCATTCAGGTCGAGAATGGTATTCTCTCCGCAATCCGTAACAAAACCGGTGTAACTGTCGATGCTCCTGACTCCGAGGCAACGCGTGAATTGGTCGGGATGACAGATTTACTTTCAGTTGATGTCCTGGATGGATGGGGGCTGCGTTGGGACGCTCAGGCCACGGAGTGTGACCTCGATACATTGCAAACGGCCGTGCAGCGAGTGAACGAGCGGGCGGCGGCGATCGAGGCCTCGCTCGATAAGACTGCACCTATCAACGACGAGCTATGTACATATTCAATCTGGTTCGGTCGAGAGAGTCGATCTGCACTGGATAGAGTGCGAGGGAAGGTGACCTCAACCATGGCGGGGCATCACCGAACGAAGGCTGTGAGTGCTCGAGCCAGCGCCGGTGTTGATTTGGCTGAGGCGCTCTGTGATCCTGATCCGAATGATACGTTCCCTTTTGCCGCTGTTACACAGCAGTTTGGCCCAGCAGAAGGCGATCAGGTAGACCTGATGCACGGAAAGCCAGATGGACGGGCGTTTTCATTGGGGCGTGGAGAAGTCACCGACTGGGAAGCAGAAGGGAGTTTAGAAATAACGAGACAGATGAGTGGCGGCGGGCATTACGACGCGCTTGGGACTCCACGCAAGGATGGGGATACCGCTGTAACAAAAATCCGAGAAGGTCGATGGTGGTATCCAACAGTATATCGCAGCCAAGAGGGACATCACAAAGGAACATATCTCAACATTTGCACGCCTGTGGAGTGTTTCCCAAGTGCGGTTCGTTACGTCGATTTACATATTGACGTCATTAAGCACCCAGATGGATCAGTCACGACCGTCGATGAGGATGAGCTACAGATGTCTGTTGATGATGGTGATATACCGCCGGAGCTTGCTGAACGGGCCCGTTCAGTTGCACGGAGTGTCAACCGCGCCTTGAGTGACTGAGCGGAGCTATTATCCGAGCGGAAGGCCAGAACAGCAACTTTATGACTCGCACGAGACCAGTTCAATTTAAGATTACTTCCTTAGGAGGTTACTAGTGACACCAAACATACCACAACCGGAGGTGAATATCGGACTGGTCGGTCACGTCGACCATGGAAAGACGACGCTTGTACAGGCGCTGTCAGGTTCGTGGACTGATCAGCACTCAGAGGAAATGAAACGCGGTATCTCCATTCGATTGGGTTATGCTGACGCGACCTTTCGAACTGTTCCTGATCTGGACCCACCGGAAAGTTACACAGTTGAGGAGACTGGCCCAGATGGCGAAACGACCAGTATCGAACGAACCGTTTCATTCGTTGATGCGCCCGGACATGAGACACTGATGGCAACGATGCTATCAGGGGCTGCAATCATGGACGGTGCCGTCCTTGTTGTCTCCGCGACTGAAGACGTTCCTCAGGCGCAAACGAAGGAACACCTGATGGCATTGGATATTATTGGAATCGATAATATTGTTATCGCACAAAATAAAATTGATCTGGTTGACCGTGACCGCGCGATCGACTCATACGAACAAATCGAGTCGTTCGTCGAGGGAACCGTTGCTGAAGATGCACCTATCGTTCCGGTAAGTGCGCAGCAGCAAGTGAATATCGACCTCCTTATTCAGGCCATCGAGGCAGAGATACCAACTCCTGAACGAAACTCACAGGTGGACTCACGACTCTATGCAGCTCGATCATTCGATATTAACCGCCCAGGAACGACTTGGGAAAATCTCTCTGGAGGAGTTATTGGCGGGTCAGTCGCTAAAGGACGTCTCGAAGTTGGGGATAAGATTGAACTTCGCCCCGGACAGGAAACTGAATCAGAGGGCCAGTCCAGTTGGGAGCCAATCCAAACAGAGATTCGATCGCTACAGGCCGGCGGTGAGCAGGTTGATGTCGTATCGCCTGGTGGACTCTGTGGTGTTGGAACTGGTCTTGACCCCAGTATGACGAAGGGCGACGCGCTGGCCGGCCAGATTGCTGGCAAGCGGGGGTCACTGCCTCCAACAAGAGAGGCATTTACGATGTCGATCGAACTACTCAAACGTGTCGTTGGTGATGACGGTGATGAGATAGAAGAGATATCGACCGGTGAACCACTAATGTTAACAGTTGGCACTGCAACAACTGTTGGTGCGGTAACTAGCGCGCGAGACGGTGAAGCCGAGATCTCTCTGAAACGGCCCGTCTGTGCTGAATCGGGAGCCAAAATCGCTATCAACCGTCGTGTTGGCGCACGTTGGCGATTAATCGGTATTGGAACACTGGAATAGAGACAGGCCGTCAACAGAAAACGAAACATTCAGGATGGTGACGGTGGTTTTGGATACGAACGCGTTGATGTTGCCGGTTGAGCGAAACGTGCGTCTGTTCGATGAACTTCAACGGCTATTTGAAGCGGATCCGAGACTCTTGATCCCACGCTCGGTTCTTGCCGAACTGGAGTCACTGCGTTCGGGCGCTGGTAAAGAGGCGAAAGCGGCACAGGTTGGCCGCGACCTGGCTGATCGAGGGGAGTTTGTGGAGGCAACAGCCACATACGCAGACGATGCAGTCGTTGAAATTGCAACCACCGAAGATGCGTTCGTTGCGACGGAAGACCGATCCCTCCGCGACCGATTGCTTGCACGCGGGATACACGTAATCGGTATAAGGGGGCGAAACAGATTGGAGATAACAGAACCATAACACATGTATAAACGGGTACGACTCACAGACACAGTCGAGGTGCCTCCGGAGCATCTTGCAGATGTGACACCACAGCGTGTCAAACGGCTTTTGCAAGAGAAATTAGAAGGTCGAATGGATGAAGACGTTGGAAGTGTCGTCAGCGTCATCACTGTACAAGATATCGGCGAGGGGACGGTCTTACCGGGACGTGCAGGGGTGTATTATGATGCTGAGTTCGACGCAATCACATTTGACCCGGCGATGCAGGAGGTCGTTGATGGGGAAGTCGTCGAAGTAGTCGAATTTGGTGCATTCGTTGGGATCGGCCCGGTTGATGGATTGCTTCACGTCTCACAGATCTCTGATGAGTACCTTGCATACGATAGTGAAAATCAACAACTTGCCTCGACAGAATCAAATCGAACCCTTGGAGTCGGCGACTCTGTTCGGGTCCGTGTGGTGACAAAGAGCATTGATGAACGCAATCCGCGTGATTCAAAGATTGGACTCACAGCGAAACAGCCAGGACTTGGAAAACACGGCTGGCTGAAATCTGAGAGACAGGCTCAAAGGGCAGCAACCGAAGCAGGGGCGGAGGGGAAGTAAATGGCTGAGAGCCGCCTCGCCTGCCGAGAGTGTCATTATATTAATGATTCAGATTCTCAGGCGTGTACCAGCTGCGGCTCAAGTAGTCTCACGGAAGACTGGGCAGGATACGTCGTCATTCCACACCCAATCGAGTCAGAGATTGCGAATGAAATGAACGTGAGTGAGCCCGGTGGGTATGCGTTGAAGGTACGCTAACACTGGTATGCTGTCGCTACCACCAGAGCGTCGTGCAGCATTCAAAAGCCCGATTGGACCGGTGCTTACTGATGTGAATCGCGTATGTAAAGAGTCGACGTGGCCACTCATTGCTGTCGGTGATATCGTCAGTTACGAACTGACAACCTCCACGTGTGAACCTGACGTTGCAATTATCGACGGACTCACCGAACGGAGTGCAGTCGCCCCTGAAATAGAAACCGCACTTGAGGAGCTACCCAATCGCCTCAGGGCTGAAAATCCACCTGGGAAACTCACACATTCCCTACTCAATGCGGTCACGACAGCTCTTGAGACGACATCACAAACGACAATCGTCGTTGATGGCGAAGAGGACTTGGCTGCACTACCGGCATTAATTGCCGCCCCACAGGGAGCAACAGTAATTTATGGCCAACCAGGCGAAGGTATGGTTCGTGTATCTGTTGACAGTGCGGCTAAATCCAAAGCTCGGTCGTTATTCCATCTTTTTGAAGGAGATGTCGAGAAAGCACTCTCAAAGCTAGCTGCGGCGACCTGAGTCCTCAGCTTCGAAATTGTTTTATTCGCCCCAAAAGGATGTCTGGTAACTGAAATATGGAAATTAATATTCTCTCAGAGGACCCAAATCCCATGTTACATCGAACTGATGTTCGATTTAAATTGACACACGACGAGGCAACACCTTCACGTCTTTCAGTGCGAGATAGTTTAGCAGCAATGCTGAATAAAGAATCAGACGAAGTCGTCATTCACGAACTCGACACGAAATTCGGTATGCGGACAACAATTGGCTACGCGAAAGTCTATGATGAAGCAAGCTTCGCAAAAGATGTCGAGCAAGAGTATATGCTTGAGCGGAACAAAATCGATATCGAAAAAGATGGTGATCTGTCGGCTGAGGAAGTTTAGCCGACGACACGACCACCATAGATCTTTTTTCGATGCTTGTTGTCGGAATTGAGGGGACTGCATGGGCAGCAAGTGCTGCTTTCTACGAGACAGAAACAGAGACGATTCGGATACACTCTGACCCGTATGTCCCTGCAGAGGGTGGCATCCATCCGCGAGAAGCAGCCGAACACATGAGCACTGCACTACCGGCAGCGATCGAAACGACCCTCCAACAGGTGATCACCGAGGGGTACGCCCTCTCGGAAATTGATGCCGTTGCGTATTCACAGGGTCCTGGACTGGGACCATGTCTTCGTATCGTCGGCACGGCTGCACGGACGCTAGCACAGACGCTTGAGGTGCCATTAGTTGGAGTAAATCACATGATTGCACATCTCGAGATTGGCCGTCACCAGTCAGGGTTTGATTCTCCAGTGTGTCTCAACGCGTCAGGAGCGAACGCACATCTTCTCGGCTATCACAATGGTCGATACCGCATCTTGGGTGAAACTATGGATACAGGTGTCGGAAATGCAATCGACAAGTTTACCAGGCATCTTGACTGGTCCCATCCAGGAGGACCAAAAGTCGAATCGGCCGCGAAGGAGGGAGAATATGTGGAGCTTCCATATGTCGTCAAGGGAATGGATTTCTCGTTCTCAGGGATCATGTCAGCAGCGAAAGATGCAGTTGACACTGGAACACCACCCGAGAATGTATGTACAGGACTACAAGAAACAATCTTTGCAATGCTCACCGAGGTGGCTGAGCGGGCGCTCTCTGTCACAGGGAATAATGAGCTTGTTTTAGGCGGTGGCGTCGGCCAGAATAATCGACTTCAGTCGATGCTTCAAGCGATGTGTGACGCACGCGGGGCATCGCTGTATGTGCCATCCGCAGAATTATTGCGAGATAATGCAGGAATGATCGCCGTCACCGGTGCGATGATGGCTGCCGCAGACCAAACGACTCCACTCTCCGACTCGGCTGTCGACCCAGGCGCACGGCCAGATACTGTCCGCGCCTCATGGCGGCGTGGTGATCGTTCAGACACGCAATTCAGCCCCACTGCAGGTGCTGTTCGGGGGGCAGAAGCGACAGTCGAGATTGGTGAGGAGACGGTCGAAAAACACCGTATTACCAAAGAGTACCGCCATCCGACGCTTGACACGCGACTGCGTCAAGAACGGCTGAGAGCTGAGGCTCGATTGACCTCAGCAGCAAGACGAGAAGGTGTGCCAACACCGGTCATCTATGATATTGACCCGGTCGCAACCACACTGACACTTGAGAGAGTTGGTGAATGTGATTTAGTTCATGCGATAGATACTGATCGGTGTCGGTCTGTCGGCCAACATCTTGCACAAATCCATACCGCTGGGTTCGTACACGGCGATCCGACAGTACGAAACGTTCGGGCAGCATCAGAACAGACGTATCTCATTGACTTTGGACTCGGATATTACACTGAGCATGAAGAGGACCACGCTATGGATCTACATGTGTTCCTACAGAGCCTCCGCGGCGCGACAGATGACGCTCAAGCGCTTTTTACCGCATGTGAGGATGGATATCGGGAGATTGGATCTGAGGATGTCCTTTCACGACGACATCAAATTGACTCTCGCGGTCGGTATCAGTGAAGCCAAACCGATTTAATCATAAACTGAGTACCTCCTGTATGGATGAAGAAGAGACAAAGCAAGGCGATATTCTGGGCATCCCATTCAATTTCGAGCGACCATCGATTGGTCGCTTGGTGTCTGCGCTCTGGCAACCTGGCGAGAAGATGCTGGTCGAAAAGCCATTCGGGATTGGATATACACTTAACCTGGCGAACTGGCGCTCATGGATAGTCCTCGGCGTTGTTGGAGTCTTACTGTATCAAGAGCGGAGCGGCGATGACATCGACGAAGATCAATCTGAAGAATCTGATAGTCAGCCAGTCGAAGTCGTTGTGGACTGAGTCGAAAAATCGAACCGGCTAATGTGGTGACCCAGTAAATGTGCTGTATGTTGCAGTATGTGACGACTAATGAGGGAAAGGTACGTGAAGCAAAAGCATATTTGGACTCCGTTGAGCAGTTTGAGTTTGATTACACGGAGATTCAGGCCGATGAATTGGGTCCAATCGCCGCTGCGGGAGCGCGTGAGGCAGCACGTGTCACCAATAAGAAAGTGCTCGTTGATGATGCTGGCTTATTTATCGATGGTTTTGATGGGTTTCCTGGCCCCTACTCTGCATTCGTTGAGGAATCAGTGGGTATTGATACTGTCCAACGAATGGCTGAGAGAGAGTTATCCCCTCCTCGGACTGCGAGTTTCCGTTGCGCGCTTGCGTTCTGTGAAGGAGTCAATACGGACTCAACCGAGACCAAATCCGCACACGTATTCACAGGCAGTGTTAAAGGTAAAATCGTCTCCCAACGTGGAGATCAAGGGTTTGGCTACGATCCGATTTTTGAGGTTGATGGGCACACATTGGCTGAGATGACGCCTGAAGAAAAAAACACGCTATCACATCGTGGACGTGCACTTGAAGCATTCAGCACATGGTTTGCCAGTGAGTATTGACCCGACACAAATCAGTGAGAGTCCGGTACCCAACCGAATCCGACATCATCAAACGCTTACTCATGGGGGTTGCTATCAGGGCCGCAGTACTCATCATCGTGAACGAGCGCGTAGAAACTCGCTGGTTCGAATAGATTCGCAAACGCCTCCGGTTCACGAACGCTTATCGAGAGTTTTCTTCCTAAGTGTGCTCCAGCCCCGGCAGAGAGAAGCTGCTGGTCAAGAGAGAGTATGTGTTGTGCTCCACTTCGATATGCACATGCAAGCGCAGGGTGGTCATCCTCATGATGATTCTCCAGGTGTACCCAGTCACGAGCGCGGTGCTTCCATGCTGAAGCGAGTAACTCGTCGCCAAAGTACGATATAAGAGCATCCGCATCGCTCAGGATCACGGGGCTACTGTAGACTTGTAGCCACTGATGACTCCGAAACGGATCAAGCGCTTTGCGCGCAGCCCCCACGCCGAACAGATCAGCAGCGAGCACATCGGCGTCAGGAACAATCGTTACCGGGCTCTGCGATTGTGGCGGCGATTCTGGAGGTGCCATTGGTGGTGCTTCACGAGTATCTCGATAGGCAGCAAGACGTGTCGTAAGAGCTTGTGAGGATGGTCCATCAGTAATCAGTTCAAATAAGACGTCCCAACGTGCCATGATATGTGATTACCAGTTGTTGGTAATACGATTTCTTGATTCAGCCGCCTGTATTTTTTGCGCCCGATTCATGCTGGTTCTGGTGTTTCATTGGTGGCCAGTCAGTCGTCACATCTCTGGTTCTTGATACTGTTCGCCGAGGGGCTTCACCTCCAGTTCTCGCCGTATCGGGAGTAAGTGTTAGACGGTCGTGACTCCGTCTTGTGGTGTAAGGGCCGTCCCCTTAGAAACCGTTGATGATAAGATCGATATCTCCCACGGTCTGCGTGCAAGTCGCTTTCCATGTGAGCAAGGCGAATGTCTCGGCTTTGTTCGGAAGCTTTCGAGTTCCGTGATGATTTCGAGGTCGTCTCCCGAACCACTTGCACGTGACATCCACCCACGAGTCAGCTCGTGGGCTTCCCGCGCAAGCGGTTGGTTGTTCTGTGAGGGTTCAGGACCGACGTGCCGATGGGAGTGGCCCCCGTTACTCCCATTCCGATCGACTCAGAGTTCCCTGATTATTTTGTGTCGGGTCCGTTTTCCACGGGCTTCGCTTTTGATGAGACAAACACCGAGTCAACTGCCTGTTTGCGAACTGCCGAGATTCGATGGGAGTCCATCATCCCAAACTCCATGCACTCCTTATCTGATGCGTCTGGATGATCAGATTTTGCTGTCTTAGCGAGATTCTCAGCAGCAGCAATGAGAACTTCTCTTTCTTTTGACTGAGATTCGAAATTGGTTCAAGTATATCAGTTTCCATTGGAGAAGTTTCAGAATCTGCGGCTGACATGACAACTGTAGCTGCTGTCACCGTCCCCGGAGGTAAACCACTAATAGAACCGAGAGCTTCGATTGATATTGCTGTAATACCGAGTCAATCATTATATTTATGTATGTTTTCTTGCTATTTTAGGTTATTAGCTCTCCACCCCACGTTTTCAATATATGGCCGTATCAGTTATTCTTGCAGACGACTTCCCGTAATTCCTTGAGTAGTTGCAGATGGTTCTCTTCTAACACCTCAACATCTGTTGACATTTCCTCCGTGATTCGTGACCGGATCTCCGAGATAGCCTGATACCGGCGGTTACTACCATCGTCTTCTGCGAGCAATTCTCGGTCACGCTCCGTGAGGAGTGCTCGCGTCCGCGCCATCTTAGTTTGCCTATCTGGACACATCCACTTCCATTTACCGTTCTATCTACCCTTGGGATTCACCTATAGGAAAAAATTCACACATATGCAAACCTCCACTCCAAGAGCATCGCATAGATGTGACTGAAAACCGCGGGACGACGGTCAGAGGGTGGCCAGGGCGTGCGGCAACACGCCGAACCGTGCTTCGCTGGAGACCAACGAGGCATGTCACTGAAGACATCTGCCGGACTTCAGGATTCCGGCACGGAAGCCGAATCGGACGCCAAGAACATCGAAGCCGACCTCGGTCTCGCGGAGTTGATCGAGCAGCATGAAAACACCGGTTGGAGCGGCGTCGGGCTCCGATGGATTTTTCCCCACGCCGAGGTTGACACCGGACTCGATCCTGATGACGCCCGCGATCTCGCCGCCTTCCGGCACGACGCCCACAAGTTCACCGGCGAGGGCCACGGTGAGGCCCGCGAAGAGTTCGCTGGTGTTCCCATGAACCAGTCGGTTCCCGAGGGTGCAGACGGCGATGCAGCGGCGCTCTCGCGGCCTCACCAGAAGCAGA
>JAQCNF010000014.1 GCA_028275165.1 Haloquadratum sp.
ATTGCCGAAGCAGTCGGCGACGAAACGACAGTCCTGTTCGACTCCGGAATTCGACGAGGCTCGCAGGCGTTCAAAGCCCTTGCACTCGGCGCTGATACCGTGATGCTCGGGCGTCCATTTGCCTACGGGCTCGCGCACTCCGGTCAAGAAGGCGTCGAACAGGTGCTTCAGAATACGATTTCACAGATTGACCTGACGATGGGACTGGCAGGGATTGATAATGTCGATGATGTCGACCGGTCGGCCGTGCGGGATGCTGAGACGCTGTGAAGTACCTCGGAGTGATTCGAGGCAGGAACTTGGGGTCACCACGGGAACTCACTTCTTCGATTTCCGAACGCGGGGTACTTGCCTTGCCCATCTGTAGATACAACATCACCCGTTCAGAGTCTGATACATGCCTGGAAGCTCGGACGAAACTCGGATGCGTATACACTGGGATCTTCAGCTACTCATCATTATCCACGATATCATCTGAGACCACATTCTGAGTGGTGGACGCGTCGTCATGATTCGTCTCACCGCCTGAGCTGTGCTTACCCTCGCGTTCACGAGCGGTCGCAATCCGCTGTTGTGCGTCAGCCAATGCGTCAAGAACGGCAAATAATCGATAAAATCCATACACTCCAAGCGTCAGAAAGAACACTAAGAACACACCCACCAGAATCTGGGCAACGATGACGAGCGAATATAGCAGAATACATACACTGAGTATCCCGAGGATAATTCCTAATTTTGTTCGAAGGGCCTCTGAGGGCGAAAGCGGGTCATGAACCATGTGCAATGCTCAAATTGAATTCTGAAAAGCGATTCGAAGCATCGAATATGTGAGCTGTGTGTGATATGGTCTCTAATCGTGTCATGCTGTGTGCCTGGACTCATATCGCGCGATAGTGAGTACATCTGAGATCGTCCAGAGGTGGTACATGGTCACTCACTTCCTATCGTAAAAAACCGCGTGTCTTCAGTGACGGGACGAGTAAATGTCGCCTCTTCAGGATCGTAGACTTGGATTTCAGACGGCACAACTGTCTGCGTCACAGTTTGCCCTTCAGGGACTGGAAACCCAATCGGCTCGCTCACGTCAGCGACGTAAGCGGGTCTGACAACCGCTCGAAATCCAGCGTCTCTGGGACTGACATTTGCCACGGTCAGTCGAAGAGCGACGTTGCCGTCAGACTCAGTTACCTGTGCTTTCCGGAGTTGACAGGTGGGTTGGACGCTCAATCGCCTCACTGTGTCCGCGTCCAAGCTCCATGCTGCACGGACGCCAGCAGACTCAGACGGTTGATACACGATTGCGGCACTGTCAGTTGGTCGTGTTTCGACGGGAATTCCGATACACGAAGCCGAACACGCTCGGATAACTGGCGCGATATATCGCGGGTCGGAGGGAGGTACAGGCACTTGACCGTCTCGCCTGAGAGCGAACGCGGCTGGGCTCACCTCGAGTGTCCCTTTAATCTCAACGACGACGAACTGCTGGGTGGGCTCGCGCATCAGAAACAAACGAATCTCATCTGTGCCGAAAGCCGAACCCTGAACAGTCGGGTCTGTCACAGATACTGTCCCAGTGGACAGATACGCTGTTTGCCCAACAGATAGTTGAAATCGCCGTTGCTCTGTTCTATCAGCCGTGGAGTTCGAAGATGGAGAGTGTGAAGCTGTCTGTGCTGGGTTCTTGACGGATTCTGGAGATGAGGCATTGGCCTCTTTAGACTCTGCATCTCCTGGCTCGCTGCTGAGACACCCGGACATAGACACAGACATGGAGAGACCAACTGCCCCAATGAGGGAAAGCACACGACGACGGTGCATATTCGCGATGGGATTCTGTTATCAATGAGTTTTGCTGCTCAATAAAGATCTGTGAGACACACCATTGGGAACACATGCTTTGTCTGTCAACCGCCTCGGGGTTGAGCCCCGAGGCACTCAGCCTGCCCCGCCTGTCGACCTGAGCAAATAGTGTGCTCACTGATTGTGCTGCAGTGACTGCTCAACGTTTGATACGATGAATATGTTATTTCGTACTGTCAGTTTCGGTAATTCAGCATCGATGGACTCTCTTTAGATTCAGCGACGCTCGCTCTCTATCCAGAAATCGCATATATCATATTTTTCAGCGAAAGAGGCTTGCAAACGAGAGCGATGTTAAGATCCGTTGCTGATCGTACAGTGGTATATCACCACGGTTTGAATCAGGCCTGCGGTCAGCAGTTGAACGGGTGTGGTCGTTCACATCAAACGTATACATATTCACTCGAACATCTTAATTATCTTCATGAGACAGCGCTGTTGCACGATAAGAGACTGTGGCATGTATTTTTAGTACTCAGCAATGTCTACATCGGATACAATGGCAAGACAAGGTAATATACTATTAAATCCACTTGTCCACTATGGCGTACCTACAATGAATGCAGTTATTATTCTCGCAATTGCATTCACCTTTGTTGAGGCTGGAATGACGCGTAATGCGATGCTCTTGGTCGCTGTTGTTGAGGTCGTTGCTGCCCCGCTCGTAATGAAGCGGGCAGGGAGACAGACGGCGTAGTGTTGAGGTCTTCTTCGGTTGAGGAGTCGATCTAATCCGCCTCGCCGACGACACACTTTCTGACGATGTGTGGGTGATACAAGAATAGAGTGCTTCCCTCTCAGGCATAGACCCGCTACGTATGTGATACTGCTGGCGACGATTGCGGTTATGAGGATATTTGTTGCACTGACACAACGTGTTAGCTGACGTGGGTTATCGTGAACTCATTTTTTCTTCGTTCTAAGGGGCCCCGTCCGTCGAACAGGGCGGTTTCCACAGGCGATTTGAGGCCAGTGCCTCGGGTTTGCTCGAAAATCTTGGATTTCTGTGATGACTTCCAGTTCGTCTCTCAAACCACTTGCACCCGAGGCACTTCATTTTATGACTTTGCCACATAATTGGGGTTGTACGGACGTGGCTAGCAGACTGGTTGAGACACTCAGAACCAACGGGGCAGGCTTCACCAGCACAACTTCTCAGTTGTTGCGTATCCTTGCCCTCATTCTCCTCTTTTTCAGATTGGTCGAACTCGTCCTCCAAAGCTGGTATCTGAGCCTGTCTGTGCGGGGACGGATGCATCCCCGCTTCGTTGAGCTCCTCGGCTGTATTGTCTTTGAGTACGAGCAGTATGAGTCAGCCTGTGCAGCTTACATTTGTGTTCGAAGAATTGCGCCATCCTCCGGCGAACGATTCGCAAAATTACAGATATACAGACTCTCAGACTGCTCACCAACGCCGAAGAGGACATCTGAGGGAAACACCAGCCCGTCATCGGCTGTGGCAACCACGCTCGTTGACCCCTCGGGTGAAATGCGGATAACTCGGTTCTGGCTGTTCACTGCGACATAGATATGACCGGCACGTGCTGTGATGCCATCAGCGCCGAATATCTCGCCTCCAGCGAACAATACAGAGGCTTCACCTGCGCTTCCGTCATCCTGTACTGGTGCTTGGATGACTCGCCCGGTTTCATTCGCAGCCCGAGTTACTGACACATGGATGGTTCCATCAGAGTCGCGGGTAATCCCATTCGCTCCAAAGCTTTCAGTTGCGAGACGGTCATCATCCAACCATGTCGTTCGCGAACCATCTGTTTCGATCGTATAGACGACTCCATTGCTGGATTCAGTGACCAACAGGCGGTCACGACCCGTATCATACAAGATATCGTTGGGAAATCCACTAATCTCAACGAGTTGTGACGACATTCCGTCTGGGGTAACGGTCCAGATACCAGATCGATTGTCCTGTGTGGCAACGGCTGCGTAGACAATGCCATCGGGGCCGATTTCGACGCCGATTGCTCCTGGAAGCGTGCCGAGTTGGTCAGTTGCATCGATCGTGAGTCCAGTCGCGCCTGTCTGATCGGCGGGAAGACGCCGAACCTCGCCAGCGGTGATTCCGAAGTACAAGTTGCCTGCAGTGTCAAACGCCATGTTCTCAGGAACACGCTCACCTAAGACAGAGATGACTGTCTCGGCGGATCTGTCTGTCATTGCACTCTCGGTCGGGGCGGAGGTGGCCGTCTCAGTCGCATCACCACTAATTTCACTGCGACTGCCTGAACATCCCGCTAACCCACCTGTTGTGAGTGCCACACTAGTCGAAAGAAAGCGTCGCCGTGTCGGTTTCATCAATATCAGTAGAGGAAGGCCTGGGTTGAACACGTTGGTTCGTGTCACTCACAGCGACTACTCAAACTGAATCGGACTAAGAACAGAGTCAGGGTCACCGTTCTCGTTTCCGTTTCCGTTTCCGTTTCCGTTCCTGCTCCTGCTCTATGCGACCTCGGAGCGGGGTGAGTGTGATCTGAGAGCACGACTTTGCGACCAGTGCTCCCATACATTTTGATGGGTGAATAGGTGCTCACAGCGTGTCAGTTCACAGTTGAATTCTGAACGTCGTTTCTTGACCAGAAAGCCCGAACAGTCATGAGTCAATAAGAGTACGCAGTTGCTGATCACTGCATTCGATAGTAACTGAACGACGACATCTGACTCGCTCACCGCTTGCGTGGTTGTTGTCTGATCATATGGAGTTTGCCTGTAACAATTAAATACTGAGGGCTGGTGTGCTAACGTAGTATAAATGGACGACAACTCCCGCTCGGTGGTGATATTCACAGGGATTTCGCATGCTATTGTGCATACATACGAACTTTCAATTCCAATTTTAGTCACAATTTGGCTCGTTGAATTCCCTGTCTCGACGGCGACGCTCGGGGCGGTGGTCTCTGTCGGGTATGCTCTCTTCGGTATTGGAGCACTTCCTGGCGGCGTCCTCGCTGACCGGTTTGGGTCTCAGATACTGATCGTCGCCTGTCTTCTCGGCATGGGCATATCGTTTCTCGTACTCAGTTTCGCAGGTGGGATCCTCAGTGTCGCTGTTGCACTTGCAATCTGGGGAGTCGCTGCCAGTGTGTATCATCCATCTGGGCTGTCGCTTATTTCGACCGGAGTCGAGAACCGAGGCACTGCGTTCGCGTACCATGGCATGGCCGGTAATATTGGAATCGCGTTCGGGCCACTCATCACCGCACTCCTGTTGATCACGTTTGAGTGGCGAACAGTGACCAGATTACTCATGATTCCGACAGCAATGGCTCTCGGGTACGCACTGTACACCGACTTCGATGCAAAAGCAGCTGTGAGTGCCGACGGGGGAACAGAGCAGTCGAAGTCGATGTCATTGGAAGAGTTTCTGCGAGATAGCCGAGCATTATTCGGCATTGGATTCGCGCTTGCACTCGCAATCGTGATGATGAATGGTCTCTTCTATCGAGGGATGCTGACGTTTCTTCCAGAGGTCCTGGACCAATTCCTCCCCCCTATGAGTGACTTTATTCAACTATTCGAACCGGGAAGCCCCGTATCGGAGGAATTCACGCTTTCATCGTACGTATACGTCGGGTTGTTAACGATCGGTATCGGCGGGCAGTATATTGGTGGAAAAGTCTCTGATCGCATCGCGCCGACAACCGGATTAGCGGTGGTCTTTAGCGGCCTGATTATCGTAACGATCAGTTTCGTCCCGGCAGCGCGTTGGGGGTTGTTCGCGCTCGTGTGTGTGAGCGCACTCTTTGGATTCTTTCTGTTTGCATTACAACCGCTATATCAGGCGACGATTGCCGACCATAGTCCTTCAGATGACCGAGGGCTCTC
>JAQCNF010000018.1 GCA_028275165.1 Haloquadratum sp.
CCGAGCGTCATCTGCCGTGGTTGGCTCTGCTCGGTGGGGGTCGCGGCGCTGTCACAGGCGCTCCCATCCCGTGAGATGTCATCGCCCGCCAGTTTCAGCGGCAGGCTCTCACCCCACGGGTCGTGGCGGTCAGCGATGTTGGCCGCCGCGTTGATGTCTGCGTGGTACTCCGAGACCCAACACTCGTCGTTCTGACACCGAAACTCGTCGCCGTTCCGGTGCCCGATGTGGCCGCACTCATGACACGTCTGACTCGTGTACTCCGGTCGGACGTATTCGACCGGAAGCCCTGCCTCTCGTGCCTTGTCCTCGATGCGCTGTTGAAGCCGAGCGAACGCCCATGCGTGGAGTCGTCGGTTCATCCACTCGCCGTAATCGAGGTCTTCGCGGATGTCCGAGAGGTCTTCCAGCACGAGGACTGGCTTCTCGAATCGACAGGCGTACTCGACGGCACGTCGAGACGCCTTCTCGATGCTGTCTGTGAGTGCGTTCTGGTAGTGGTCGAATCGCTCATCAATCCGCCACTGAGCGGCGTCACGCTCTTGGAGGCGCTTGAGCGTCGTATGCATCTCCTTGCGAAGGTGGCGAGCGCGGCCACCGTTGATGAGTAGTGGGTCAGTCGGAGTCCCCTGCTCGCAGGCACAGCCCGCGAGCAGGTGTGCTTCGCCAATGTCGAAGCCGACTGGCGTTACATCGTCGTCTGTCGGTTCGTAATCCGGTTCTTCGACCGGGAACTCGACGGTGACGTGGAGTGTCCACGACGTGCGGTGGCGTTGCAGTCGGAGTTGGCCTGCCGAAGCGTCACCGTGTACGAGGTCGAGCCACAGACCGTCTTGTTCGGGGTTGATACGGAGTGGTATCCAGAAGTTGGTACCGCGACCAGGCTGTGGCACCCACCACGTGAACTCGTAGTCCCGTTCCGGTGAGTGGTCGAACTCGGCGGCTTGGTTGGTGAGCCGAACTGGGTGGTCGTCGTCCAACTCCTGTGCGTCGTAGGTGCCGTGTAGTTGCGGGACGTAGTTGCACAGGGCCGCCTTCACCTGATACGGCAGGTCGTAGGGCGTCACCACGTCGCTGGTTGCGCTCATCGTGTCACACCCGGCGTCGAACGCTTCGTGGAGTCCTGCTCGGTAGGTGTCGAGCAGGTCGCACAGTTTGCGCTCTTTGTGGGCTGTCGGCGGGGCGAGCGTCGCCTCCAGCGTTTTCGTGGTTGTTGCGGTCATGCTACTGGTCGTCCACGTAGTCCATCAGCACGTCGATACTCACTTGACCGGTCGTGGCGAGGAAGTACCCCGATTGCCAGAACGCATCTTCGAGCGTCTGTTTCACTTCAGGGTACTCCTGCCGAATTCGGCGAGATGTAACGCCTTTGAGCGAGTTGATGAACTTCGTGAGGTCTGTGGTGGGTTTGGTCGTGAACAGGATGTGAACGTGGTCGGTGCCACCATCCACGTTCCTGATGTCGGCCTCGAAGTCGTCTGCAATCTCGTGCGCGACTTCGGCCACACGCTCCAGCCGCTCATCGGTGAGGATGTCGGCGCGGTACTTTGTGACGGTTACGAAGTGGTATTGGAGCGCGTAGACCGTGTGCGACCCGGATTGCAGGTGATACTCCATTTGGCCTCACCAAATACAATACACCCAATTCCAATAACTCTTGTGCCGTTGGGTATTCAGTCGGGCAGAACCGCGTGGACTGTCGCACCGGGCTTATGCGATTCACGCCCGCCGTGAACGGCGGGATTCTCTCGCTGAATCAAGATAGGGTGCGTCCACCGCAATCACTACACATGAGCAAAATGGGTATCTCGGAGGTTGAACAGTGATCTCTGATGTTTGATCTCTGTGATGACGAGAGGAGCTGGCTCTTTCAAACTATTTCGGAGGGTCAAACTGACAGGGAACTATTCATTCACGTGACGAAATCGCATGATTGGCGAGGGTCAGAGACTCACAAACACGGCCAAGAACTCTGACGATGACTACGGGATTTAAACTGAAACTCCTCTCACAATCCCCCGCTGACGGTGGGGGGTGGGAGAGTCGTCGGAGTGTGGTGTTTGTTGAGCAATCTTCATCGACACACCGCGTGTTTGAGTGTGGGTTCGGAGCAAATCTTCATTGGCGGCCGGAAGGAACATGATTCGCCTGTCGGTATATGCGGTCGACAACAAAACCTCGTGGATTGTTCAGGGGTAGTTGACACGGAGTCTTGAGTTCAAATAGTGGGTTCGCTACGAATAATTTAATTGTAGCCTGACAGCATTGTTACTATGCCAAGCGTTCGTACGATTCGCTCCTCTAAAAATGACAGTTCTGCACCACTTACTATGCTCACTGCGTATGATGCGGTGACTGCATCAATTGTTGAGTCATGCGATATTGATATGATCCTTGTTGGAGACAGCATGGGTGAGACGGTGTTAGGCTATGGCTCAACGCTACCCGTTGAACTTGATGCAATTGTATCACGCACAGACGCAATCACGAAAGTGACTGATGAAGCACTTGTGGTGGCTGATCTCCCATTTCTCTCCACAGGGGTAGAGCAAACAGAGAGTATAAGAAATTGCGGCAGATTAATGAAGCAAGCCGGAGCTGATGCGGTCAAGATTGAGTCAGGATCCCACACCGTTGAGTTGACAAGTCGACTTGTTGAGCTTGGAATTCCTGTTATGGCTCATATAGGCCTCACTCCCCAGCGTGTGAAAGAAGCAGGCTATCAACAGCAGGGTGATACTCCGGAGGATGCTGAAAGGCTTGTGAAGTTGGCTGAGCGCCACGCAAGTGCGGGTGCGTTTGCAACTGTGTTAGAGCACATTCCACACTCATTGGCTCAGCGAATCACGCAGGTCGTTGACATCCCGACAATCGGAATTGGAGCAGGTCCACACTGTGACGGTCAAGTGCTGGTAATACATGATGTTCTCGGGTTGAGTGAGGACCCCCCGCCGTTTGCTCAGGAGTTCGGCTCGGTTCGACAAGAAATAGAGACTGCAGTTGAGTCGTATCGCGACGCTGTTGAATCGCACCGCTTTCCGTCAGATACAGAATAAAAATGGTATCTATCAAGAATGATAGCCACCGCGTATAGTGTGAACCGCAATTCATAATATGTGTGTATTCATATCGTCGTATTGCGGTTTTGTACATAAGATATTTATACTACCAACACTAACTTTGAGTTACCGATAATGGATACACGTCAAAACACCAAACAAAACGCCATTACATTTCAAGAGTACACCTACGATAACGAGTGGGTAGTCGTTAGTGATTTCGGGCCAGCAGTATCAGACATCAACATCGAAACAGTCGGAAACACGGCGATCATCGTGGCTCAAACGAATGGCGGTGAGACACACAAGCAGATCGAACTCCCAGGCGAAGAGTCAGAAACTTCGAGCAATAACGGAATCATACAAATAAAGGGGAAAATATGAAACTTACAGTCAAACCACTAAAACAGAAGGACGCCGGTCGTGGTCTTGCGGCCATCGATCGGAACGTTATCGACGAACTCGGATTAGAGGGCGGCGATTACATACGAATAGATGGCAATGACGGAACTGCCATCGCTCGGGTGTGGCCTGGTTACCCCGAGGACAAAGGGAACAATATTATCCGTGTCGATGGGCGTCTTCGGCAGCAGGCAGGCGCCGGCATTGACGACACGGTAAGTGTTGAAAAGGCAGATATCAAGCCAGCGAAGCAAATTTCCATTGCACTGCCGCAGAATCTTCGAATAAGTGGAAATATCGGCGGCCATCTTCGTGATAAACTCGCTGGGCGCCCTGTAACCAAGGGACAAAATATCCAAGTCCCATTCGGGTTTGGATTCATGGCTTCATCGAATCAGGCGATTCCACTCAAGATCGCAGAAACTGACCCAGATGGAACAGTCGTCGTGACCGACTCGACTGAGGTTTCGCTCAGCCAGCAACCTGCCGAAAAGATTCAATCTGGTGGCCGTGGTCAAGGCGACACCCCATCAGTCACCTACGAAGATATCGGTGGGTTGCAAGGAGAACTTGAACAAGTTCGAGAGATGATTGAGTTGCCAATGCGTCATCCTGAGTTATTCCAACGACTTGGGATAGATCCACCGAAGGGTGTGCTCTTACACGGCCCGCCAGGAACCGGGAAGACACTCATAGCTAAGGCTGTTGCGAATGAGATCGATGCTTCATTCCACACCATCTCCGGGCCCGAAATCATGTCAAAGTATTATGGTGAATCAGAGGAGCAACTCAGAGACATGTTTGAGGAGGCCGAGGAGGAAGCTCCAGCCATCGTGTTCGTCGACGAGATAGACTCTATCGCCCCGAAGCGCGGTGAGGCCGGTGGTGACGTTGAACGGCGTGTCGTCGCACAGCTGCTCTCGCTCATGGATGGGCTTGATGAGCGCGGTGAAGTCGTCGTCATCGGGGCCACGAACCGAGTTGACGCACTTGACCCCGCCTTGCGACGAGGAGGGCGATTTGATCGAGAGATCGAAGTCGGCGTCCCAGACCGTGATGGTCGTAAGGAAATTCTCCAAGTTCACACGCGTAACATGCCGCTCTCCGACACTGTTGATATCAACGAATTTGCAGACAGTACTCATGGATTTGTTGGTGCGGATCTTGAGAGCTTAGCAAAGGAGGCGGCAATGAATGCGCTCCGACGTATTCGACCACAATTAGACCTCGAATCAGATCAGATCGATGCTGACGTCTTAGACTCGCTCCTCGTTGGAAATAAGGACTTCAAGGAAGCGCTCAAAGGCATCGAGCCTTCAGCCCTGCGTGAAGTGTTCGTCGAGGTTCCAGATGTGACATGGACCGACGTCGGTGGACTCAACGAGACAAAAGACCGTCTGCGAGAGACAATTCAGTGGCCAATGGAGTATCCATCGGTGTTCGAGGAGATGGACATGCAGTCTGCAAAGGGAGTCCTGATGTACGGACCACCAGGAACTGGAAAGACTCTCTTAGCAAAGGCTGTCGCGAATGAATCTGAGTCAAACTTCATCTCAGTCAAGGGCCCAGAGCTACTGAATAAGTACGTGGGCGAATCCGAGAAGGGTGTCAGAGACATATTCAAAAAGGCACGAGAGAATGCTCCAACGGTTGTGTTCTTCGATGAAATTGACTCGATTGCAACAGAACGTGGAGGAAACACTGGTGACTCTGGTGTCTCCGAACGAGTCGTCTCTCAGTTGCTCACCGAACTCGATGGTCTCGAGTCTCTTGAGGACGTGGTCGTCATAGCAACGACGAACCGACCTGATCTTATCGATTCAGCGCTCCTCCGACCTGGTCGATTAGACCGACATGTACACGTGCCCGTTCCTGATGAAACTGGGCGACGGGCGATATTTGATGTACACACTGAATCGAAACCGCTCGCAGAGAGTGTTGATCTGGACATATTAGCTGCTGAGACGGAAGGATACGTCGGTGCAGATATCGAGGCTGTCTGTCGAGAGGCTTCGATGTCGGCAAGTCGTGAATTCATTCACAGTGTTAACCCTGAAGAAGTCGAAGAATCTGTTGGGAATGTGCGGGTCACGATGCAGCACTTCCGAGACGCCTTGGAGGAAGTCGGCCCAAGTGTCACTGCAGAGACGAGACAAGAGTATGAACGAGTTGAAGAACGCTTCGAGCAGAGCGAGGTTGAGCGTGAGCCAGAGGTTGGAGTTGGCCGAACTTTCCAGTAATATATAGCGCTCACTCGCAAGTGGGCTCGACAGGATGTTGGCGTGTGTCTCGGGTGAGCCCGACGACATTCATTCTTTAATTGCTCGTACAATAGCCTGAGCTTGTCGGGTATGTGGTAATAAAACACGAGCTGAAAACCCCATAGTGATCATGTGAGAGTATCAAAGACCCGACGACACCAGACTGATCTCGCTTTGAGCTTCCTCAATCAGACTCGACTGAAATCCACATCAGTCTAACTTTTTTGCTGCGTCCTGTGATAATAATGGCTCCGCATTCGCTTTCGGTAACGTAACGATATCATCAGCCGCTAACTCGTACTCTCGCTCATCGACACCAAAGATGGTGCCGACATCTCTGGTTATTCTAACCGTCGTTCGATCTACCCCCGTATCACTGGACGAGTCCTCTGAGCTTGCCCCGCTCGGATTCCCATTATCAGCAATTGAGCTCTCCTGCTTTGGATTCGAATCGGGGGAATCCTCTACAATGTCCTCTGCTCCCTCTGAGTGATTTGTGGTGTACACTGCATCAGTCTGGTCACCTGATGAGTTATGAATTGCTGGCTGCCGTTCAAGTGTGGATAACACGCGCTCACGGTTATCTCTCATCCGTTCCACAATGTCCTCAAAGGCATCTCTTTCCTCAACTGTCAGTCCATCAGTATCAGCAGACATGTCCGAAGCAGCAAATGAGGCTAGCTTCACTATTTTTCCAATACGACGGTCATATATTGCGCGAGCGACGTCTTCTGCGGTCTCAATTTCGTCCGTTAACTGAGCCACTTCGGGGTTGCTGAATGGATCGGCCGCCGTCTCGGCTATCTCTTGTCGCTTTGATTTGCGTTCTTCGATATACTCTGCAACTTCGTCATAGAATGAGTCGGGAAGATGTTGAAGACTATCCATTCGGCGCTCCGCCTGCTGTGCCTCCCGAAGTTCTTCGATATTCATTCTCCGTTATTCCGATACCTTCTCTGCGCGTCCACGCGCCATCAAGAAGATACCTAAACTCTCGTCTACTGATTGGATACCCGCATCAATTGTAAACATATCGCCGTCGAACTCGATATCGCCCGGCTCAGTTATATTCACCTGAATCGACTCTGACCGAAAGCGATCAGCAATCGCATCGGATAGCGGATCAAAAGAGTTGATTGCGTCCCGTGAAAGCCGACGAACGACTAACCCAGACCCACCATGTAAGCTACCAGGCAGACGAATCAATCGCCGCGTATCTGTCGTAACCGGTTCATCGATTGGTGCAGTCTGAGCCTTTGTTACCTCGTTGGTAAGATGCGCGATTAAATATCTCATTCCTTGCCCGCCAACTTCGATATTGCCTGATGTCATCTGGTCGAAGTTTGTCGTAAACTGAGTGTAGAGCTTCCTTGCCCGTTTGTCTCCAATTTTGTCTATCGCTTGAAGCCGGTCGATTGCCTCACGTTCTGACAGGCTCTGTAGTTTTTGACCGAACTCAACGAGTTTCTGGTGCACTCGTCTCCCCCATCCGCCGTGCTGGCGGAGAGCGCGACGGTTGGTGCCTCCAGAGGACTGAGTGTATATAATTGACTCAGTCTTCAGATTGATCCCTCGAATATAATCGACGAGCTCACGCCGCGCCGAGCTGTCGAGATGCTGAACATCCATATCTCGAACATGGACATGATACCCTCGGCTTCCCGAAAACACAATTTCGATCTCTGAGAAATTAAAATCGCGTTCGATAAACGAGAGAAGATTTGTCAACTCCTGCTTGCATGCTGCAAGCATATCGCTATACGATGTTTTCTCCGGATTGATTGCAGGTAGGTGGTCTGCATCGAGATCGAAAATGAGATCAGCACCCTCCCAGCCCTTCTCTTCCATTGACGACACCGCTGGGTTCTCATAATATGCTGCTGAAAAGTACACATGTTGCGGTGCTTGTTCATGCAGATACCGGTTGATATCGCCCATCTCAAGCAGTGAATGGTGACGAATCATCCGTGTCGACCCTTGTTTCCAGGGGATATGTCCCCACTCACGGCGCTCTGGATTTGGCGGCATCGAAAGGTCTGCCTGTCCGTAATAGTCGGCAAACCGGCCCCCGAGGTACCGGATAGTCCGTGCCTGCATCCATAATGAATAGCGATAGCGGGTGTAAAAAGAGTTCTATCGTCGTTCATCCACGACGGGGGGCGCCGCGAGCGGACTGTAATGTGGAACGATATGTGGAGAAGATAACGATTGGCGAGCTTAGCGACATCCGCGAGGATGAGAACGGCGACCCGCGGAACTGTGGGCAGTCAGGAAGCAAGACGCTCTACGGATTGGGGTTCGACCGATTCGCCTGTTTGCCCAGATACAACCCGGAGGAACACTGTATCCTCGTTGACTGCGTGGACGGTGAGGACACGAACAAAACGTCTTTGTGTCGCGGGCAGATTCGCGACAGCAGCCGCGTTGAACGTGGGTTGCACGCCTACTCGTCGTGCGTAAGGAGGGTGAACGCAGACCTAATCGGTGAATATCCACAGACAGGTAACTCACAGTCTCCCACTGTGGCGACCTGAGTAACGGCTGGTTGGCACAACCCGGAGTCTCTCTGCTCGACCATGAGAGCGGGCCGTCTCAGACGAGAAGACAGCGAGACTGCAAACCCTCACATGCTAACGGTTGGGAATCCCACGCCTGAATCGGTGGGAGAGAGTCAAGAGAGGAAACAGTCTGATTCTGATATATCTTGGCCAGTGAACCCACTCCGAGGCTTGACTTCGGGACTTCCTGCTGCCGTTTCCACGACGCGCTTTGCAGGAACCGAGAGGCGTAGGGAGCGCGGTCTGCACAGGCGTTGACGAGAGCGAAGCTCTCACTCGCACATCAGAATCGTTCCGCGATTCTGAGGACGTTGATTCGGAGCGTCCATATCTGTGAGCGACCGCCAGAAAGGATGTTCTCCGCCGCGTTCAACTGCCTGTCCTCAGTGTGACTGCACGCTGGGCAGGAATGTTCTCGAATCCAGAGTGGTTTCGATGTTTCTACACTGCACTCCAAACACTCTTTGGTCATTCCTGCTGGTTCGACCTGAACGAGGCGAGTGCAATGCAGGTTGGTTTTGTACTCCAACAGGTCCAGAAACCGTGACCATGTTATGTTCTGCTGGTTTCCAGCATTGAGTTTAGGTCCAAATCTTCAACGGCGACCAAATCGTGCCCTCAAACCGGCCACGTCGCCAGCTTGTGCTGGTAGTCCAGCACTTTCCGTTTGATTTGCCGCTTTGCTGTAGCGACCTTCTGCCGTTGTTGCTCTTAGTTGGCAGAGTCGTGTTCTTTCCGGTCGAGTTTCCGCTGTTGGTGTGCATAGCGGTCGTACTCGTTGGACAGGTCGAGCATATCCACCGCTGTATCGTCGCTGGTGTGGATGTACGAGAGTATCCCGATGTCTAAACCCACGCAGTCGGCAGGGTTGAGCGTACTGGGGTCGGATTTTTCGGGAAGGTCATCGTCCGGGCGCTCCGTGACGAGACAAACGAACCAGTCGCCGGTTCCCTGCTTCTCCAACACGACGCGCTTGATGATCTCGGTCGCGGGAATCTCCCGGTGCGCTCGAATCGGGATGTAGCCAATTTTTGAAAGCCCGAGTGTTGCGCACCCGTCTTTGTCGGTGGTGTGATTCACGTCGAAGCCTTCAGTGATACGCGAGTGACCGACGGTCACCGCTTTCCTGCCATTTCAACCGTCCTGTCTCGTGGCCATTCTCCCGCCGACCGTTCCGCGTCTCGGTGTTCTCGTGTATCTCCGAAACGGTCTGTTGGGCAGCGTGTGCCGAGACTTCCGAAAGGAGCGGCCACCGCTGTTTCCAGTCGGTGAGTTTGCGGTGCTGGCCCGTTTCTGTAGTCGTGAGAGTTGTCGTCCCGAATGGCATGGTTGCGTATTTGTCGGTGCATTCTGATGTGACGCCACGCTTTGCTGGCGGTTTCCACGTCAGTATATGCACGACAACGAAGCGTTACATCCATGTGTGTTAGTCCAGTCGTTCGACAGTGAGTTTGATTCGGTCGCCCGGTTCGATACCGAGCGGTTCGCGCACGTCTTCGGGAATCGTGACCTGTCCGCGGTCACGGGCAGTCGGGTAACATTCCATCTCTGTCTGATCTAATACACACTCACTCTGATTCAATTGTCATACCCGTTTCGAAACCGCCGGCCGTGGGCCGGGAAAGACACCCCGGCAGCTGGGCGGCCACTGTCGGCTTCACCCCGGGGTCACATCAAAGCCCCGAGGCACTCGCCCCGTACCGCCCGTATAGCTCCCAAACCTACTTGGAGTTTCCACTGTTGCGATTAGTATGACTATCGAGATTCACTCAGTTGCCGACCTCGCTCCTGACGAGCGAGAGCAGCTATTCGACCGGACATCCAATATCACAGAGATTAGTGCACGCGTCACAGACATCATCAATCGTGTCACAACAGAGGGCGATGTTGCTCTTCGAGATCTCACTGAGGAGTTTGATGAGTGTACAATCGGCGCTATAGACGCAACGGAAGATGCAGAACGAGCATATGACGAGTTGGACCTATCGCTTCAAACAACGATCGATAGAGCTATTCAGACCATCACCGACAGATACGAACCCAGAGCATCTGATAGCACCTCATTGCGACGCATACCCCTGAGCCGAGTTGGGGTATGTATTGACCCATATCAGCAGGGATCCGCCACACAATTGCTTCACCAGACTCTCCCTGCACAGGCAGCTGGTGTCGATCACATCGCTGTTGCTCTGCCACCCCAAACTGAGAGCCAAGAGCTCGCCCTTGGAGTTGCTCATCGCCTTGAGGTGGACCGAATTTATCGATTAAGTCGGGCGCAGGCAGTTGCTGCGCTCGCATATGGAACTGAATCAGTATTTGCCGTGCAGAAAATTGTCGGGGGAACGAACCAGTGGACAGCAGCAGCGAAAGATCAAGTTCGAGATGACGCTGCCATCGATGGAGCCTACACTGCACCAGCGTGTGTTATCATTGCCAATGAAGGAACGACGATTGATCATATTGTCGGGTCACTCTCGATACACGGAAAATACACGAAAGCACCACTGGTAGTCCTTTCTCCTGATGAAGCACAACTGAAGACGGTTCAAGACCGTCTCGGCTGTGCCGAATCTGACTCACATGGTGAGTACGAACAGGTACATTCGAGACTACAGCAGGCACACTCAGGATTATTCAGCGTTCGGTCACTTTCCGAAGCGGTTGGATTCGTGAACGAATATAGCCCAACAGTTGCTTCGGTTCAAACCGACGAGAACGCGACGATTGAGCGTCGACTGAAGAATACTGGACATATCGTCCGTGGACCAATCACAGCACACAAGATTATTGAGACGGGCCCGAACATCGGCCCAACTCAGGGGGCGGCGACGACGGAGTCGCCTTTGTCAGCACACTCATTTTTGAAGAATCAGTCAGTCCAATCAGACACCCCTGATCATGAGGACATATATACCGACTTTGTCAGCGCAGATAATGTTCAAGATTGATCTACAAGCGGTGCGAGGCGAGCGGCTCAGGGTCGTTCCCGATTCCCGTGATTGATGGAAATCTCTGCGTCTCAAACCACTTCACTTGATCCTGAGGTACTTCAGCAGCTGTTGTGAGAGCACTTCATAGCTCAATGGGCACTATCCGGGTGGGAGTACACGAATGTCTGTTTCATCGAACAGTCGACGCCAATGTTATGAACATTGATTCACTAACCGGGGACATGAGCACTCAATCAGCTAATTCAAACAGTAGCACGACCGTTGCCGCAACTGAACAAGCAGCAAATCAGGCACTCAATCTGATTGAGTCGGAAGGTCTGGAGCCAGATACTGCTGGACTCCGCCTATTCGTTCAACAGGGGGGATGTGCAGGACTCTCCTACGGGATGCGATTTGACCATGAGCCAGAACCCGATGATGCAGTTGTCGAACAGTATGGGCTCCGGATATTCATTGACCCAGCGAGTCAAGACTACATCGGTGGGTCTCAACTACAGTACGAGGGTGGACTTCAGGGAGCAGGGTTTCATGTGGAGAATCCAAACGTTGTGAGCGAGTGTGGGTGTGGTGAGTCATTCCGAACCTGATAATATTTTGTCACGGCCAAAATAGTTGCCATCAGCACAAATCGACTCCAGATTGCCTCGTCTGATCGATTGGGTGTGTATCGTCGTGTGTAGTGGGACTCATAGAGTCTTAGATCAACACACACTCGTTGTAACGTCGGTCGTTTGTCCGGCTTGCATTCTCCGTTTGGTCGGTTAACTATTTATGAGCGTGGATGGCCGACATAGGGTATGCTGCTTGTCTGCGGATTAGTGGCTGGTACCGGAACCACAGGAACATTGTATGAACCTGGTGAGACTCCACCAACATATCGGGGGGCACCGACAGCAACAGGGCCGTACACATGGGTGTGTGATACGTTCTATCGAGTCGAGTCCGGCGGCTATCAACTAACCACTGATAAGGGAACAATCCAAGTTGCATTTGAGCGACCAACGATACGAGGGTTTGAACAGCAAGAGCAAGCGCTCACTGCTGCTAAATCGCATATCCGTGACCAATTTTTGCGAATTGGAATACAGTCCGAACCAGATTTTTATATCAATTCTCCCGAAGAGGCAGGCCACACCTCACCGAAGTAAGCCCATCCTATTCATCTACTGATCGACACTCTACATTGGACGTTCGATCTCATCCGCACATGACATAGTGCGGCGAGCGGCACACTGATATCTTCTCCGCCTTCGACAGTGAGGATTGAACTGGATATGCAGGCGACGCGACTCAGCGGGGCTCAAGCACGCTCTCACGCAGTGCGACCTATCATGAGCCGTCAACGGTCGCCGACCGAATGTGAGCGAAGACTTTCCAGCGCATGTGGCCCTGTCAATGAGGCCTCTCCCGTCGCACGTGGTACCACTCTTCTCGATCAGGGAAGCGCAGACTATCGATGGAGTTCACGGGATATTCGAATGGTATAGATTCGAACGTGACGCCACGAGAATAGAATCATCCAAATGATTAACAATAATCCACAATATATGACTACGTTACAACACGTAACACAACTGTACTGTTGTGTTAGCAGTGTTGTGGGTTAGATATGGTATATAAAAAAGTCACGCTGATCGGACGCAGCACAGAAGGGTTTGACCAGGCAGTCGATAATGCGGTAGAACGGGCGAATAAGACTTTAGATAACGTTCACTGGATAGAGGTTGAGGAAATGGGTGTTGAGATCGCTTCGGTGCCAGAGCATGAGTATCAAGCAGAAGTCGAGGTCGCCTTTGAGCTGAGGGAGTAGAGAAAGTAAACTGGTCATAAACTACCGCTACAACTTCAGTCGCTCTCGGTATTACACCGTCTCAAACAGGAGTACTGGTGGGCGACCGGGCCACGTCCACCACTCCCATCTGCATTCGACTGGGACAGGGCGACGGCGGGCGCTATGACAGCCGACCCACCAATAGCGGTCGCCACTATCTGTTCAGGTTCGTAGGCAACAACACCAGTCCCGAATGTGAGTCGCGTGCCAGCAGAGCGGCCACCTGCCACAATTTTAGAAACCTCTAATATACGAAAAAATGAAACCCTGGTCCAGCTCGTCTGCATTTTAGCTAAAGAACACCTGCGCCACGTTCAGCGCCCGATGTACTCTCGGTTGCCCTCGAACCCACACCGGGCGTTATTACACCGGAACTGCCCGCCCCACCAGTGTTCTTGCTGGTGATCGGGTGACTTGCAGGTGTGACCGGTCGAACCACACCGGGGACACGACCGACTTGTTCCCTGCGGGTAGAAGAATCATATACTGGTGACACCGGCCTGTAATAGCCGTATGCCAATAAGAGATAGAAGTGTAAAAATAATAACTCGTTGGGTGCGACTGCTCACAACTTTTCGAACACGTTGGCCAACGGCGACACCAGCTACTCCCGGAAAGACTGCCAAAACTGAGAGCGTAATCGCCTCAATATCTGTATAAAGTCCAATGGCACCTGCAATGAATACCCTCGTAAGTCCGATTCCGAGAAAAATCATCGCTAACACGCCGACCATTGTGGAGCGATCAAGCTCGAAACTTCGGAGATAGGCAATCACCTGTACTCCAACGTTTGAAATGCCGAACACAAACCCAGACACGAATCCAATTACAGACATCGTTGTCGTTCCCTCCCGCAGGCACACATCAGATAACCAAGACTCTCCAGGGACAGATATCTGTTCTTGTTCTAAGAGTACATACATGATAACGAATATCCCCAGGGCGAGTTTCAGCGGTGCGACCGGCACATACTGAAGAGATATCATGCCCAGTAGTGTTCCTATTGCTGCAGTAAAGATAAAAACTGAAAATCGTGACCCGCACGACCGTAGTCCAGCAGTATCAAGTTCAAACGTTAGCGATAGATTTGCTGCAAGGATTGGTAAAATCATCAGAGTAACTGCTCGTTGTGGTCCCAGCACTTCGACTATGAGAGTCGTCCCGATGACGGCAAATCCGAATCCGTTCATCCCTGCAACAATTCCGCCAATGCTGACAGCAATACAGATGAGTCCTCCAACTATGAGTTGTTCTGCAGAGATGGTCGTGAGCTGGCAAAGTAGATGCATGTTAGATATTACGGAGCTATTGCCATCTTCCTACAGCGAGGGAATCGGACAACTGCTGAACTGATTACTCTTCGTTGCCCGGTTGGGAGTTGAATGTACGTTGCGGATATAATCACATCCCCTTCCAGCTAAATACGTAGTAGTGCTTTCTTTTCTTCAACGACTCGTACTGGTTCTCGTTGTCGAATTCACCCTCCGCGTGCTTCCTCACGTTTAGTGTTAGATATGAATGACATTTAATCATACCTGATTCGGACATGTTACTCCGCTCACAGTATACCCACAGGGCCCAAAGACCAACGCCCTCGGCAAACACTGCCTGGGTACCGAGAGCCACTCCACGAGGCGTTCGATAACGGGTGCACGATGATGAGCGTCATATACGAGGTGGTGACACCGTACGACCTACTGTAGCAAGCAAAAGACGCCTCAAGTCCTCCGTCGCAAAACTCCATAACACGCACCAGCTCAAACAGTTAGACGATGACCAACTCCGATTGGTCAATTGAGCTCAAAAATTCCACCGTGAGACGAGCGCACCAACGCATATAACTCTCAAGCGTATCAGGACTGAAAGCTTCAGGCGCTCAGCCTGAGTCCTCATGTTGAGGAGTTCCGGTGGACACGGCGGGGAGGATGTCACACCAAGATATCATGGTGTATCAAATGATACTCACTCACTGCTCATCTAACATACTCTCGATGTCTAATTGCCGTCTTGAGCATCGACGACTGCGACTCCAGCGAGATTCACAATATCTTTGACTTCGTCATCTCGTTGGAGGACATGAACTGGTTTATCCATACCAACGAGCATTGGCCCGATGGCCTCCGCGCCGCCCAAGCGCTGTAAAAGCTTATACCCAATATTTCCCGCCTCTAAGTCCGGAAAGATGAGGACATTTGCTGGCTCATTTAACTGGCTGAATTCGTATGTTCCAGTCAGAATATCCTCAACAACTGCTGTATCAGCTTGCATCTCGCCATCGACATCGAAATCGAGTGAGTCGTCTGCATGCAGTCTCTCAACTGCGTCCCTGATACAACTCGTTGCTTCATTCTCTACGCTCCCGAAATTAGAGTATGATAGCATAGCTGCTCGCGGTTCAATATTAAATCGCCTTGCAAGCGCCGCAGTGCTCTGTGTGATTTCAGCTAATTCGGCTGCACCTGGATCAACATTTACTGTCGTATCAGCAGCAAAAATAACTCTATTTTTGAATGTAAGTAAATAGACGCCAGCAGCGTGTGTTGTCTCAGGACCGGTTCCAATCACCTGCAGAGGCGGACGAAGTGCTGATGGGTAATGATTTGTCAGCCCGGTTAACATTGCATCAGCATCACCCTGCTCGACCATTACGCTGGCAAAGTAGTTGGTATTCCCTGTAATGAGATCTTTCGCCTCACGTCTGGTGATACCATTTCGCTGCCTGAGTTCGAATAGCCGGTCGATATACCTATCCCAGTTCCCAGAGTCTGGGTCAAAAACTTGCGGTGAGAATTGCAATCCGAGCGAACGTGCGGTGTTCTGAATTTCATCCCCATCTCCAAGCAAAATCGGGACTGCAATTCCTTGCTCCTGCATTTGATATGCTGCCCGAATGATTTTTTCATCACTGCCTTCAGCGAGCGCCACTCGTTTTGGCTCCGATTTTGCTTTGTTCAGGATAACCCGCATGACTTCTCGGGATGTACCGAGTCTCGCCTCAAGCTGTTCTTGATATATCTGTGAGTCAACCTGTTCACGTGCACACCCGCTTTCGATTGCAGCGGTTGCTACCGCCGGGGCAACCTCGAATAAGACACGGGGGTCGAGAGGCTTTGGAATCACGTACTCTGGACCGAATTGAATTGGCTCGTCACCATAGGCTTTAATCACCGCATCAGGAACGTCTTTTCGTGCAAGTTCAGCCAGCGCTTCTGCTGCTGCCCGTTTCATTGCTTCATTAATTTCGGTCGCCCGGACGTCAAGGGCTCCACGGAAAATGAATGGAAATCCAAGGACATTATTCACCTGATTAGGGTAATCTGAACGTCCAGTCGCCATAATCACAGTGTCATCACGGGCTGCTTTCGCCTTTGCATACTGTATCTCAGGGTCGGGATTTGCCATTGCGAATACAATTGGATTGTCAGCCATCGATCTGATCATGTCTTCGTCCACGATACCACCGACAGATAGCCCAACGAACACATCGGCTCCGTTCATGGCCTCTGTCAGGGTTTTTGCGGAGACATCTGCAGCAAACTCTGACTTATATTTGCTAAGGCGACTTCTATCCGGGGTGATGACGCCAGATGAGTCGCACATGATAATATTCTCTTTTTTCACGCCAAGTGAGATATAAAATCGGGCGGTAGAGATAGCAGACGCACCTGCGCCAGAGAACACGATCGTGACGTCGGAAAGCTCTTTTTCAGCGATATCACAGGCATTCAGCAAGGCAGCTCCAGAGATAATCGCTGTCCCGTGCTGATCGTCGTGAAACACGGGTATATCCATCGTTTCTCGAAGTCGGGTTTCAATCTCAAAACACTCCGGAGCTGTGATATCTTCCAGATTGATTCCACCGAATGTTGGTTCCATTGCACTCACCGTCGAAATAAAACTCTCAGTATCAGTAATATCAAGTTCAACGTCAAAGACATCAATATCAGCAAATCGTTTGAATAGGACACCCTTTCCTTCCATCACTGGCTTTGATGCCTGTGCGCCGATGTCACCTAACCCAAGGACAGCAGATCCATCTGATATGACACCCACAAGGTTCCCCTTTGAGGTATATTCATATGCACGAGATGTATCCGCCGCAATATCTCGACATGGTGCTGCTACTCCGGGAGAATACGCCAAAGAGAGATCTCGCTGGGTACTCGTGGACTTGGTGGTGGATATTTCAAGCTTTCCAGGCGGTTCATCGCGATGATATGACCGGGCATCCTCGTCTAATCCCATAACGGCGGCGAGGGGGTCCGTCATCAAAAAGCTGTCTGTCGAATTATTGTTCGACAATAAACGAACCGCTTCGCACAAACGAGGCAATTGGAACGGAGTTTTCGCCGATACATGTCAAGACCAGCATGAACAAAAAGTTCGATTCAAGTATCCTGAAATCTACTTCTGTGCATGAACCCACGACTTCGTAACTTGATTGGGCTATCTACAGTGCTGACAGGTGGCCTGGTTATTCTTGGTGTTTACACGGCCGCCTCAGGCGCTGGATTAACCTGCGCAGGCCGATGGCCGTTTTGCGATGGATATCTTGGGTTGTTCCCGGCAACCTGGAGTAGTTTCGTTGAATGGTTCCACCGGTTCGTAGCTATGATAACTGGATTTATATTGCTCGGGACGACCGTTTTTGCCTTGCGTGAGGGCGCAGCACCGCGCATCCGACGGTCGCTGATGGGAGCGACTCTGTTACTCCCCTCCCAGATTATTCTGGGTGGATTGACTGTGAGGACATATGAATGGGTGATTCTGTCAGCCCACTTCATTACCGCATCACTGATTTTTACTGGAATCACCATGGCGTATATCTACACGTTACCGACGCCAGAGAGAGCCACGCTCACGAATCTATCGTTAGGCACCGTTGGAATTGCATCTGCACTGTTGCTACTTACTCCACATCAGTTTGTCACGTTTGGTCCTCAGATACAGTCACTCTACTATGCAATTGGTCTCTGCGGGTTTGGATTATTACTTGGGATTTCAACGTGGGGGGAATCCATACAAACTGATTCGATAATATCTCTCAAACTGATATCTGGCCTGACTGCAGGAGTATTATTATTTCTCCTCGTCGTTGGAAGACAGGTCTTCGACGGGATAGCTCAGTATGCATCGATAACAGCAGGGGTTTTACTGGTGGGATTAACCGTGACATGTTACATACTCCTTCGAAAGTCGGCCCCGAGCACGTCAGTCACAGGTAGGGTTAGTGGCGATTAGCGTATGAATACGCCGTAGGACAGATCCTGTATACATTTGAAAATCGACGTGTAAGCGAGCATGACCAGCAAATGTGGAGTGAAGCAGTTTCGCACTCACAGGTATATAGTAGAGTGGCACATCTGAGGGCACACCTCTAAGTGAATATCTTTTGACTTTCCTGCGCATGCAATCGTTATTCTATTTCACACAATCGTGTCAAAATATACTCCGATAGTCCTGAGTTCCACATTCGATCCCGAGCCAATGTTAACAGCTAAAGAAAATAGCCGAAAAACTCAATCGATGGACTGTTATATGTTCGTTAAAAATCACCTCTTATCATGGATAGACGGAAGTACTTGAAATCCGGCGCGACAGTGATTCTCGGTGGAATGGTTGCAGGGTGTGCGGGATCCGAGTCTGGGTCAACTCCGACAGCCACGGAAACACAGGAGGCTGAGGATACAGAAGAACCTGCCACAGAGACTCAATCGCCCGAAACAACTGAGTCTGTCGTTCCCTCAAACGTTGTTATTGGTTCAGATATCCCATACCGACCGTTCGAATATGAAACCACTGATGGAACACTGACTGGATTTGATGTTGATATTGCCTCAGCAGTATTTGAAGAGCAGTTAGGTGTGAGTTATGAGTTCAAGCCGACAAGTTTCGACTCAATTATTCCCTCGTTGAATAACGGAAACTTTCGCGTTATCATGTCTGCGATGACAATTAATGATGAACGCGATCAAGAAGTCGACTTTTCTGAGCCATACTTTACAGCTTACCAGACAATCATTGTGCGCACTGACAGTGAAATCACATCTCAGAGCGATTTAGAGGGTGAGATTGTTGGCGTTCAGAAAGGAACGACAGGTGCCGCAGCAGCCTCAGAGGTGCAGTCTGAATTCGACGGGAATCTAGAGATCAAAGAGTATGACCAAATTCCAGGCGCATTCCAAGCGCTCACAAATGGTCAAGTGGATGCTGTCATCAACGATAACACGGTCAACGCCGAATTTGCGGCTGATAATGATGAAGTGCGGTTCGTCGAAGGCGAGGGGGTTGCAGCAGAGTCAGACGGTGATGCGCCGCCGTACCTCACACTCACAATTGAGAATTATGGCATCGCATTTCGTGAAGATGACGATGCATTCTTACAGCGGGTAAACGAAGCACTGGCGACTATCAAACAAAATGGCACATACGATGAGATATATGCAGAATACTTTGCAGGGTAACACTCAGATAGATGCATATTATGTGAATTAGTAACGGATGTCTGATTCATTCTCGAAGGCACGTGGCGATGTCGGAAGTGGTCAAGAGACGAGAATTACAGATACACTTTTACGGCGCGTGGCGATTGTCATTTCGAGTGTCTTTACAATCGCTATTGCATTACTCCTCGGATACATATTACTTGGCAAGGTTGATTACAGCCTCATCCCCACGATTTTTCCACAGTTTGTTGATGCCTACGTACTCGTTCTGACGATTGTCGGAGTTTCAAGCGTCCTCTCGGTCTCTTCAGGCATATTTGTTGGATTAGCACGGGTCTCAAAAACAACACTCACCAACAGTATCGCAGCAGGATATGTACAATTTTTTCGAGGAACCCCGCTGTTATTCCAAATATTCGTGATATATTTTGGTATTCCGACGCTGTGGCCCGGCACATTTCCAATACAGGACTGGGGAACTCCAACAGCGATACTTGCACTGACACTGAATCACGCCGCTTACGTCGGTGAAGCCATCCGCGGTGGGATCGGAGCAGTGCCTGACGGGCAGATGGAGGCTGCTCGGTCTCTCGGGATGGGATATGTCCAAGCGATGCGAGAGGTTGTTATCCCACAGGCGTGGCGGAATGCACTTGCCGCGATAGGAAACGATCAAATTATTCTGGTTAAGGATACATCACTCCTCACAGTCATCGCTATCCCAGAACTCATTCAACAGTTCCGCAATGTGAATAGTGCGACATTTGATCCGTGGACACCACTGCTCTTAGTCGCTATCGCATATTTATCGATTACAATTCCAGTGGGCCGATTGGTAGAATATCTCGAGAATCGCTCAGAGTGGGGCAGTGAACGGGTATGACTGCTGCGCTGCTCGAATTTGACAACGTAGACAAATACTTTGGAGAAACGCATGTCCTCAAGACCATTTCGATGGACATTACAGATGGGGAAGTCTGCGTTATCGTTGGTCCCTCAGGCTCTGGTAAGTCAACGCTGCTACGCTGTGCGAACCGACTTGAGGAAATCCAATCCGGTGAAATCAGACTTGATGGGACTGCCATCTCAGCAGTCGATGCAGATCTCAATTCGTTACGCCAACAAATTGGGATGGTTTTCCAGTCATTCAACCTGTTTCCACATAAAACAGCCATCGAAAATATTACACTTGCCCCCCGGAAGGTGAAAGGCATTCCCGAAACAGATGCGAATGAACGAGCCCGTCAACTGCTAAATGATGTTGGGCTGGCTGATGAAGCAGATTCATATCCCAATCAACTCTCGGGTGGGCAAAAACAGCGGGTAGCCATTGCCCGCGCCTTGGCGATGGACCCGAGAGTGATGTTATTCGACGAAGTGACGAGTGCCTTGGATCCCGAACTGGTCGGTGAGGTCTTAGCTGTCATGCGGGAACTCGCGAGAGAAGGGATGACCATGATGGTCGTGACGCATGAGATGGGGTTTGCTCGAGAAGTAGGCGACCGAGTTTTCCTCATGGCAGATGGAAACCTTGTCGAATCCGCTGAACCGACTACATTCTTTAATACTCCGCAGACAGATAGAGGCAAGCGATTCCTGTCGAAAATGTTGTAAGACGGGCAGAGCAGGATAAAGACGAAGGCGAGATTGCCTATGAGTTGAGATCGCTGCTGGCCGAAAAATAAATACAAAGCAAACACTCGCTTCAACCGCAGATCATTTCTGTCGCTCAACCCTGCGGCGGTTTAGAGGCTTGGACGGAACCCGTCGAATTTCGGTTCGTTTTCATAATCACCCCCATCGGTGCTCTGAAATGGGCGGCGCATCAAAGTTGTAGGGAGTGTGAGCAGTTAATCTGAGGGAATACAAACAAGCCCCGACCCTTGTGGTCGGGGTTGTTCACGCGCGTCGTTATTATTCGGCCAACACCAGCAGCCGGGCGACTGTGATCCTGATGTTGAGTAATTAAATAAAGTCTGAGAGGCCGGATTGGTCGTTAACTGAATCAGCCTCCGCATTGTCTTCCTGACCAGCGGTGTCTTCAGATGTCTCAGTACCTGAGTCCCCAGAATTTTTATCTGTCTCTTCCACATCTGAAACCGAGGATACAAATGCGTCGTCTGAATGTGTCTCCACAGCCTCAGATCGGCGCTCCGTGGCAGTATCGATGATTGATTCAACTTTATTTGTTGACTCACCGCTACCTGTGATAAATGATACCGCATGTGCATCAAGTTCGTACCATGCAGCCATCTGCGTCGTCAACTCGTGAGGCCTGCAAAGGCGCGTCAGCGACTGAAGATACGGAAGAACCTCAGTCCGAGCTGTCCGCATCGAGAAGCCGCCCTCTGTTGCAATCTTTCGAACGATCTCATCTCTCGTTGCGTTCCGTGTCGACCGGTATGGTGCCCCACCGTAGCGCGTCCATCCACCTCGAGTCGATTTACGAGCGGCAGCTACCCCACCAGCCAAGTTATCTGTCGCATATCGCCACCAGCTGTAATCGAAATCGGTTGTGTACACTCGCGCTGTCCACAGTTCTGCATTTGCTAAGAATTCATATGCTGTCGCCAACTCCTCAGTCGTATACACCTTAGGTGCTTTGTCCTCGACCCATTTGAGCAGATCATCCGGCGTCTCATCAACATCATAAGATAGCTGTAGTGCCCGTTCAGCAGGCTCTTCTTTGAGCACTGCATCCAGAAAACTAAATAAGCCAACTCCGCTATCTCGGCGTCCTGTTCGGACATTCTCTACTGAGACGTACTCAACCGCCTCAGCTGTTGTCTGAAGATCCTTGATTGCCGCTCGAAGGTCTCCTCGATTCGCTTCAGCAATCTCCTTGAGTGCGTCTTCTTCGAATCCGATGTCCTCTTTCCGGAGAATGTCTCGAAGCACTGGGACAATCGACCGCGGTGAAATGTCACGAAATTCGATTTCTTGGGCTGCATTTCGCAGTCCATTCGACATGTCATAGTAGTCGTTTGCAATCAGAACGATCGGCTGATTTGCCTTTTTGAGGAGTGCTGTCACAGCCTGTGAACCTCCGCGGTCAGACTGATAATGAATATTATCTGCTTCATCAAGAATGACCAGCTGTTTCTGTGATGGATTCCCTGCCATGGATGCTTCCAAAGTTGTGTTTTGTGCTGCTCGCCCAGCGAATCGTTCGATAACATCAGCAGTCCGCTGGTCCGAAGCGTTGAGTTCGACCACTTTCCATCCCTTGTCAGCAGCCAGTGCATGTGCTGCAGAGGTTTTTCCAACTCCCGGAGCACCGTGGAGGACAACCGGGTCTCCGTGTTCATCCCACGTCTCTGCCCACTCCAAGAAATTGTCACGAGCTTTATTATTCCCCCTGACTGAAGACAATGTATTAGGGCGGTAGCGCTCGGTCCAATCTGCCATTACTTTTCATATGACCGTATCGTGTTTAGCCTCTGCGATGCATGTCTATCTGCGAGTTCAATTACTCGAAGTCGTCGGCGCTGGGGATTCTCTCTCTCCCAAGGAAAATCTCCTGTGCCTCTACATCTTCAAAAGCAGCAACGAGACCACCAATCTCAACCTCGCCATCACCAGTTATCACATCGATCGTGGCGACTTCTTCGGTTTCGTTTATTGCAGCTTTTCTCACCTTTCCTTCAACAGTAACCGGTTCCCCTGTTTGTACCATCCGGCCCATGGCACGCAGATAAAATGATCCATCAAACTCATGAATGTCTTTCACCGCTCGTCGAATTGATGCGTATCGCCGCGGGAATGGTCGTTTTTTCCCTCCGACACTCAGTGATTCGGCCGTCGACCAGAGTACGGTTCCAAAGAAGCCCGAGACAAGAAACCCAAGCGCAGACCGATTAAAAATAACACCATATCGGTCGCGATCATCCTTTAGAGCATCTTGAGTTGCATACATCGAATAATTCCCATCTGCAACAGCCAAAATAGGTGTGGTGATTCCTCGGCGGCCTCGAGCTACGGTTGCTACTTCCTGATATTGAAATTCGTTTGGATCGGGAGCACGACTGAGCGGAGTGATGATAAGATCCACACTTACTCCCGCATCCACGGCACTGGCCAAGTCGTCGTGAAATTTCGTCAGCAGCTCAGGGGTGAGCGAGACGATTAGTTCGAATTCAGCATCGTCAATGATCTCATTAATATATCGAAGAATCGTTGACCGCGATTTGACCAATGAAACTGCTTCGGTTTCACGTGCAGGTGCAGTATAGCGAGCTTCCAATTCGCTGATGAGTTCATCTAATGAGTCCTGTACACTTCCAAAGGCGGTTTCAGGATCAACAGCGACAATCTTCATTGGCCGTGACTCTCGTAATTCAACCAATCCTCGGTCTGAGAGGCTCCTGACTGTGTCATAAACACGTGGCTGTGGAATCTCACTTCGATCCGACACCTCGGATGCGCTCAGTTCCCCATGCTCAAGAACGGTGAGATAGGCTATAATTTCATATTCACCCAAATTAAATCGATTGCCCACTCGCTCCATCGTCGATTGGAGGTCGTTGCTCATAATCCGAGGTCGACCTCCAGCGACTTACGATTACCTCTCGCACGTCTTGCGATTGCTCACAGGGCGTTTCGTTTCAACGAGATCATGTTCTGAGTAGAAATCATGGAATAATAATCACTGGGGTGAATGAGTACTAATACATCAAAGGGAATTATTTTATTTCCTCTCTCCGTCGCTCAACTGTATGGGTGTAGCGATTGAGAGGAAATAAAATAGATCCCTTTCATCGAACAGCGGGTTTTCAGCATGAATTAATATCTCCGCTCTCCGATGCAATTCCTGACTGGATATACGTTCCAGGCTGGCGGATTCTATTGGCTATATTGATCGTGCTCACTGCGGGTTTCCTCTCACGGTATGTCGTTCGACTGATCGACCAGCCAGTTGCGAGGCGGTTTCAACGCCAGAGTATCGCACAGACTGTCCTTCGAACGGTACGTCTTGCTGTCACTCTGAGTGGTGTTGCAGTAGGTCTGTCTATTCTCGGATTCCAAGTGGGTGATCTCGTCCTCTCAGTGACGGTTTTCTCAGTCGTTGCCGGTGTTGTGCTTGCACCTCTTGTCGGGAGTGTGATGAATGGACTCTTCATTTTAGCCGATCAGCCCTATGAAATCGGCGACTTGATCGAATTAGATAATGGAAACCGAGGATTTGTTGATGATATCACCGTCAGATATACCAAAATATTCACACTCGAGAATACATTCTTAGTTATCCCAAATGACGTGATACGAGATCAACTCGTCACCAACTTTTCAGCGGAAGACGAACGGACACGGCGCTCACTTCTGGTAATTATTACATATGAGTCCGATATTACACATGCCCAGCAGCTCATACGCCGAGCAGCAGCAGAGGTTGAGAATGTCATCGAAGGTGGGCCTGATATTCGGATTGGAACCGCTCGTTATCCAGCGTCACCGACCGTGTTGATACACGACTTCGGTGATGATGGTATCGTGCTCAAACTTCGATATTGGGTTGAACGTCCATACCAAGTTGAAGCAGTTGATGCGTCTGTCCGCGAAACTATTTTGCGCATGGTTGATAAAAGTGAGAAGCCAATTGAATTTGCATATCCTCACCGGCAGATCCTTTTCGACGATGCGCAGGAGTGGACTCCCTCGGAGTCACTTTGAGAATCGGGGACGCTTCTCAATGAAGAGACCTATGATTGCTGTCCGACCCGAAGGCACTCGGGTTGCTTCCCCTATCGAATGAATCTGTCTTCGAGTGGTCAGCGTGGGTCTTCGAGCTTGGTAATAACTGTTTAGAAAGACAGTCGTTATCAGGTTTGTGAACCGCCTCGGGGTCAAGCCCCGAGGCACTCGGCCTGCTCCGCCTGTAGGGAAGTCCCGTAATTGTGATTTGAAATCACGTCGACTCCCTCAGCGTAATTCGACCTCTCGTGATTTCCAATGACACTGACACGCTGCTCACATTACCCGCGTGATATCGTCACTGCTAATAGACAGCAGAATACTCTCAATGATATCTATCTCCCAAATGTAGCCATTGTCCTCATTTGAGTGAAACATATCGCCCGTGTATGGATATCCGATTATAGAGATTCAAGCGGAATACTGCTAAAGTTAGCCACTAAATGAATCCGATATTTTCATACAGATTGCAGGGCGGATACTCCAGCGCTTGAGATCAGAGAGAAAGCCGACACTCGATGACACAAACCACGCACGGTGGCAAGGCCGACTCCCAACTACTCAGATAAATCCTATCACAGTTCTTTTATCACACTGATGAAATATGGAGGTCGTCAGGAACACTCAGCGAAACCTTGAGCTTCCCGAAGGCGCTCACAGCGCTCTCGATGCGACGTTCGAGCAATTCCGCCAAGTGACCCAACACGTGGCCGACACTGGATGGAATGACGACCCCACGAAAATCGAGGACATAAACAACACGCTCCACAAACCCATACAGAAGGACGGGAGCAGACAAGTCTGCAAGCCAGGTCCAAAGTGCCCGCGACCTTGCCACGACGCGCTCGGCAGCTGCAAAGACCGCATCCTCAAAGACGGTAAGAGGGCTAGCAAATCTGGAGTTTCGAGGAGGCGTTGTCGTGTACAACGGGCTCACTGCACCATTCGCTATGATAATGACCACGTGACGCTCGCAACTGTGGGTGACCGCGTGAGAGCCGAGTTCATCATGCCCAAAGACGACAACAGAAACACCGTTCGCGGAGTATTGGACGCCAGAGTGTGGAACGCAAGCCACGCTCGACAGGCGTGACGGGACGTACTATCTTCGACGTTGCGGTCGAAAGAGAACTCAAGCCTGCAGATTCCAGCGACGAATCGACAGAGGCCGGAGTGGATCTCGGCGTCGATTTGAACGTGGACGGCTACCTCGCCGTCACCAGCACAGGAGTATTCCTCGGTAACGCAGACTCCCTCACCCACGAGCGTGACGAGTACGAACGCCGTCACGGTAACAACAGATAGGAACTCGCTCCGCCCATCTCGGCATGGAGAGCATCGGTAGTCGGTTCGCTCGGCTGGGCGTGGACCCTCTCCACCGCGTGTCGAAGCCTCTCGTGCAGGAAGTCTGGAGAACGACTGCACGGCGATTGCATTCGAGAAGCTAATGAGCGTATCTCAAACGAAGTTTTCAGCGGTGGACGTTCCGCGAACTTCAACACCACGTCGAATACAAAGCCGGAGAACACGGTATCGATGTAGACGACGTTGCCCCCTGCGGTCGCAGCGGTGTGCAGTCACGGCGAGTGTGGCTTCACGCACGAAGACAACCGTGATGGACAGGTTCGAGTGTCTGAAGCGCGGGAAGGAACTCAACACCGCCCGAGATATCGGGTGGCGTCACAGCACTGGCTCACGTCTAGTGCTGGACGGGCCAACGAGTCAACTAGCCCTCAACTCGGGGGCGCTGAGCGCGAACGGCGATTACGCGCCTTCGGCCTTGCGCGGATAGAACGGGGTCTAGCCTAAGGGTCGTTCCCGATTGGGAATCGAAAATGTGAGCCTAATGACGAGACACACTGCGTCTTGACCCACTTGAGGTCGAGACCATTGACTCCTGAAATAGTGTGTGGAAGAGATCTGCATGGACAGCTAGCGGCCGACTCGGTTTTTGTCTCGTCAAAGAGGAACTCCAGCAAGCCGACGGTTGTGGAACGACGAGGTAGCTTGAATCCGTTTTGATGTATAATTATCGGCTTCGTGGTAGAGCCACTGGTCGACTATTCAGTAAATCCCCGATTTTCGAGCCTCAGGATTGACCAATTTGGTGAATATCCGATGAGAGACTCACATCTTGAGACGCGAGGAGATGTTATCAAACTAATCACTGGCTGGTGATTCATTGCGAGATGGTGGTGGGAATTCTGGGGTCTCAGATACATTTGATGTGGTTGAGTCAGGTAACAGAGGTAGAACGCACCGGCAGGAGGACTCGTCAAGATGTGTATACTCCTCAGGAGTATTTGCGAGTGGATGCGCTGGATTCTCTCTGCCACTGATACGTGCTGCGCGAATCTCTTCAAATCCAGCTATTCGTGCGCGAATTCCCCGCCAGTGATTTTCGCTTCCGGGAGGTATCTGTGGGGTTGTCACATGACCCCACTCACGTGTCCCGGCACCGAGTATCTCACCGTTTACTGCCTCTGCCAAGGCATCGTGATCGACAAGTACCCCAACACGTGCGTCTGGTGGCGTCCGCGTAGCGAGAGCATCTAATCCAAGGTGCAATGCCCGATACTCTGCAACATTATTATCTGGTGCTGAATCTGGGATGGCAATCCGTGTGACCCGCTGGCCATCGTGAGTTTCGATTACAACTCCAAGTCCGCCGCCTTCAGGTCGATACGAGCCATCGGTTGCCACGTAATAGTGCCGATGGTGAGTACGCGGCGGATGAGCGATATGTGGAGTTGGTGACTCATCAAACAGGTCGCGGAGGTTTGGCCGGGCATAACTGCCCATGCCATTATTGAGAAACGGGATATTTATAAATATATCCCAGATTTCCTAAGGAGCAATGTGGGGACACCGTTGGAGATAGCGAAAGATTGAATCAGTTGTTTTCAAAAGAGTACCCGTGTCTTCATCTCGCACTCTGACACTCTTTTTGTTGCTCGCAGCAGCTTGGGGGTCAGCTTTCATGGCAATCAAAGCTGGTCTTGAGTTCTTTCCACCAATCCTGTTCGCTGCATTTCGATTCGACATTGCAGGAGTGGTCATGCTTGCTTACGCGGCGTATGCGAATGATACTGTGGTTCCGCGCGGGCGCGAGGCATGGGCGAGTGTGTTGGTGAGTGCGCTCTTCATATTCGCGGGCTACCACGTGCTGTTGTTCATCGGAGAAACTGATCCGCTTGTCACCTCCGCAGCGGCTTCTGTGATCATTAGTCTCTCACCGATTCTGACGACGGCCCTTGCCCAGGTTTTTCTTCCCACTGAACAACTCAGTGTAGTTGGTATGTGTGGACTATTTATTGGATTACTTGGGGTGATACTATTGGCCCGCCCAGATCCGAGCCTCATCATCGCTCAAGGCGGGTCGGGGAAGCTTCTCATTTTAGCTGCAGCCGGATCGTTCGCATTTGGCTCTGTTCTCACTCGACGATTCGACGATTCAATTTCGATCGAAACGCTGGAAGCGTGGGCCATGATTGGAGGAGCGGTCATTATGCATGCAGTGAGCGCCAGTGCTGGCGAGTCAGTGTCTGCTGTTATCTGGAGTAGTGAGGCAGTTGCCGCATTACTCTATTTGTCCGTGGTTGCCAGTGCGTTCGGGTTTCTGATCTATTTTAATCTACTGAATCGAGTCGGCGCTATCAAAATCAACCTGGTCTCGTACGTCGCTCCGATATTTGCAGCAATCGCTGGGTGGATATTTCTTGATGAAATTCCAACAGTATACACCATCAGTGGGTTTTCGCTTATTTTGATCGGATTTATGCTCATTAAGTGGCAGACACTCATAGACATAATAGCGGCCTCAGAGCATTTCAGTCACTCGTGATTAGAGCCTCACTCAAACGAAATGGTGAGCGTGTGCACATATGAGTGAACGCTCAGCAACGACTTGATTGCCTGAAGTGAAGCTGAATCACTTGTGTGTGCTTTAGTTATCAGAGCGATCTACCTCCCGTACATGTGACTCATCAAGTGACACTTCTTCAGCACTCTCGGAGGAAGCTGCTTCAACACGAAGAACTTCGCCTATCATCGTCCACTCATCTGCTCCTGGCTCCTGTTTACCAACCAGTACTTCTTCATAATCATCGCTCGTAATGAACCGATAGGCTGCATCATCTGATTGTTTCGATCCCTCAGCTTGGAACTCTTGCTGGAAGAATTCCGTATTATTCATCTCGAATATGCCTGAACTTCCATCTGACAGGAAAAGCCGAATTGGTTCGGGCGAAAGGTTGTGAATTTGCTTTGCGACGGTATTTAGATCAGCCATCTTCAATCACTCTCTTATTCACGAATTCAAAAGTCATTGTCGCCACCCTGTGGAATATATGAGATAAGACGCGTTCCATTCTCTGGTATCCTCTCCCAAGTTAAGTTGTTGGCTTCTGCCATTCGTCAAGCAAAGAGAGTGAGCGGCTCACTCCGGTTACATCGGTGTGGAGATGTCAGAATGTCAGATCTGGTCTCTGGAATGCACCCTCATCGTCAGTCGGCTGATACTCCTCAATCGCGGTAAGAGCGATATCGAGAGTCGCTTCTGGACTCCACCGTGCGGTGTTTATGACTAAGTCATAAAACGATCGATCAGAGAGGTCAACATCATAGTACGACTTATATCGTCCAGCTTCAGATACCTCACGAACTCGCATCTCTGACTCCATCTCCTCGCGATCGCGCGCTCTATTCACGCGAACCTCTTCAGGAGCGTCAAGCCATATACGGAAGTCGGCCCGGTTACCAGCAAGCCACCCTGCTAAACGAGCTTCCAGAATAAACGCTTTATTTGCCGTGCCCCACATCTCTGCAATCTTTCGAAGGCGCTGATCGATCGTAAAATCGATTTCATTGGTCTCATCGGATTTGGCGATTAGTTGTGAGAGCGACATATCGTGATCTGCAGCGATCTCTCTGAATATATCGCCCCCAGACACGTACCCGCAGTCTAATGATTTAGAAAGACTCTCACAAAAGGTGGTCGCACCACATCCTGGCGGTCCTGACACCGTAATAAACAGATTACTATCCACCGACCGCACTTTCGTGGTGTCTAAATTCATCATCAATGTGTTCGTCAAACCGCTAAAAAAAACTGTAGGTATTCGATTGACCCATAACCAGGCTCTGACAGGGGATGATTAAGCTGTTACTGCCCGTTCAGATGGGATTTGCGTATTCCACATTTTTTACCACCTGCCTCATCAAGTGATCCTCACTCTATCAGTCGTTAGTAATCTGACCAGTATTGATATGTGAACCCGCACTCGTCAGGCTTGGAACGCCGGTTGGCGCGTTCCGCTTCGAATCAAGAGAATCACAGTGCCGACAGCTGCTATCGTCTGGGTGAGGACACTCCTTGACCGGGTTTGCAGTGTTCTCTCAGTGACGGTGAAAACGCGATGCATTTGTCAGTGAATTCAAAACACAACTTCCATATTACACTGCTCAGATATCCATCTATAGACATGCTTCAGAATCGTCAAGTGGCACTGGGTGCACTGCTCATGATCGTCGGGGTGATAACGATGATTCCTGGAATTCTACCGAATGCATCACAACTTTCCACATTAGCTTTGATTCCGGGCGCAGCGTCGCTCGTGTATGGGACGTGGCTTGTCGGGACATCTGGTGATGGGACCGCCGTGTAATGTCTCACTGAGTGAACTGGGATTTCCGAGCAAAATACACCTATCTCATGATGGAAACGAATACACATATCGATGAAGAGACGTGGAAAACGGTCGTCTCACAGATGCCAATCGTCTCAGTTGATCTGGTTGTTGAGCGAGGAGATGACATCATATTAGGCCGGCGAGTGAATCCCCCAGCAGAGGATGAGTGGTTTGTACCGGGTGGTCGGGTCCACAAAAATGAAACACTCACTGCGGCTGTGTCGCGGGTTGGAAGCGAGGAACTTGGAGTAGACGTGCAGATAGACCGACGCTTAGGTGTATACGAGCATTTGTATACGGAGTCTGAATTTCCATCTGTCTCTTCGAAACACTATATTCCGATTGGATACAAGGTCACTATCTCTGAGACGGCCCAGTTCGAAGCTGATTCACAACACTCGGAGTTGTCGGCATTTAGGACACCAATCGCGACTGAGATGCTACATGAATATGTCGTAACATATCTTGCCGACGCGAATATCGAACTGACGACAGCGTAGTGTCGAAACCATCATTATATCCGTAGCTGATCACAGATGCTAAGCCCCCTCTCAAGAAGTGCTGCAGTCTGCGAAAGGGACAACCAGCGCAGTCGGAAGAAGATACAGCCTCCTCATTGTTTTCCATACACTTTCACAGTGCAAACGCGACGGACGCACTTCGTGGAGATTGAACCAGAGAGAACGCGACCGGAGAGTGCGTTCAGTGTGGCGTCGAAATCGACAACGCATTGGGGGTGCGGGTGAGTAAGGACTCTTGTCCGGTGTGTGGCTTTGAGGTGGATAGGGACCCGTGGCGTGGAATATTCTGTCTCGCGGCCTCAAAGAGACAGGAGTGGGACGCTCTGTATCAACGCCTGTAGAGGTTGCGGTCTCTTTGTTCATGTCGGTTTTCCATTTCGTGGATGCAGCGTTCGTGAGAGTCCACCTCACGGGCCGTTAGACGCCGTCTGAAGCGTCTTCGGGCCAGGATGCCCCCAGTGGGCGTATCAGCATGAGCAGGGTTCGGTGATTCACTGGCAGTTACTTTCCCTGTTGAGTATGTCATGTGATTTAATCGATGAAGTAACATTTCCTGTATGATGACAGCCACCGTGTGAGAGGTGGATTAACTCTCTCATGAAGCGGTGAGGAGATTTTCACATGTCGAATAAGCCTGCAGTTCCAAATTCACGCTCAGTAATGTTCGAATCAAATTCCGACAGCCCGGAGATGACATGACGTGTCGTTAGTTGTGGGCAGGCCCGGAGTATGTGTCTCATTTCGCCTGTATAATTAAGATTTTTTATTCATGCGAATTATATATGATAGTATAGTCGTGGTCTCTACTGCTGAGCGAAAAATTATTGAAGAAATCAGATCATCTGGTGAACCATTGTCACAAGATACGCTTATTTCCCGAGCCGATCAGCCTGAAACAGATATCAAAAATGCGATTGCCCGTCTTCGTGGTCAAGAGATGATACGAAAGCTGTACAATTCGGATGGAACTGACAGATTCTGTTTGACATCTTGGCCTGAAGAGACCAACTGTCCGTTATGTGATGAGTTAATAACAGGGAAGAACCATTACGAACTCACACTGTCTCCACAAGGTGGGACTACTGATGGGGCGTATACAAGCACGCTTCACGCAAAGTGTGCACATCAACTAATTGATAACATCGCGGTTAACGAGAGTGGCGTTAATTTTGACTCCTGACTGGAAAGATATGAGCGATTGAGAGAGTAGTGTGTCCTGCATTCTTGCTGCCTCTGAACATCGATATTTCTGCTCTCAATTGGATTTGTTGTTCAAAAGTAACTGTAAGTTACTATCTACATACTAAAATCGCTGGTGTCGTCAAGTCCACTCGGATTATGCCCGGGGTGGGCTCCGAACCCACGATCTCCGCATATCCCAGGTTAGAGGCTCGGCGGGCCCCATCAGGATGTCGGAGGCTTCCGAGGCGATCCGCACCGAATCTCAAGAAACCCTATGAGTGCGGCGCTATGTCCAACTAAGCCACCCGGGCGCATTCCAAAATAACCTCAAGAACATCTTAAACCTTCGCAACTCGGCCGAACATGTGTTGTCGAACATCATGGTAGCCAACAGCATCTGATTCCTGCGTCGTGAGCCCAGAATCAGATATCGCTTCACAGTGACCGGATGATGTCTTCTGAACCCTTTCGCCAATATACCAGTCGTGGTGACTGTTATTTCTGAGTTTCGTCAAAATCGCCACAACCCACGCGGCGACAGTAATGAGACCCTCGTTCTGGTCTTGGGCATCAAGACGCGACAAATGTATGTCGCGTATTCAAACGAGATTGAGTTTCGGTCACTATGTGACCGAGCTGAAATCCTCGTTGATGATTGTGGGAATAGTAACACTTTGACCCACGGATTTATGATAGCTGGGAGGGTTTTCGGAGACATGAGCAAACCACAACTCGTTGCATCCGCTCTCGGTGATGACGAGGTACTGGTGCATGAATCGATAGGAGGTGATGACAGCGTGACAGTCACCCCTGCCAGAACGATCTTATATCGTGCCGATGGACTATTGAGTGATGAATCAGTCACCAAATACTCTCATCGGGCAGAGCGAGTTGAGGTAAGCGAAGGACGACGGAAGGCGACCGTTCGATTTTCGTATGGGATCGAAGATGACAAAAAGATGAAAATCCCCTCAAAACTGGCTTCTTCGATCATTCCGTCAATATTTGAAGGAATCCTTCGCACTTCGGGGGTGCTTGACAGTGCCGAGATCTTACAAGAAGTATTCAGATTCAGCGAATTGAGCATCGTCATTACTAATCAACGATTACTAAGACACATTGGGTCGGCACTCTGGAGTCCTGAGTTTGAACAGTATTATTATCAGGACATTATCGATTTGGAATTCGAAACTGGGAGTGTTGCCAGAACGGTGGTGTTGACGCTGGATGGACACCGCGAGCGATTCAAGACTCCGAAAGATGAGTCGCGTCATTTAAAAAAGGCACTGACCTCAGCGATGCTTTCGGAGTGGGGTGTCGAGTCTGTTGCAGAGCGGCGTGAGCAGTTTGAGCAGGAGACTTCCGAGGATGAAAGTGCTGCGAAAGCGTTTGAGCATGGCCCTGACTTATCCACCGAGTCCCACACAGACTCAGCGTCTGTCGATATCGTTGATGAAGCGTCTTCGTCAACAGAACAGCAGCAGGAACGCACTCAAACGGGACCAGAGAGCATTCAAGAGCTGTTAGATAGCCCTGCGAATGACGATCGGAAACCATTCGATACAGAGACAGATAGCTCAACACAAGCAGATCGTGATCGATTGACATCTGCTGAGAGCGAGGGTCCGTCAGTTTCGAATCAGACCATTGTCGATCGTATATCGACTATTGAGGACAAGATTGAGCAACAGACTGAGCGTCTAGACCGGCAAGAGGAACTTATTCGCCAACTTATCGAAGAGCTGAAGCGTGGGAGGTGACATCACGAGATTCACTTTAGTGCGACGGGGAGAGGAATATGATGTCTCAATAATCATCCCTTCCGGTGAGATAAGTGACACATGTTGGCCCGAATGGACCCATCTCCCCTGAATCAAGCACGAGAAAATACCCTTTCTTGAGCGATGATCCGCATCGGCGACACTGATACTCTCCGGTTCTTTGCTCGACTGTTGGCTCGGCGGTAGCACCAGGGTGGTGGACCCCCTTCCGTATCGAACCGTTTTCTCGTGAAAGGATTCCGTGGGTCGTCGCCTGCTCAAGAATTGATCTCGTGATAGCTGGGTCGCTTGAAATCATTTCAATACGATCGACAATCTCAGAGAGTGTGAGTGAGTCTATCTGCATATGTCGCAGTAGGTCAAGTCCTCTGTCAATACGATCATCACCAGACGAGCTACCTCGTGAATTCTCTTTATCCATCACTCAAGCGCTCTCCGTACTGAGTCCACACAAACAGTGATGTTGAATATATCGGTTATCTGAAGTACCTTGTCTGGAAGCCTCAAGACACTCGCCCTGCTCAGCCTGTAGATTCAGTCTGGACGAGCAGCGAACGGCCAGTCATTTCTGAGGGTGGAGCGAGTGTGATCAATCTTAGTATTGTAGGCGCGATGTCACAGAGCGATCCATTCGGTCGAACTGCTCTGTCTCCATCATCATCCTGTGGGGAGAGATATACAAATGGAACAGGGTTGGTCGTATGCGCCGTGTGTGGAGTTTCAGTCGTTCCCATATTGTCTGCATTTCCATGATCAGCAGTTATGAGAACATGGCTCTCCGCAGCAAAGCAAGCCTTCAGTACCCGGTGAAGCTGTCTATCTACGGTTTCAACAGCAGCTACCACCGCTGAGAAATCGCCGGTATGTCCAACCATGTCAGGATTCGCATAGTTGAGAATCATCGTATCGGGATCAGATGTTTGTATGTGCTCAATAGCAGTATCTGTGAGCAAGGCTGCGCTCATCTCTGGTGCGCTATCATAAGTTGGCACATCTGGACTTTGGATTATCTCTCGGTGCTCACCAGCAAATTGAATCTCTCTGCCCCCATTCAGAAAGTATGTGACATGTGGATACTTCTCTGACTCGGCTATGCGGAACTGCGTCTTCTCGGCTGTGGCGAGTGTTTTTCCGAGAGTGTTCTCTGGAGTCTCCAGCCGAAAAGCAACTGGAAGCGAGAATGATTCGTCGTATTCGCTCATTGTCGTCAGATGAATCTTTGGTGGAGTTGTCTCGGGCTCCCACGTTGGGTTGTGATCTATGAGCATTCGAATCAGCTGCCGCACCCTGTCCGGTCGGAAATTAAAGCAGATAACCACATCATCTGTACGAATTGGTGGCCTGTCAGAAATGAGAGTCGGCTCGACAAATTCATCAGAGTCACCGCGGTCATATGACTGCTTGACGGCAGTGACCGCCGATTTAGCTGTGTGTGGAGCATCGTGATTAACGATCGCATCATATGCCAGATGCGTTCGTTCCCAGTTTTCATCTCTATCCATCGCATAATAGCGACCAACAATTGTCCCAACCTCACCTGTTCCTTGCTTGCCAATGTGGTCCTGAAGCCGACGGAGATACCTCTCCCCACCATGCGGGTCTGTATCTCGACCATCCATAAACGCATGCGTGACTGCAGTTAGGCCATGTTCAGCAGCCAGGTCAATGAGTGCATGTAAGTGATTCTGCTCAGCGTGGACCCCTCCATCGCTCACAAGACCGAGAAAATGCATATTTACGTCTGTCCGCGCAGCCCTCTCGAATGCATCCGAGAGTGCCTTGTTATTGACAAACTCCCCCGCTGCAATCGCATCTTCAATTCTGGTGTAAATCTGTTTGATGACCCTCCCAGCTCCAATATTGAGATGCCCCACCTCGCTATTGCCCATCTGACCTTTCGGGAGTCCAACCGCTCGCCCAGAGGCGGTCAGCTGACCTGACGCTCCACGATGCATGGCCGCATCGAAAGTTGGAGTTTCTGCCGTCTTGATTGCATCTCGGGCCGTATGTTCTCCATACCCCCAGCCATCTAAAATGATTAACCCACAGTCCATAGCGTTGGACAGTATCTCCTGTCATTTTGTAAATATGCTTTCTTTCCTCGACAGAATCTACTGTTATCGCAGGCGATAATGCTTTGCAGTAGCTGCATCGAATTGAAACTCATGGCGAATAATGAAGACACTGGCACTCGCTTACGTTGTATTCGCCGTCCATTCGATCGCCACTTGCTAAATTCGTATCTTGGGAGTCAAACAAACCTGTGTCTGCTTCTCTGTATTGACGCGTATGCATTTCTCATCGGGATTAACTTCTATGTTCTCTCTTCACCGTCGTTGAGTGATATCTCACCAATTTTTTATCCACTGTTTGGTGACTCGCCGACTGCATTGGCGCTTGCAGCACTCTCGGTTGCTACCTTAATTCCATTAGCCGGGACATCTCTCGACACACAGCCCTCTAACACAGTTGTCGAATTCATTCACACGCTCGCTTTTGTCTGGCTGTTAAAATCTGGGCTTTGGACGATTGTGGCCCTCAATTTGCGATTAGATCTTTATTTTGGATTCTCCGCGACACTGCTGTGGGAGTATTGGGGAATTATGCTGACGCATGCACTGTTTATTTTGCAGGCCTCAACAATTCCATATTATGCAAAGACGAATACAATCGCATTAGTATCTGCACTTGTTCTCCTCCTGTTGAATGATCTCTATGATTATGGATTCGGCATGTTTCCACCGCTTCGATATGATCCCGGCCTGATATTGGCTACCTTGTCAGTGTTTATTAGTTTAAGTGTTGTCGGAATTGCGAGTTGGATATTTGACCGTCATACCCCGGCGCAGTCTGGCGAATAAATGAGTTCTTGTGTGGGCACCACGAACAGAATGTATTTATAACGCAATTATTTACCTATAGTTATGGACGCGGCGGTACTTCTAGATCTCCTGGGTAACGAAAACCGGCGGCGTATCCTTCGACTTCTCTCTCATCGGCCGTGTTATGTTACAGAAATCAGCGAGTATATTGGTGTCAGTCCAAAGGCGGTAATCGACCACCTCCGAAAGTTAGAGGAGGCAAATCTAATCGAGAGCCAAGTTGATGAGCGACGGCGAAAATACTTTCATATTGCCCGCAACCTCCGATTAGAAGTCAACGTCTCCCCACATGGCTTTGGTGCAAAAAGTGCGTATCCTGCGAGTCAGAATCTCGATATGGGCGGCCGGTGTCAATATATTTCGATCCATCTATCAGAAGAACAGAATGAAACCGAGTTTGATACGGCTGAGATAAAGGACTTAGCAGCGGAGTATCAGGCACTGGACGAACTCGAATCTGAATTATCGTTGGCGCAACGGTGGGTCCACGGTCGGATTACGGCTGTGCTTGATCGATTAGACGAGCAACTGGGCTCTGACATAGACAGTCGGTTTTATGCTGAATTGCTTGGCGAGTTGGCAGGGAAATCGCTGACTACGAAAGAACTGGCACGCAGTCTGCGAGTCGATGAGCGCCGGATTCAAACTGCTATCAACCGGCTTGCAGAACATGGAATCGTTGAACTCCATGAGCGAACAGGAGAGTGGACTCTCAGGAGAGTTGACGAACGGTGATCAAGCAGGTGCCACTGACATCCCAGACTCAAGCCGCTGGGCGCTCCGGTCGCAGACCGAGCGACCCACGGTAGCAAATTCAGCACTCATGTATGGTAGGGTTATGTCGTTGGCTGTGGACGGCCCCCGAGCAAAATAGCTGGCTTCAGACTCATTTACACGAAGGATACATATCTCCCCTCGGAGTTAGCATTATAATCAACATGGCTCACAATGTCCGACGTCTCACCGGGTATCGACTCTCGGCCTTCAAGCACTTTCACCCTGAAAACTCTGTAATGAGCAAAGCAGGCTCAGATATTCTTGGTTAATCCAGTCTTCAAGTCGCGACCAAAGTAGTAGCCTCCAACTGAGCTTATGACCCCAGCTATGAGTCCAGCGCCTGCTATCCAAATTCCATACTCTTGAATCAGATCGAACGCTAACGGGGCGACAACACTGAACGCTGTGGATATGAGTGTGAGTGCGACGGCTGAGATGCCACCACTTGCCCCAACCAGAACGTATTGACGTTTCGACGAGAGGAGTCCAAAAATAAACATCCCCGTGAAGAGACCAACAAATTGACCAATCGTACCAATCAGTGGGATTGCACCTCCGACAAGTAGCCCACTCATTGCAATCGCGATGATCATCAGTGCGGACTTGAGTCTTGAACTGATCCAACTTCCCTTGCTCTGAGTTGATTGTGAAGCGTTTCGCTCTTCATCTTGGTCATACTCAACTGCATCATCACTGCTCACTGCAGGTGCTGATACGTCTACGGTTGATTGTGATGTCGTGCCCTCTTCGCTCATATGAGTTCTATGTGGTAGTCCCTTCTGGGTCTTTTCCTTGTGCACAAAGTTAGAACGAAACCGCTTCGACTCACAACAAATCATGACTCGCTGAACTGTGAGGAGGAAGCCCGCTTTGACCCGACTGTGCGTGCTGGAGAGCACGTCCGGGGTCGTAACCGGGCGGCGACCGCTGACGCGAAACGCGAAAGTGTCACCACTGAAGAAGCGCGTTAACTGAATATCCCTTTCGGAAATCTTATTAATTTAGCCATGAGAGGAGGTCACCGTAGTACTCTTCATGCGGCCTTCGGACACTTCCACGGCCCGATATCCGAGGTTTGTATCCGAGACTGTTGTGAAGCGGTCGAACGCCAGTCGTGTAGCAGATGGTTTGCGTGGCGACTCACGCTCTTCGAGTCGTCGTTCTCACCCTGGCAGACTCGAGCGAGTCTGCTGAACTGATGTGACTCATATTCTCGACACACCGCTGGACGATGTTACCTGTTGAGGAGTCGATGACATAGGCTCAATCACTTTGCGTGAGGACGAGCTACCCAGATCGTCGAAGTTATTGACATCCTCTCACGACGGGGAGGTCCCCCACTCGTCGGAGACGGTGGGGTTGTGGCCGTGCCAGTTCGGCCGTTGATCGAGACAGCAGGATATCCCGTCACGGTGGCGTATCCTTCCCTCGGACTGGGACCACAATCAACGAGACGAACCATGGTCGTTGTTTCGGCTGTTGTCGGGTTCATCCTACGAAGCTGTGTTTCCTCAAAACCCCGTGATTTTTCGAGAAGTAATAATCATCTCATCTTGAGTGGCGGTTTCTTACTGGAGCTTAAGCGATTGACTCCAGCGGTGAATGTAGGATTCTCTTGCTGAACGAGGAGAGGATGGATTCAAGAGTACCCGGCGAATGCACCTAATCATGAACTCTGGTGACCGCGTTCGTGTGACGCGCGGGCAACATACTCATGAGGGAATCGTGCTTCCATCCTCAACCCCGGAGCATCTGGTGCTCAAGCTATCCGGCGGGTATAATATTGGGATAAACCGAGAAGCCGCTCAGGTCGATGTGATTGAGAGCGGTGCACATGAGATTGAATCTGCGCAGATGGAGACTGAAACCTCACGTATCTCTTTCGATGACTCCCTCCCAACAGTCTCACTCATTTCGACGGGCGGAACAATTGCCTCGACAGTCGATTACCGAACAGGGGCAGTTACTGCGCAATTCGACGCTGAAGACGTTTTACGTGCAGTCCCAGACCTTGCTGGCCGAGCAAATTACCGCGGGAACGTCGTTGCAAACATTCTATCAGAAAATATGACTCCGTCGGTCTGGCAAGACCTCGCAGAGACTGTCGCAACAGAGATTTCAGCGGGTGTAGATGGGGTGGTGATCATGCACGGAACAGATACGATGCAGTATACCGCAGCAGCACTCTCGTTCATGATTGAGACGCCGGTTCCGGTCGTATTTACTGGGAGTCAACGATCAGCTGATCGGCCATCATCTGACAATGTCATGAACGCTGTCTGTGCAGTTGAGGCGGCTAAGACTGAGACAGCCGAGGTTCTCGTATGCATGCATGATTCGATGGCCGATGACGCCTGTGCGCTTCATCGAGGAACACGGGTGAGAAAAAATCACACCTCACGACGAGATGCGTTCGAGACACTCGGAGCCGATCCTATTGGGTATGTCAACTATGCGGATGAGTCAGTCAACTTCAATCGACCGGTTAGTCGACAGGAAGGAAAGGAATTAGCCGTTCATCCTGAGTTAGATGAGCGGGTCTCATTGATCAAGTTTACTCCTGGTATGTCTGTGTCCCACTATGAGACGATGTTAGCGGATCTGAATCCAGCAGGTCTCATCATTGAGGGCACAGGTCTTGGACACGTAAACACAGAGTTCATCCCACTTATTGACTCACTCGTTGATGAGGGCGTAATCGTAGGGATGACGAGTCAGTGTCTTTCTGGACGGGTCTGTGATCGTGTCTATGATACCGGACGTGATCTGCTGGATGCAGGCGTGATTGAACTTGAAGATATGCTTCCCGAGACAGCGGTTGTAAAATTGATGTGGGCATTGGAAAATACGCAGGACCCTGAGGCACAACTCAGTGAACCGATGACTCAAGAAATCCAGCCTCGATCAGTTCCGTGGACCTGATTTAAAAATATCGACTACTGACTCGTGAGAGACTGCCAGCACGTATTTCGCTGGCGTGTCGGCCAGCCTCCATTCTCACCAGCCAAATGAGATTTACGACCGCGCCTTTTGTCTACCCTCATCTCATGCACGCTCCTAGCTTGGACATCCTGTCGACATATCCCAGATATGCTCTGTGCGAGATTATATCGACGGTCAGGAGTATTACAGCACGAGAGATGTGGCAACAGTACGAACCCCTGTCACAAGAGTGCCTGTGAGATGGTGGCTTCTGGGAGGAATCGCACTGCGTCGGAACAGCTGGTGACGCTTTGACCGATATACGGTCGAACAGTATATTGAGCGAACGGAATACGTTTAGCCAAGCCTACGATCCTCACTCTCGGGGTCAAGTGGTTCAGGAGACGAACTCGGAGTCATCACGGAGATCTTCGGTTTCCAATTGGGAACAAAGCCGGGGCACAGACTTGTTCCACCCATACATCACCCTTTCGACCCGAATACGCCCGAGGCTTTGACACGAATCAAATCCTCGGAGATTTCAACATTTTTGAGGTGGAGTCCCCTTGTTTAACCAGTCAGTTTTGTTGATGAGTAGGGAGGCGAGGAACCCGACAACTTGAGGCAAAAGCAGCGTAGCATTTAA
>JAQCNF010000022.1 GCA_028275165.1 Haloquadratum sp.
GCCCAAGCCGGGAAAGTGGGTTTTTGACTTGCAATCGATATGACTCACAGACCCCTCATGAGCGAGTATTCGCGCATCTATACCGATAAGAGAGAAAACCCGCCACTTTACGATCCGCGTGGTAGATGCATGTGGGTGTGATTTATGTCGCTACACTCGACCGGGTTCGAATCCGAATCCGTCCGCTTGGATCGCGAGCCAGTGGTCGTCGGCGAGATGATAGGAACCGGTGCAGAAGGATCCGTATATCGCATTGAGGGACAGCCCAATCAGGTTGTGAAGATATTCAAGGCCAATCGACGCAACACGAAAGCTGCAAAAGTCAGTGCCATGGTTGATAACGACCCCAATCACGATGGGATTCTATGGCCGCAGCGAACCGCTAGAACGGCAGACGGCAGCGAGTTCTTGGGTTATCAGATGGCGTACAAACCTCACGATACAGCAAAAAATGCGCTCGAGTACACGATGACCGAACTCGGCTGGGAGACGAGTCAGTCAGATCAGCGACACAGGATTGCCTCCCGGCTAGCTGCATTGGTGGAGGCGATTCACGACGAGGGTCATGGTATCGGTGACTTCAATCACGATAATATCCTGATCGATCAAGAAGGCGAAGTGTTCCTTATCGACTGCGATGGCTATCACATTACAGGTGATACCCAGTCCTTCGCCGATGATACCTACTATCCGCGCTACTCACCCCCAGAGGGACGCGGAGGAGACGACATCAATTCAGTGCAGAAAGCTGATCGATTTTGTCTGGGTATCCATGTGTTTCAATTTCTGATGGAAGGGTTTCATCCCTATCTCGCCAAGGGCTCCCAGGCAATTGAAGGGAGTATGGAAGACAAATTAAGATCAAACAAGTTCCCGTACGTTTATGATGGCTACGAGCCAATTGATCAGGCTCCAGCGACAGAAGAGTACTTGAGAGAGATTCCACAGTACCTGCAAAAACGATTTAAACAGTGTTTCACAGAAGCCGGTAAAAATATTGCAGGCGACCAGACTATTCGGCCGGGTCCGTCCGAGTGGATACTGCCGTACACCGAGCCCGCAAAATCTCCCACTCCTGGTCCGACCGACACGACACCGCCACCAGACGGGGATAGGAGTCGGTCTCCTTGGCAAGACTGGAGTATAACTGAGAATCCAGACTCGAGCGACGGGGAATCAGATGACATGTGGGATAATTGGGACGGGTGAGTTGAAGACAAACCTCACTCAGCCAACATCAAATTAGGGCTTGGCTTCGGACCCGATTATCAAAGTCGCTGGCAGCAATACGGTGAGCCTGATGATACGTTCAAAAGAAGTTTTGTGTCGCATACACAGCCCCGTTTGTTTCTAGGTACACGCCGATGCCTTCAGTTTGGAATGCTCCTCTCAAGATATTCTTCCGATGGGGTGGTGAATTCATCCACCCGTCGACGACATCTCGCGCTACTTCATCAGCTGATTGAGTAACATGGGCGTACTCCTTCGCGAGATTCTCTCCGCTACGTCGGGTATCGTGGCCAAATTTCCGATAGCGGTCATTCGGGCCATTCCCTTCGGGAGATTCGTGACTGAAATACTCCCGCTGTGCCATATCACGACTGTGTCGCAGTGCGATTGCACTGAGGTGGTGAGTATAGGACACCTCGGACAGTCCATGGTCACGGCGCTTTCTGTTCGTTTCCTGATGAATTGCTTTCTCTATTTCTTCCGGTGCGGTCGAGGTACGCCGGTCTACACCCACCTCAGCGGTGGTGATTTGGAGCGATCGGTCACACTCAACGCACGTTGTATTCGGGCGCATCTTGATTCCACAGGACCCACATTTCCAATCGCCCCCGACTCGTATTATCGATGCATCGCATCCCTCGTGGTATCTCGACGGAACAACTGCTCCACAGTGCGGGCATTGATTACCACTGACAGTGATTTGTGAGCCCTTTTCAGGTCGATTGCCTCTCTGAGATGGTGTCTGTCTGTCCCCGCCTGTCACTCCTCTCTCGGGAGATACTGGCTGCAGTCCTTCATCTTCTTGTCCCATACTCATATCACCCCATCTCACGGGATTTGGTCTTCAACCGGTCAATCGCGTGTTTATACTGCTCATGGGAAATCACGCCATGCTCGCGGCGGAGTGCCTCGTAGCGGTCGAACATCTCACAATTTTTACTCAGTTTATGGACGAACGAAGCTCGTTTGCCCTTTGCCACGTAATCTTTGAAGTTTCCAACTATGTCGTTGCGGTTGTCTAGATCTTTACTCTCTTCTTCCAAACTCTGTTCCATCTGTCGGATCATTTTTTCTGTCTGTTGATTAATTCGTTCCTCCAAACGATCACACTGTGTTTCTCTACACTCAATCATCAACCTCTCTGGAAGGTGTTGGTAGTCTCTCCGGAGCTCACTCGGCACACGTTCAAACTCGTGATTGTGTGACTGTCGCAAAAGTAATAGCAGTTCGTGGTAGACCAATATACGATCATAGAGAGATGGATCCTGTTCCACATTTTCTAGGACAGTCTCAAAGCTCTCGGTGAATTTCTTTCTCTGACGGGTTTGCAGCTGGTCCAGCAGTTGCGTGGCTTTCGTTGACAGTCGCTCATGATACTGACTTTTCTGTGAGCATGTCAATATCTCAAACTCTAGTGGTTTGAAATATTTGCGCGTCTCCCGTGTTAGACTTTTTTCTATCGTTGACGATTCTAAATGATTTATAACCTCCCGCAAGCGAACAGCAGCATTTGCACACTTTTTGATTGATCCGTTATCTGGAATGATATTCCTTTGAGTATGATCTACAAACTCGCTGATAAAACGGTCAATTATACCGTCCTGCGTCTGCGCTATGAGTTTCTCAATTTCTTGATTTGTGTTTGTCCGTATACGATTTCGCTCTTCCGATTCCAAGTACTTCTCATTGCCAGCACGGTACAACCTGTTGGTGAAATTCACATCTGGCTCAAAATTGCCGTTCAGTTTACGCACTGCATTCCCGAATTGACTAATATAAACTCGGGCTTCCTTGGAATGTGATTGAGGGTGTTGGATGCTGCGTGGCCCTATCTCTTGATGGAGAACCGATTTTAATTGCCTGAACAATGTGATCGCCCCCCTAGCATTGAGTAGCTCGCTTAATTTGTGCAAACTCACGTCCAATTCAGATTCAATTTGGGCTTTGTATTTAGAGCGTAAGTCGCGTACTTTCTGTTTTCGGGCTTTTGCCACCCTCTGTCGGATTTTACGGATCTCTGATTCGTCAAGAATGTCATAAGTGCCGTATTTGAGCTGGTGGAGATTAGATTCGTAATCAGCCGAGATTTCCCTGAGGGTCATTTGAGCATCTCTCGATCGCATATATTCGCGCACCTCACCCAACTCAGCTACCGCAAACTGGATACCACCTTGCTTCTTGTTTGCATGAGTGAATTCATCTCGCTGATTATCAAACGCTGTCAGTATCTGATTGATGTACTCTTGTTTCAGCTTCTCTCTTCGGTCCTCTAACTGACCTTTGAGGTCCTTCTTCAACGCGGTGTCGTGGGTACTAGATAACAACTGATCTCGCGCAACGTTTTTGATTAGTGCTCGAAAGTCGTGATAGTAGTCGTGTTTAGGCGGATATTCGAGATTGATCGCATAACCAACTCTTTCGAGAATCTCGAATTCCTGTCGGTGAGATATCGATTTAGCTTTCGTGCGAATAAGATTAGAAAATTCACGCTGGAGACTCTTCATTCTGGCCTCCCTCACCTGATGACGGTACTCCTCCATCCTCTTCTC
>JAQCNF010000026.1 GCA_028275165.1 Haloquadratum sp.
GGGATCGAGCGAGCCGTCGAGAAGCGAGACGTGACCGAGACGACCGTGACTGCTCTCGTCGACGATATCGAGAGCGAACTGCAGGATCGGGACGCACGCATCGTCTCCTCGAGTCTCATCGGCGAACTCGTCTCTGAGAACCTCCGCACGCTCGATAAGGTAGCCTACATTCGATTCGTCTCCGTTTATAAGGCGTTCTCTGAGCCGCAGGAGTTCCTGAGAGAGCTTGATGCAGTCTTGGATGCAGAACTCGACGAGTTCAAACCCCCAAACGGATCACAATGACACAAGCACACGCAGATCGAACGAATATTCGGTCAATCCGTGACCGAGAGAGCGTAGGCAACGAACAGACGTACAGAAAACGACATGGCTACATTCCGACGCACCGAACAAAGGAACGACGGAAACAGGAGCCAACCAACAGCGGACGATTCCTTCGGGGTACGTACCAATGAGTGAAAACAAAACCGCAGGCGGAGATACGGAGACCGACATCTTCTCGGAACGAACGCGGCTAAAACCGTATGAGTACACCGGTTTCCTCGACTACAAGGACGCGATACGGAACAGCTACTGGGTTCACACGGAGTTCAATTTTTCAGGAGACGTTCAGGACTTCAAGGTCAACACGACTCCCGTCGAGAAGACCGTCATCAAAAGGACGATGTTGGCTATCGCGCAGATCGAGGTCCAAGTCAAAACGTTCTGGTCAGATATCTACGACGAGATGCCCAAAGCAGAACTCGGGAGCGTCGGCATGACCTTCGCGGAGAGTGAGGTCAGACATATGGATGCGTATAGCCACCTCCTCGACATCTTAGGGATTACAGAGGACTTTGAGGAGGTGACCGATGTACCAGCAATCAAGCAGCGAATCGAATACCTCGACGAGTACCTCGAAAAGAGTGAGAGTGATGACAAACAGGAGTCCGTAATGAGTATCCTGCTGTTCTCCACGTTTGTCGAGCATATCTCGCTGTTCTCGCAGTTCCTCATTATGACGAGCTTCGATAAACACGAGAAGAAATTCAAGGGGATTGCGAATGCTGTCGAAGCGACCAGCAAGGAGGAGCAGATTCACGGACTATTCGGTGTCGAACTAGTGGAGACGATTCGCGAGGAAAATCCAGACCTCTTTGGCGAGGACTTTGAGAAAGAGGTCCAAGAAGCCAGTCAGCAGGCGTTTGAGGCAGAAATGAAGATACTGGATTGGATATTTAGTGAGGGCGAGTTGGAGTTCCTTCCTCGGGAGCATGTCGACGCGTTCCTACGGGACCGGTTCAACCAGAGCCTCAAGAATGTCGGTGTAGAGCCAATATTTGAGCCGGATGAGGGCCTACTTGAGGAGACGCGATGGTTCGATGAGGATATTATGATGACGAAGGATAATGACTTCTTCAGTAAACGGTCGACCACGTACAACAAGCACACACAAAGCGTGACCGCCGAGGACATGTTCTAACGATGGCACAAACAGAACCGCCGCTCGACAAGCTAAAACAGCAGCACAAGGAACCGTTCTACTGGCTGAACGAGGATAGCAGGGCATTCCTCAGCGAGGGTTACCTGCTTGAGGGCGTCACAGCCGAGGAACGGGTCAGGGAGATCGCAGAGCGGGCTGAGGAAATCTTGGACGACGACGGCTTCGCCGACAAGTTCTACGATTACATGAGTCGGGGCTTCTACAGCCTCGCAAGTCCAGTGTGGTCGAACTTCGGTCTGGACCGAGGCCTCCCTATCAGTTGCTTCGGTAGCTACATCGAGGACAACATGGAAAGTATCCTCTACACGCAGGCTGAAGTGGGTGAAATGACCAAGCTGGGCGGCGGTACCAGCGGGTACTTTGGTGAGATCCGGCCCCGGGGCAGCCCAATCACGAACAACGGCAAGACCAACGGGAGTTACAGCTTTACCGAGTTGTTCGACACGATTATCAACGTTGTCAGCCAGGGTGAAACCCGGCGAGGCCAGTTCGCTGGGTACATTGACGTTGAGCATGATGACTTGGAGGAGTGGCTCGACATCAAGACCGAGGGTGACCCCGTACAGGACATTTACTATGGCGTCATTATCGGTGACGACTGGTTCCAGGCGATGGTCGACGGTGATGAAGAGAAGCGAAAAACATGGGCAGAAATCATTGAGACGCGGATCAACATCGGTGTCCCGTACATCATCTTCCGGGACAATATGAACGAAGCGAAGCCACAGGTCTACAAAGACAGAGGCTACGAAATCAATGCCTCTAATCTGTGTACCGAGATTGCACTGCCAGCCACGCCAGATGAGAGCTTCGTCTGTTGTCTCTCATCGATGAACGCGCTCCACTATGACGAGTGGAAGGAGACTGACGCAGTGGAAACGCTGACACGGTTCCTTGATGCCGTGATGGAGGAGTTTATTCAAGAGGCGAAGGGGACGCAGTTTATGGAGCGCCCGGTGCGGTTTGCGAAACGACACAGAGCAATCGGCATTGGCGTTCTCGGCTGGCACAGCTACCTCCAGAGTGAGATGATTCCGTTCGACAGTATGGAGGCGATGGAGAAAAACGAGAAGATTTTCCGCACCATCAAAGAGCGAAGTTACGAGGAGAGTCGTCGACTTGCCGATGAGTTTGGCGAGCCGGAGGTGCTCGAAGGCTACGGTCGCCGGAACACAACGACAATGAGTGTGGCCCCGACGAAATCCAGTAGTGTTATTTTAGGGCAGGTCAGTCCGAGCATCGAACCGCTGAAATCAAACTACTTCGTCCGTGACGGCGCGAAGTTGAAATCGACACAAAAAAATCGGTTTCTTGAGGCGATACTGAAGCAGCGAGGAAAAGACGAGCGCGAAGTCTGGGACAGTATCGCACAGAAAGACGGGAGTGTGCAGCATCTCGATTGCCTGACGGACGAGGAAAAAGATGTTTTCAAGACGTTCGCTGAGATACCACAGATGGCAATCATCAACCAGGCAGCGCAGAGGCAGAAACACATCGATCAGGCACAGAGCCTGAATATCTCGATCGATCCAAGTGAAGTGAGCGTCAAAGATATCAATCAACTCTACATAGAGGCTTGGAAGAAAGGAGTAAAGAGTCTCTACTATCAGAACAGCGTGAATGCTGCACAGAAATTCAGCCGAGATATTCTCGAATGTAGGGCCTGTGAGAGTTAATCTCCCATTGGTCGGTATGATAGAGTGGCCCATGTACATTACGCCACCCTACCCTTCGGCGCATACGCGGCTCAGTACTTGACAGCTTCCGCGTGGATCTCATCACCCAGGTTTAGTCGGAGAGTGCCGGTGCGTGGACCGACGAGTTCTGCCACGAGGGAGTCGACCTGATTACCGAAGCGGTCGAATGAATACTTGTTGGCGATGTAATCTATTTATTTAGTCTGACCGACCAGGACACTGCGGAATCCTTGCCAGTGATTGTTCGCTTGTCAGTGCTCCGAGTTCGGCGTTTCTATCTGCTTCTTGACGTTGGTTTCATCTGGAGTGACTGGCTTCGAAGCTCTCTGAAGCCGTGCTTCGAGTGGTTCCGACCGAGTGAGTCTGGAGATCGCAGTTTCCACCGGACGGAAGCCCATCTTCGTGGAGGATGTATTTCGTTTCGTCGTCCGGTCCATCAGCGGATTCGTGGAAATCGTCCGCTCTCTTGATCGTCTCCATCCTGGCTTCGATAGCCACCTCTAACTCGTCCGTATCTATCTCAGCTAACACCTGGCGAGTCGTTCACTACTACTGGGCTTACACCCGTCGGCCATTATTAGATGCCAGTGTTGTTCACACATAAGGCTACTATCTTTAATCTATAGAGGGTCGTTGATCAGCACAGAGCGTTTATATACCATTATAGAAGTTTCGTTCAGGTTACTACCGGAAGGGTGAGACTGTGTGGACAACAGACAGCTCACTCCCCGTTACCTACAAACCCCACAGGTACTCCAGTCGCCCCGACGACCACCCCCAGATTAACAACGATCTGGAAACTATTTGCGGACTCGGCGAGTCAATAGAAACCACCAGATACAATCAGACCCAGCGCAAACGATTCGATGAGAACTGCCCGTTGAAGATTCATACCAGGTGGTATGATATGCGATTTCACTATATTGGTTCCGATACCGTCCCCAAGACGTGTTACGTGGTGGTTCATTCGCAGGCGCTACTGAGTAGCTGATTCTTCCTTACCGATGCTGCAAATAACTCACGCATCAGAATCATCCTCCGAGGTTGTGACATCATATAATCCACCTGCTGACACACCATACAACACTGAGTCACAACCACCTACTGCAGATGGTCTTTTCATGACATTTGCATGGTTTCAAGTGCTCACTGACAGTCTGTGCTCACCACAGTCACGAAGCGCTTGTTTCGCTCTGTGATTTCGGCCATTAATTGACACCTTGGAGAAAAATATCAAAGCATGACACTGAGACGAGTGAGCTCAATCCTCGTGATGGGACTGGTGGGAATTATCCTTCTCACCGCAAGCATTTCAGCTCCAGTTTCGGTCGGAACTGTGACCGCACAGCAGAACAATACCACAGCGACGGAAACACCATCTGACGTGGGTGCTCTCAATACTTCACCACCAACTGCAGCCTCAACGACAGTGGCTAACACAGTGACGCCAACGGCAACACCAACCCCACGACTCACGGAAACGCCAACTCCAGAGCCGACACAAACACGAACCTTCTCACCACCACCGGAAACGTCCACCGCCGATAGTCCTGGATTCACTCTGACGACGACGCTCATGGTGTTCATTGTCCTGCTGACTTTCCGCCGAGCTTCGACATGATCAACTCATGCTGGTCACTGAGTGCCACAGGGTGACCGTGAATATGAATTGAGCTCTCAAAGCCTGTCTGCGCGTTAGAGTCCCATGACACCCTTCATATATACTCGCATATTTCGGAAAACCCGGACCGTGAGCGGCGTCGAGAAGCGGTATCCGTGAGATTTCGATAGTGTGGTCATGATGGATCCGACCACGCTGATCATTGCCGGCATTCCAACGGCCACTCCGCTCCCCGCGCTTGCGGTGGCAGGTCCCAGATCAGGTGACAGTCACGGTGACGTGACTGTTGCTCGTTGGGCCGCTCTCTGTTGTCAGGTATTACCGACCTGGTCGGGCCCAAACTGTGTTACTGGCACCTGTCCCGCTGGTAGTCGGTGTTAGCACACGGATGGCTGCGCAGGCAGTAATCGGGGCTGAGTCCAGTTGGCTGTCCGTGATTTCGTATATCGTCTTTGCGCCGGCATCAGTACCGGTTGTGGGATCCCGCACTGAGATACAAAGTGGTGACACGACTGGATCACAGTGAGCCGCTGAGCTCACTCTCTGAGTCGCGCACTGGTGAGATCGTCATGTCCATTAGGGTGAGATATTCTCGTGAAAATCAAATGTGCGAGTCTTGCAGACTGACCCATCACTACTGCCGGATCCACTCCTCAGAAAGGACATCATAAACTTCATTATTGATACCTTTGCCGTTGAGAAACGCATCGTCACGTTTGGTTCCCTCATGAACGAACCCAAGTTTCTCAACGACTCGTTTCGAAACGGGATTGAGTGTTGCGATGGTCGCCGAGATGCGATGGAGGCGGAGTTCGTCGAACCCGCGTGAGACAATCAGATGGACGGCCTCGGTCGGATATCCCCCGCCTTGGTGGTCAGGCTGAATCCAGTAGCTAAGATTTGCCTATCCGCGCCGTTCGTCGATTGGTGCGAGCGAGACATCTCCGAGTCGTTCGTCGTTACGGACCAGTAACTGGACGAAATCGCCGCTGGAAATCGGATCGAATCGGTCCTCCTCGTAGCGTCGGTGGTTATCTGAGATGTCAGCCCCTGCGTACCGGCGCGCTGCGGGGATATTCATCTTCTGTTGGAGAAAACTGATGTCCTCTTTCTCGATAGTTCGCAGGTGAATACGGTCGCTTTGAATAAATATTGGCCCTGTCATACATAGATCTATGAATCAACTCCAAAATAACCTCCAATCCTGCTGAATGAATCCTCTCTATTCAGCACGCTGTTTGTCTCACATTCTGGGGATTTCAACAGGGTCGATTTCAGCATCACAACAGTGTGCCGCGATCGATGAGTTCATGCCACGCTCTCAACGTTGAGACACCGATCTGCGCTTTTACAGAGGCGTCTTTCAACTCCTGTTGAGGCGGAGTCGCTTCAAGCAGGCGCGGAGCGAGCGAAGAGTGCAGTCGGGAGGGGAGGAGCCGACAACCCTTGTTCTGAATTGACTTCAGCACTCCATTGAATTGAATATGCTGTCTGACGACGACTATCACCGCCGAACCGCTACAGTCCCACGTATTCGCCAGCGAGGAGTCACTCCTCCGAGATATCATCAAAGAGTGGAAACAGGGATGCCAAATCACCATGGACGAGGCGTGGAAGCGGTGTCACTCCAAGTCTGACGTGCAAGAGAACACGCATCTCGGGAGTTAGCACACCATTCTCGCCTGCTACCAAGCTGCTCTCGCGTTCGAGCCGATCTCGTGGTTCCTGACGACGAAGACGGCTACCAGCACCAGTACCCCGACAGCGACGAGTGAGAACCCACTGAATCCACACTTCACTATCGAAACGGAGACTGGTACTTGCATCTCGGCTTCCGTCAGCCAAGCCCAAGACTGCCGAGGAGGCGACCGAGAGCCGAACGGTTCTCGGCGTGAACGAAATCGTTGTCACCACCACAGCTCGATTTTCCCGGTTAGTTCAACCACAAGCGACGAGAGTTTGAGCGCGTGAACATGAGCGAGTAGGGTGGGGTAGTTGACTCGTGTGGTATACCTCACTAACCGTGTTCACCCAACGAACACGAGTCCGGCAGCAACAACATACACCATGGTTAGCAACGTATAAATCAACAGATTGATCCATCCAGGTTCACCATCCTCAGTCCACCCAGTGCAAAATACAGGCCTGTTTCGAACAAGATTCGACCCGAACCCACTCAATAACGCGCCTCCCCATGAAACAACAACTGTCAGCAGTCCATCCAGGGCGACGGTTCCTACAATCATCTGACAGACTCCAACAAGCAGCGCAATCACACCATGGAACTGTGCTTGGGTCAGACGCTGCATACCTGGGACGGGAACTGATAGACGTGGGGACTCAGCATCAGTGCTCATACAGCCACAGGTGTGAGGACTCACATTAATATGTTGGTCAACAAGAATGGACTAACTGGTTAGCTGGGGGTGACATGCAGAGACTTGTTGTGTTGATCTCGTCCCCTCTATCCAGCACGCCGTTTATCTCACGTGCTTTCCAATAAGACCTCGGCATCAGAACGCTATGCTGCGATTGATATGTTGTTTTCACAGGATACAGACACTTATCTCACGTCCTCAAGAAGCGACCGCAAGTCGGGGGGAGACAGCGTCGCCTGTGAGCTTTGGTGAACGAATCGCTTCGCGATTCGTCACGTTATCCCTGTTCAGGCAGTTCCACACGTCTCTTCTGCTCTGTGTCACAGTGTGTAGCACGGTGTTTCCCACGTCTCCGCCGTGTTCAACCGCGACAACAAGCGCGTCTCCATTGGCTGTTGTCGAGTGTCCAACAGGTCACGAGTGGGAGGGGACACTCCGACTCCGAACCACCCGTGAAGGGAACTCGCCTGCGGAGTCTGGAATCTTTATGCGTCGGGTATCAATTCCGGCACAAAAACAGCAAGCGCTGTCCTCAACAAGCGAAGCGAGAGCGCGGTCGCTCAGGGTCAAACGACCCTGAGCCTGACCTCACGCTGACGAGGGGATCTGAGTAATCTAAGACAATCGATTCCCCCACCGCAGTCGTCAGCTGAAACTGTCGTGAATGATTTCAAATTCTGGGGATCAAAGCTCCTACCCAACGCCCGAATTGTCCACATTGGCACGAGATACAACAGTAACACGAGCCGCGAAGCAATCCCAGTCTCGGTTGCGATTGTGATACCCATGAGTATGAGCGTGACTGAGACGACCACACAGAGAAGTATGGGCGCCAACTCAACAATTGGAGCAAACCCAAACCCCATGGCGTCCGCTGTGAGTTGTGTCGATACGATAGATCAGCGACGAAAACTCGCAGTAATCAATTATCAGTTATAATGAACTGACATATTTTCCTATGGATTGGAGAGCTATGGTTGTTCTTCTGATTTATGTTGGCGGAGCCGTGGTGCTGTTTGTGTCGATGGCACTGCTCATACCGACTTGGCAACAATACGTTGGCTCTCAACTATTGGCTAATTTAGTGTGATTCAGTATGACTCGGGTATATCTGTTATCGAAGGATGGTTACATATGTAGAACATGTCTATACCTTCGCCTGAAAAGTATGAAATTGAGGGCGAGGAAATCCTCAAAAAGGAGTCAAAGCGTTTGAGAACGGTGGCGCACACGTTTACGCCCTGCGTGGGAAGGAGCCACTGTCAGACTCGTGCGTGTCTCGGAACCAAACCCAGACGACTCAGACTAATGCAACTCACTGAACAATTTCACATCCCGGATGAATACCACAAGTCGTGCGACCGTCTCACACAACTCGTCCAGAAACACACTAGACGCCTACGAGCCGACAAGTACTGGACAGGCACGCATCTCAACGCACTCACACTTGGGACAGGCCTCCACGTACATCCCGGACAACGACGAGTACGTGTATCGTCGGTTCAAACAAGTTGTGGAATTACAACTAGTATGAGATAGCCTCCAACGATAGCGACAGCGTTCCAGAACACAAATTGCTTTGCTTTGGTTTTCTGTTCAGCACTAAGTTCGTCTATCGACATGTGCTTGAGTGTTCATCAGCCCAAGGTTTCAGGCTGGTGTTTGTTTCGAGACGGTGTCTCCTCACGACGCGTCACTGCCCTCTCTATCACATTTGTTCAAAAGGACGCCTAAGTGATACAGAGGGCATGCTCAATAAGAAGTGCCACAAGTGGACGCCATACCGGTCGCTCCTCTCTCTGATACATTTCAAGCCTTCGATTTTAGTGCCTCTCGAACTGTCGTGCTCAGTTGGTGATTGGGAGGCAGCCTGTGACGTAGGCCACCTAAAAGCGTATGTGAGCCGCTGAGGAGACGCACAACCCTCGTATACCCATTGGGGAATCCCACGGTATTAGCCGTGTGGAAGGGGTCAAAAACAGGACGTCTGACCCCAAAATCGGGGATAGTTTTATAATCGACGCTTCCTGTGGTTATATTGGTAAAATGAAACGTGAAACTGAACAAATCGGTATAGAATCACTCGTTAAGAAATTATTCGATAGATTTAATTCTGTCTCTGAGATACATGTCGCTCACTTGCCATTCGCTCCGGAAGTTGATCAGATACACCTGAGTGTGCATACTGGTGCAACCGTTGAGTCGTTTGAACAGTCTCTTGAGTTGACGAGTGCCCACGAGGCACTGATTGATGTCGGCGAGGCAGAACCCCTTGCACTTCCATTCACTGTGATGGCAACGATTGATACACCAAGGCATATACAGGGTATCAAAGGAACGACAGTGTATATGGCTGACAACAGGATGCGAGCTGAATCTCGTAAGCTCGAGACAGGACTGTCGATACTCCGACAGAAACTCGCTGGTGTTTGTCCCTCCTGTCATCACAGCGTCGATTCATTTAGCGACCATTACGAAGAAAATCAGTCGTGTCAAGAAGCGAATCGGGTGTGAGACTGCATCTTCTTGAGTCTCGAAACTGAATGTCGTGTGGCGTGAAGTTGTCTGAGATAGAGATGACACTGGTTGGTATCTCGGTTTCCTCTCGATCCACGGGTGGTTTTCTGTCGGACAGGTGCGAGGGAGGTACAGAGTTTGAATTTCCCATGCATATGGCCTGCACAAACTCTCTCAATTGACCATTGCTGCGTTGTAGTCGGCGTGATTCTGGTTCCCGCATCGCTGGCACTCAAACTTATTTCCCGCTGGCCACTCTGGCCGGCGCCATGTTAGTATTTATCAAACAGATATTAAATACGATATAAAGATATCAATCGTATGGTTTTTGATTTCAGAAGCTAAGGTATTGATGTAATATTGGATACTTATCCCATAGAATGGTTATTCTACCCAACAGTCATTTAACTGAGTGTTCAGTATATGATACTGATGATACATGATGAATCTGACACAGGCACTGGACGAGCTGTGTGACTGCGAGTATCCAGCGAGTATCGAGGATATCAAGAACAGGTGCGAGAATGTGACAATCGAACTGCAAGACGGCTCTGAGACAACCCCTGGAGAGATGCTGGATCTCCTTGATGACCCGCCTGAGACATTTGAGTCGAGTGATGATTTGCACAATACCTTGATGTCCCTTGCTCCACAGGGAAGTGTTGGAAGGGCAAACTACGACGACCGAGGAGCAACTCATGCGAACAGACAGCAACAGTCCTTCTAGCTAAGCCTGTTTTATTATCTGGATAGACTGGTATCCTTTGTTCTCTGCTGGTCAATCTTTCTGAGTGGCTGAAAAGTTGTCTTAACCAAGATATCAGACCTGTCAACTACCCCCCCTCCCCGACTTCGCTCACCCTGATGGGTTCGCTCGTGGAGGTGGGGCTGGGCTGGGCTTGTCCATGAACTCGGCCTCGAACCCTTCCAGGTGGGCAGTGAGTCCGCCACTCGGCGTCACAGTTCCTTCAGGGCAAGCTGACTGTTGCCCGTCCGCCGAGACGACTGTTGGCCCCGACGGACGTACCGCATCCCGATGTTCTTCGCCGCATTGTCGTCCGCGTTCGCCTCCCGCAGTTCACACATCGGAAGTCGGTGCGAGTCGGGCGGTTCTCGTCCGCTGTGAAGCCGCACTTGCCACACCGCTTCGACGTGTACGCCGAACCCACTCACCGAGATACCTTCCGCTTCGGCTGTGTACTCCACGCGCTCGGACAGCGTTCGGAACGCTTGTGCCCCACGACGCCCCCGTTCGGTCGCGGATATGGGTCAGGTCCTCAAACGCTATCACGTCGCACTCATACCGAAGTGCTTCGTCTACGATGGCGTTCGACGCTCGGTGTAGCACGTCACGGACGGAGCGAAGCTCACGGCCACTCGACTGTCTGAGCGTCCGGTGGGCGCTTCTCGTCCCGGTCTGTTGGAGTCCGGCGCGTACCTTCTCGAACTCGCGGAGGTCATGGGTGAGCTCCTGTCCGCTGAAGAAGTCGGCAGCGCTTGTGACAGCGAGGTTTTCGATGCCGAGGTCAACCCCGAGTACCGTTCCGTCCTTGGCGGTGTTTCTCTCGGTGTCGTTCTTGTGTCGGCGAAAGCCGATGTAAAAAAGTCGTCGCCGTCGCGGGCGCGTGCTTTCCGTGACACTCCACGTATCCAAGTCGAGAGACTGCCGTTGGTAGCCATCGTCGGCGTCGGGAAGGGCAAGGTCACACCGGACGCGACTCTCCGTCGTCGTGAGCGACACGGTATCGTCATCGGCGTCATGGTCCGGGTGTCGTATTTCACCGTGGGAGGTGTGAAAGTGGGCTTGCTGACATTCTTGCCTTTGGACCGACGCTCGAGATAGCCGGTGATGGCTTGTGCGGCTTGATGGGTGGCGAGAATCGCGTGCTGACTCCCGAGGCCGGTTTTGTCGCGCACGGTATCGTAGGCGAGAGGCTGTCCGTCGCTTTTGTCGTTGCACTTGCCCCACACCATGTCCGTGGCGATTTGGCAACCACACTTCCACTCGGAAATGGTGTGTGATCCCTGCGAACAACTCGGGTTGCTCACCGTCTACCGAGGGTGATTGCCGTCCGACGCACATAGTCGTCTGCCACATATTCAATGTAGATGTGAGGCGATTTATCGATTCGTGTGTGTCAGATGCGAGCGCGCTCCTCCCGTCCCTACCGCTCGCTTCGCTCGCGCTTGAGGAAGGGGGCTCCGCGCTACCGCTTCAGTTGAATCTATATTTATCTGATTAGCTCCAACTCACCTGTATGTCTATTCTGAGCTCTACCTATGTTCTCTGACTGTTGATTGTGAACTACCCTGCCTGACTCACTCCCTGCGGTCGCTCCTTGAGGCTGGAGGCTCCATCTTTGAATTACGCTGAATAGCGTGGACTGTGCGACACTGTCTGAGACGAGTTGAATAACAGTCTTCGAGTTCCGTTTGAGCCCAACCATTTGGCAGTGCCTCTGTCATTGTATGTCTGCATCGGTCTCCTTCCCTGAGTGCGAATACACATCGATAACGGGGGCCCACACTAATCGCCGAATTCACGCACAGTCGTCTCACGGTATCGGACACAGAGACTGTGTCAGGTAGCTCATTCATGCCGCGGATCACCTATTCCGACAATTCAGGAGACGCTTTCATTGACCAGTTCACTGGTCGCATCTACACAAAAAACTCCAGCGAGGGTTAACTGTGGGATATCGTCACCGTCGAGACCTCTGTCGCTGATCGGTTGAGACTTGACATCTCGCATAGCATGTTTCGACAGAATCCGAGCGTTTCATCGATTCGCCTCAAAGTATGTCTTTGCGAGCGCAATCGGAAGCAAATATGGCACCAACAGTGCTCGAGTCTCCACACCACCGAACGCGAGAGCAAGAACAACGACTGTGACCGAAGACGCCACCAGGATGACGGTGAATACGTACAGGCCGAATAGTTCGTGAGCGACTGCAATAATCGCCGCTGGCGAGTACTCTTCATATGTGCGATCGACAATCCAGTTCCGCCAGGCGTGTCTTCCCTGGCCGAAACAAACGCCAAATACCGCAACAGTAAGTGCCGGTGTCACCGACGGGTATTCGCCGAGTAGATCGAAGAGTGAATACCCAATAATACCCAGCGCTGGGAAGATAACCAATGTTCGGGTCAGAAAACGGATATTCCGACGATAGATCGGTGGCAATCGTGTGGCAAGCTGGATCGGGTTCGATTCATCGTCGTCCGACTTGCCCGCAAAATCGTCCCCCTGCTGGTAACCCATGACTCTCGAGAGTTCTGTCTCCTCTACTGGGTGCGGCGCACACAGCGCAATTCCCGTGTGGACAGCAGCCATGACACCAAGTTCGATGAGATAGATGAACACAACAGTCGTGAGACTCCAGCCGAACACCACGGTGCCAACGACTGGAACAAGATTTCCAAGAAGCGCAGGGATATATTTCCGACGGTCCGATGAGTCAGCCCCGCGAGAGCCTCCATTGGATGGTGGATCTCTGGACACGAATGTCACTCTTCGTCGTCCTTTCATAAATCCTCTCACGTCCGATCAGCACCTCTGGTTTGAGGTGGACACCATCGCCTCATATCTATCTTAACTCGAGTGACGGGGACGGTCCGGAATGACACGGCGACAGTCGCGTGATGATGCTCATTAACAACAACGACAATACCCGTGCGCTTAAACACGGAATGAATCCGACACCGTGGTTGCGGCGTCAATGAAGAACATTCTCGTTCGACTGTGACGTGGAAGCAGAGCGGTATCCGCCACGACATTGAGAACAACCGTTCCGACTCTTGAGGGATGCAAACTATGCGAATACCCGAGAGCATGGGAATATATTCCTGTCGAATACGAAACACAATCTGGCGTTTCCCCCGAAAACCTGCGACAGGTCAGAGCTATTTACAACCAGGCAAAACGACGATTGGAGCTGCATCCCGCCAGCAGGCACGAAATCGAGACATTCTATCCACCCGATAGTGAGGTACAGAGGATCGACCCTGGCATCTCAAACTCCGCAGCTGTCGCCTGCAGCACCGAGGCCGACCCAGCCCTAGCAACCGCGTAAACTATCCTACCCTACTTCGCTCACCCCATACAGGGTTCGCTCGTTGAGGGTGGGGCCACCGATAGAGCAGAGCTCTATCGAGGCCTCGAAAGGCGAAGCCTTTCGGTGGCTTTGATGTGAACTCCCGGCGATCAGTCACCAGCAATCGGTTGGTAACTCTCGCCATTCAACATTCCACCATTTGTACGCACGTCTACTGGTGCGTCTTCGCTCCCCGACATGTGCGAGGAACGGAGTTTGTGCTGTCGCTTCCGGGCGTACCGTATCCCGACGTTTTTCGCGGCGTTATAGTCGGCGTTCACTTCATATCCACATTTCAGGCAACAAAACTGCTCACCATTGCGGTTATCTTCGTGAGTGAACCCACAGTCTGTCCGTGAACAGTGTTGCGACGTGTGGTTTGGTTCAATCTGTTCAACCGAGATACCCTGTTCAGGTGCCTTGTATTCAACATATTTAAATAGGCGACGAAATGCCCAGACGTGATGCCATTGCGCCTGTGGTAGTCGCTCACGGATATCGGTCAGATCTTCAAACACGATCTCGTCGCAGTTATGTTCAACGGCTTCCGTGACAATCTCGTTAGCAACAGTGTGAAGATACTGTTTTCGCCATGCATATTCACGCTTCCCAAGCCGAAGCATAGCGTTATGAGCGGCCTGTGTTCCCTGTTGTTGCATTTCACCACGTCGTTTCTCAAGTTCACGACACCAGTGATCATACTCATTACCATTCCAGAACCGTGTCCGGTTGAGGCAACAGCGAGACTGTTCACACCAAGGTCGATACCAAGAACTGTTTGGTGCTCAGTATCTACCGAACCCTCTGTGTGATTGTCACTGTCGTTCTCGCTGTCGTACGTTAATGTGGTAATATGGAAGTCGAACTCGTCGGTTACTTTATGCTATTGCAGTGTGCTTGCACGGAACTCAAAGTCTTCAGACAGTACGTACTCTTCGTAGGGTGTTGGACTGTCCGAGGGTGACTCAAAGTCGCACTCTACACGCCCGTTGACGGTTGAGAGTGAGACTTTGTTTCGATAGAATGTCGCACTCCGCTTGTCGTAAACCATACTCCACGACGTGAAATCCGGTGGCTCACACGCTTCCCTTGTTTCCACCGTTCGACACACCCTTTAACAGCCTGCACAGCACGTCGGATCGCTTCTTGCACAAGGTTCGCGGTGAGGTCAGTTTCTGCCCGAAGCTCATCATACAGTGCATCCCGTGCAGTACTATTAGCCGTGACACACTTGTTGTAGTCTGTATCATCCCAACAGAATGCTGCGGCACGGTTCGCACAATGGAGAAACTGTTGGGCAGATTCGTGGAAGTCGTTACGCCGCTCGTCAGGAACGTCAAGTCTGACGGGTGCGGTACGGCGGACTTCCGTATTTCAGAACACAGACTGCCGCTTGTTATACTTTTGCGAGTTAGGTGGCCGTCGTATGGTAGTTACATCGTGCCATGTCGGTTTCCTCTCCGGCCTACTCACTCACCATGTTCACTCCTTGAGGCCGGAGGCTCCACGTTGTAACTGCTGAGGACTCGTCGTTGGTCTGGCCGGGCAATGCACGCGTCTCCGCGATACCGACCATGAGTCCCAGCGTGGTAGTGCCGAGATCAGCGACAGTGAAGCTCCGGGCACCGCCGGGCACTCGCAATGAACTCTAAATGCCGAGCAGGACGAAAGCGATGCTCAACAGGAGAATCTCCGTTGACAGAGACACGTCCACCTTATCATTAGTAGAGTAAAGCGGTGGTGTAGAGGTTCTCACGAGAAAGGCGGTAGGACGAATCTGATGTGTCCACTACCAGGTCCATCATACCCGATAACGATACGGATGAGCAGGTCTTCAAACCGCTGAACGGTGAGACAACAGCACTGTTCGAACGTCTCGATCTGTCGTTTCTTACGGATATTCAAGGAGAGAGCCCCGTGCTTTCGCGCGGGGATGAATCCGACAACAGTGACGACAACCACGAGTTTGAGACTGTTTGACAGCATATCACGATGGAAGCACATCAGACGAAAACTGGAGTTGGATTGGGGTCTCTGTGATCAAAAAGCAAGCGTCGGATGGCGACTCAACCCTCGTGGTTGAGTCGGGTCAATGGCACGGCCTGTGAGGTGCAAGCGGATACCCAAGCATACCACGCCTCCATTGGAGGCCCGACGCATGACTCACGAACCACAGCCGAGCCCCCT
>JAQCNF010000031.1 GCA_028275165.1 Haloquadratum sp.
CGTCAAATCGGACAAACTGTGGTGCGTACGCAAACACTCGTGCCCTGCGGGTTCGAGATGGATAGAGATACGAGCGCTGCAATCAACGTTTTATCGCGTGGGTTTGAAAAGCGAAGACTGGGACGCTCCGAAGGGATGTCCTCAGAATCTCAGGGCGATTCTGATGTGCGAGCGAGAGCTTCGGTCTCGTTCACGCCTGTTGAGACTGGGCTCGGTCTGTTCACATCGTCGGGTGCTTCCGATGTTGTGGATGGAAAGCGTGTTCGCCAGACTGCGTCTAGCGGGCTGTCAGACACGTCTGACACCGTCGTCGAAACAGGAAGCCCCACTCTCAAGGAGTCTGTGACAGCAGGCGAGTAGGTGGGATAGTTGACCAGTGTTCGGTATGTGGTTCGAGAGTGATGACGACCAGTCTTGATGTCCGGTATATTCACACATATCGCGCTGACCTGAGCACTTCTGAGTACATCGCATAATGGAAAGAAGACGCATGTGCGGTCTACGCCTCGGGCGAGTCCCGAAGCTCCAGCTAAAACTGTCGTTTAAACCCGAGCTCAGGGAACCGCCTAACCTGCAGATCCACTTCGTGAGCCGCCTTGTGGTCAAGCTGTTTGAGAGATGAACCCAAGGTCATCGCAGAAATCTTTGATTTCCAATTGGGGAACGACTCTTGCTCATCTGTAGATTCCCACGTTTGAGGGGCAGGGATCTAAATAAAGCAAGACACAAGACCTATCGGTAAATGTTGAATCCATTGTAATAATGACAGCCGACCATATTTCATCAGTCAATTTTAATGAAAATGGCTTGGTTCCAGCGATTGCACAAGATGCAGAGTCTGGGGAGGTTCTCATGCTCGCTTATGTCTCCGCAGAAGCACTCGATCGAACAAGAGAAACAGGGCGCGCACATTATTACTCGCGCAGTCAAGAAGCGCTCTGGGAGAAAGGCGCAACCAGTGGACACACACAGCGAATCGAAGAAATTCGTGTGGATTGTGATCGCGATGCGATTTTATATCTTGTCGAGCAGACAGGTGGAGCATGTCATACTGGATATCATTCCTGTTTTTTTCGCCGAATCGACGACGAAACAGTCGGAGAGAAAGTATTTGACCCAGAGACAGTCTATGACTGAGACAGATGGCTCCGGACTTAACTGATGTTCCACCAGATATCGACTCGCTTGAGTCTACGACTGAGCGTGCCCTGAACAATCTTGAGGCGGCTCGTGAGCAAAAACAGGCTGTCGATGGGGAGATTGCATCTGTTGGAGAATCAATGGTTATCGCCGCTGCTGACGAGTATGAGCGAGCGATACAACTGTTGGACTCATATCAAGATTCAGCAACAGGGACGGGTAATTTTCAAGCATACGTTGAATTTCAAGACCGCTTTATTGGACTCGTCGAGGAACTTCCAAAGTCAATCCCTGAGCGTGAAGCGTTTGAGATAGCTGCGGACCGACTTGATCAACGCCGACTGAATAAGTCTGATTTTGAAGCCGCCCGTAAGGATCTCGCACCGGTAGCTACCTATCGTGAACTGCTGAATCAACGTCAGGAAGCAGCTGATGCGTTAGCCAGTGCAGAGCGCGAAGTATCACAGGCACGGCAAGCCGTCACTGAAGCCATTGAGTACTATAAACTGCTCTGCAGCTATTCTGATGTCGACTTTTCTGTTTCAACGACCGCGTTGTCAGGGCCCATCTCAGAGTATAATGACTCGGTTCATCAAGATTTCACCGAATTCTATGAGACCGCAAGCATTAGTGCCGTAATTTCGTTCCTTGAGCGAACAGAATCTTTTCCACTCATTTCGTATCAGGCACCTCCTCAAGATCTGTCTCAGTTTATCCGACAGAGTCCTGACGCGGGTGACTCAATTCCGACACTACTTGAGTATGCAGATTTCTCGGGTTCAAAACTCGACCACTATGCAGCTGATCCGGCACTGCTTCAGACGACAGTCGGAGTGCATCGAACATATCTTGAGCGACTCTCTGCCGAGCCACTATCTATTTCGATACCCCCGCCAGCAGCCGGTAGACTCCAATTTTTTACTTCAGAAGCAATTTCAGTACTCGGCCGTTTCGCACGTGAGGAAACGATTGCAGCCATCCGAACGGTTCGCGATATCACGTTCGAACCAGTCTATAACAAATACCGCCTGGCGTTAGCCGCAGAGGTTAATTTATCGGACGCAGCTCGTCAGTTGCTCAAAAACAAGAGGGCTGAGGCAGGAAAAAAGGAATTGCTATCTTTACAGGAAACCATCGACTCTGCACTCAACACATGACGGTGTATATTCAATTATGGATTTAATTAATGTGGGTCGCTACGGCATTAGCGAGCGTCTCTGCGCGTTTTTCAGTCTTTGCCTCGGCATAAACGCGTATCTTTGACTCTGTCCCTGATGGACGGATCAAGACCCACCCATCATCATAATCAAGCCGATACCCATCGGTCGTATCAAGAGCTGCATCCGCCTGCTCAACATACTCCATGGCGTTATTGAGCAACTCCGCTTTTTCGTTATCGTCGGTATACTCAATATTAATGCGGACACTTGTGTATGCACTATATTCGCTGGTCAGTTCACTTGCTGGTTTCTCGGCGATTTGCTCAAGAAACCTTGCAGCGACGTACGCACCATCGCGAACAAGCCGATACTCTGGAAAAAAAATCCCGCCATTACCCTCTCCAGCAATCGGAACGGTTTGACCAGCAGATTGAAGCTCTTGAACTCGCGATGTAATTTTTGATGACCCTACCGGTGTCAGTTCCAATTGTGCTCCCACCGCCTTACAGACATCGACCAGTCGCTGTGAGACATTAACCGCTGCAACAGTTGCATCGCCTTCGGAGAGGACGGCCGCTGAAAGGATAGCGAGCGACGTTTCTCCCGGTATGTATTCTCCTGTCTCGTCGATAAAAATCGCTCTGTCTGCATCTCCATCATGTGCGATTCCAACATCGGCATCAACCGCACTGACGAGATTTTTGAGATCACCAAGATTGGATTCAACCGGCTCTGGTACCCGGCCGGGAAAGTGCCCATCAGGAGTACTATTAATAGTGTGAACGGTACAACCTAACCGTTGAAAAAATGAAGGACTCGTTAGTGCGCCTGCACCATGACCTGGGTCGAGAGCAACAGTGAATTTTTGTCGTGCAATTTGCTCACGGTCAACGGCGTCAAGCAACTCATCCACATAACCCCCGTTTGCCGTCTCAATCTCTCGCACCTGTCCAACGGCATCCCAAGATACGTGATTGTATTTCTCATCCGACACGCAGGCTTCGATCTCTTCTAGCTCACTCTCCCCAAGTTCAATGCCCTGTGCATTCATCAGCTTCATACCATTGTATTCAGGTGGATTGTGTGAGGCAGTAATAATGATTACCGGTAGCCTGTTTTGAGCACCGTAGTGGGATGCACTTGGTGTTGGCGTTTCTCCGAGAACGTCAACATCAACGCCGATGCTCGTCAGGCCGCTTATTGCCGCACTGACGAACAGGTCCCCGCTCGTGCGCGTATCCTGTGCGACGACTACGCGATCATCATCCCATACAGTCCCGGCTGCTTTGGCCACCTGTATCACAAATTCTGGGGTTAATCCCTCACCCACCACCCCCCGAGTTCCACTTGAGCCGAATAATTGCATCCAACAAACTCTCCCATATCATTGCTGAAAGCGGTTGCGAAGCATCTGCACCCGGACATGTTGTGTCAATGTCTGACAATTGAATCATACTCTGGACTGGCTGCCCATGTGTTATCTCACTCACTCATGCAGAAGCAATTCTGCCTCCTGTGATCGTCCGAGGCGTTTAGGTTCGCCCAGTCACCAACGAAGCTATGAGCGACATCTTTGATTCGTTTGAGGTTATCCCGGCTATCGATATCCAAGATCAGAAAGTTGTCCAACTCGTCCAAGGCGAGACTGGTACCGAGACAACATATGGCGACCCAGTTACCGTCGCGAAGCGCTGGGCAGATGAGGGCGCTGAATCGCTTCACATAGTCGATCTTGACGGTGCTTTCAGTGGTGGACGAAAGAACGCAGAGGCGGTCTCAGCAATCCGTGGTGCGGTCGATATTCCACTTCAGTTAGGTGGAGGTATTAGACATGTCGACGATGCCATAAACCTACTAAATGGTGGTATCTCCCGAGTCGTTTTAGGGACAGCTGCGGTTGAGAATCCATCAATCATTCGCGATATTTCAACAACTCATCCGATGGGAGCGGTCGTCAGTCTCGATGCAAAAGATGGTGAAGTTGTCGTTGAGGGCTGGACAGAGTCGACTGGTCTTAACCCTGCAACCGCAGCCGAACGATTTGAAGCCGCTGGTGCTGCAGCTATTTTGTTCACAGATATCGATGTCGAAGGGACACTTGATGGCGTGCAGACAACGGTGACGGAGCGAGTTGCCACTTCTGTTGATATTCCGGTGATTGCCTCTGGAGGCGTCTCAACTGTGGCAGATATCCGCCAGCTACGTTCAGTCGGTGCCTCTGCAGTTATTGTCGGCACTGCGCTTTATGAGGATAAATTTAGCTTGGCAGAGGCACTCTCACTTTGATGATCAGAAATGAGAATCTGAGCTGAGTAGCTCGCCAAGAACTCTCAAAATGAGATCACGGCGAGTCGGAACGGTGATATTCCGACAGTATTGATATTATCTTATGTCAGACGATATCTCAGAGAGCACAACAGGTGATCGGGTAGCCAAAATTTCTCGTGAAACGGCAGAAACAACGATTGAAGTTACACTCACCATCGATGGCGAGGGGAAAGCAACCGTCGATACAGGAGTTGGATTTTTCGATCATATGTTAGAGGCTTTTGCCAAACATGGCTTGTTCGACCTCACCGTTTCTTGTGCTGGTGATCTCGAAATCGATGATCACCATACCGTCGAAGATATCGGTATCGTCATTGGTGATGCATTAGCATCTGCATTGGGAGATAAGCAGGGAGTTGTTCGGTTTGCTGATTGCTCGGTGCCGCTTGATGAGTCACTGGCCACGGTCGTCGTTGATCTCAGTGGTCGACCACATTTTGAGTTTGAGGGCTCGTTTTCTCAACCAACAATCGGCGCGTTCACGAGTGATATGGCACGGCACTTTTTCCTCTCGTTATCAATGCACTCAGACATCACGGTACATGCGAGCGTCAAGGGATCGAACGCGCATCACGAAGTTGAGGCACTATTTAAGGCATCAGCACGTGCACTCGATGCTGCAACCCAGCTAGACCCACGCCGCAGCGATACCCCGAGCACAAAGCAAGTATTGTGATATTTCAGGAGTTTGTTTTGGCCGTTTGATACGAAGTCGTGGTCTCCTGCTACTCGGTACTGACATCCTCCCACGGCTCAAGCCGTGGGGTTCCCCCACTGAGGGTTGAACCCACGGATATGGAGAGGTTCACAGGTTCGTCGTCGCGTGGGACGATGACCTGGTTTCGGGCTGTGCCAGTACAGCCCCCGCCTCGGATAGCGGTTTCGAGAACTTGCCCAAGGCTCGTTTGCCGATGTTGAGCGCACTGTTCTTGTCGGCGTTGTCGTCAAGCCCACACTCGGGACACTCAAAGCGTGTTCGTCCTTGTGCGGAACGTGGGCGGGGCACCAGATGGAGTTACCCCGTCCACGCTCAGGGTCGTAGACGGGGACTTTGACCCACCACGATGAGAGAACAGTGTCCTCGTCGTAGGCCACATCGAACACGTCGTTGCGGAGAACGACAGGCTGTTCGGTGCCGGGGTTCGGGTCTTTTTGGCGTTGGACTTTCGACGCCTGCTGGTCGGTTGCGGAGAGAGGTGAGCGTTTCCGCCGTGTACCTCGGTCTGGAACGCCTCGTACTCACGGGCGAGCAGGTCGGCTTTCCTGTTGGTCAGCGAGTGGAGTTTGACCCGCACCGTGGTCGAGACGTTTCGTTGCATCGTTATTCACCTGCTTGGGCGTCAATGTACTCCTCGATGACTTCGCTGGATACGTCGCCCGTAGTTGAGACGAAGTACGAGCGCGTCCACAGCGACGGCAAGCCGAAGTCAAACTCGTCGCGGAGGTGGCACGAGGAGTAGCCCTTGACCTGCTGCATTATTTTGTTCGGAGCGAGTGTCGGGTCGCGCGTGATGAACAGGTGTACGTGGTCGAGGCGAATCGCCAACTCCAGTATCTCTAACCCGAGTTCGTCGGCTTTCTCCTTGATGAGTTCTTTGAGACGGTCGCGTACCTCGCCCTCAAGTACCGATTTGCGGTACTAAGCGGAGCAAAGCTCCGCGAGGTCCGCAGGACCGCGGGTCCTGCGAGACTTCGGACACCAGATGAACTGATACTGGAGTTTGTGGACGCTAATACGCTCTCTGTCGAACCCACGAAGCATCACCAGTATATAGAAACCACCCACGTAGAGATATTACGCAAGCATCCAACCCCAACCGTGGCTATGAGCGTGGAGAGATTCCCAGTTGTCGGCTTCATCCCAACGCGTTCGCGGGTGGGCTTTCGCCTCGCTACCGCTGTAACTCCGCGTTTGGGCAATAACAACTCAGCTACTGTGGTTTGTGTTGGTTATTGTCGACTTCATCTAAGCGGTCAAATAGTTTGACACGCAAAGTGTCTCATCATCACGGAAATATCCGATTTCGGAACGACCTCGTGGCATTCGGCTTATGCCAACTGTAAAACTCAAACAAGACGTATTTTATCGGTTCAACTGAGTTGGAAAACGATTGAGAGATCTGATTTGCAGAGATGTGTGCCTCTGCTTACTCAAGCTGAGAACACCCCAGTAATGTTAGTCTGGTGAGCCTGGAGATGATGTTTGTCGGTCCGAGACTGGTCGTTTTAACATGTCCTTCTCTTCAACCAGTACGCCTCGATCGATTGCATGTTCTATTATTGTGTTTACTTGCGATGCGTTAACATCGTATGCACCTGACGATATGTCAACGATTTCGCTCTTTTCTACGGGAAAGTTTCGATTCGCAAGCAACCGCATCACTGTTCGAAATTGCTCTGGCTCATCTGGATGTGAACCCTTGTGCTCTGAATACATTGCTGACTCCTTTTTTTCATCTACCGCGGCCTGCACACCGGTTTCTGTCTGTTCAGACGGAGTCTCACGCTTCACTGACACTGTCGATACCCTCTTAGACTCAGTTCGTGATTGGTCATTTGTCTCATCCATTGGTGATAAGATTGATTCAAGCAAATGCTGACACTTCTCACAGAGGGCAACCCGCTGCTGAATTGTCCCTGGAGCGACAACTGAGGATGGCAGTGCCTCGTATACTCCTATTGCTTCGCTGTCACAGAAATCACATGAGTGCAATTCACGCATACACCACTCTCCAATAGGAATCAGATAAATTCTTCCGATTGAATTATTTATGGATGAGGCAGTCAGACTCAGTGTGAACTTCCGCTCTGCCCTTCAGTCAATGCGGAGGGTTCAAGACAGTCCATCAGATTCAATATCCCGCTGGTCAAGCGCACGTCCAAGGTAGCCTTCCTTATCTCTGGTTTGGTGACGATACAGATATCTTAGGCGCACGTTCTCTGCGAAATCATCGCGCTCGCCCCCGTTCTACATCTTACCGCGGTGGGGAACTCGCGCTGTTTTCTCGTTGAGATACCTCGGAGAGTAGGACGAATGTTTGCTCGTGGACAGTCTCAGTCAACGACTGACCCATCCAACCGCTGAACGAATTGATTTCTCCTACATTTCGATAATGCAGGAAACCTCTCGGGCAGGTCTCAGAGATGATATGGATACTTTGCTGTGGCTCACAGACTGGTCGGTATGTTTGATGAGATCATGCAGAAATTCGAAGGGAGTCCAAGTCAGCAGGCGGTAATTAAACTGTTGTTAGAACGGGGATTTTCGGTCAATGATGAGGGGCGGGTCGTCTCCGGGGGAATTGAAATTCCGAATACGGGCATTGCTCGTGAGATCGACGTTGACCGCCGCGTGGTTGACTCGACAACATCAACCATTCTAAGTGATGAGAAACTCAGACGAATCTTTCAGAACATTTCCTCGATTCCCAGTCTTATGGACCTCGCTCCAGTTCTCGACTTATCAGCAATTACTGTTGAAGTAAATGAGGCAGACAATCCTGGAATCGTAGCTGAAATATCGGCTCGATTAGCAGATAGAGATATTACGATTCGACAAGCAATCACTGAAGACCCCGAATTCACTGACGATCCACGCCTCTATATCGTAGTAGACGATCCGTTACCTGGTGAACTATTGAATGAGCTTTCGACGCTCTCATTTGTTCATCGTGTTACTATCGCTTAATACGCGGCGGCAACGAGCAGATAGTCAGGTTAAGAGTGGTCAAGATGAGTCAAGACAATACATTTGAAACTGTCAGTGGTCGTGGTGTTGGGACATATGTTGACCGAGGCTCAGAGTTTATCGCTATCATAGATCGCGCGTCAAATGTTGCGGCTGCAAAGCAGTTCATTGATGATGTTCGCCGCGAGCATAACGATGCGTCTCATATCGTGCCGGCCTACCGGGTTCCAGCCCGTGGTACGGATAATCTTCTTCGCGAGTATGCTGGCGATGATGGCGAACCAACGAACAGCGCCGGGAAACCAGTACTCAACGTACTCGTACAGCGTGATTTACAGCATGTCGCGACAGCAACCGTTCGCTACTATGGCGGAACAAATCTCGGTATCGGTGGGCTTGCTCGTGCATATGCCAAAGCTGTTTCAACAGCAATATCCGATGCGGGTACTCGGAATGCCGTTCCTCGCACACAGTTCACGGCAACTGTCGACTACAACGATTCGGGGACAATTCACAGTATTCTTAATAGTGAACGTATCAGTTTCGAGGCTAGTTACGATGCACAGGTAGAATTCAAGATTGAGGTACCCGAGGAGCTACGTTCGGATCTTACTGAACGGCTTCTGAGCGCCACGCATGGACGAGTTACCTTGTCTACATCATAATAAATGAGGTAATGTGAATAGTTGACATAATATATGTTAGGAGACATGGTGAGTATATACTGAGACGATTCATTTCCAGTTAAATCGAATCACAGCGAGGGGATTCGAGGCGAAATAAGGGGGTTCAGGCGTCGAGAGATAGTCAACTCAGGTGATATACATGTCACTGTCACGATCGGCTTATCACTCGTCGAAAACATGGTTATTCTATTCAGTAGTACTCCCCGAGTTTTAAGATGAATCAGACACCCTGTAGAGCGAAAGGAATGTCCAAAATATTATAATATTTTGTTAGTTGGGCCTGTAGAGACATAGAGAATGATCGTCAAAAGGTCAATATGGAAAAATACCCATTCGGCGTTCTATTTCAAACGAGTGTGGGTTCGGATACAGTGGTCATATCACCAACTACTGTTATAGCGGAATACAGCTGCAAGACCCACAGCTTTCGCCGTGCGCCGTCAGCTTGGGTAAGCAACTGACCATCGTGAGTTTCGCGCGTGGAAACCTGGCAGTTGACTCAGTGTCTGCTGCGGCGAAATCCGGTACCAAACAAGTGAGCCGACCGATCTAAAACAAGGTAAAAACCCCGAGGACGAGCACTGGCTTCGTGATGGAGCCAGCGCCGTCGGTGGTAAAGCTTCGATTCCCAACCGTCAGGAGTAATATGCCCGGCCAACGTTAGTAGCGAGCCCACGACTCGCGCGAGCACATCACGTTCTTTTAAATACTGCGAATATTTTTTGAGTTAGGAATGCTCAGGTCGTTCGGAAAGCTCGATCTCCCGCGTCACCTAATCCTGGAATTATATACCCGTCTTCGTCAAGACGGTCGTCAATCGACACGGTGAGCAATGATGCTTCAGGCACGGTTTCGCTAATTCGCAGCAGCCCTGGAGGTGCTGAGACGGCTGAGAGAACAAGAAGGTCATTAGGATCGCTCGTCGCTGCTTTGAGAACCTCCTGTAAAACAGCAGACATGGTTGACCCAGTAGCAAGCATCGGATCCGCAACTATCACTGTATCATTGCTCGTTATCTCTGGAAGCTTCACATAATCAATCGAAATCTCGAATAATCCTTCATTATCCATCCCGCCTGACTCATCACGACCAGCACTGATGACTCCCTGTTTTGCATGTGGAAAAGCCTTGAGCAATCCCTCGACAAATGGAGTAGCCGCCCGTAGTACGTTGATAATAACAACATTGTCTAGTTCCCGAACACGCTCACCGGTAGTTTCTGTCAGCGGCGTCTCAACACGAACATATTTTGTCTGCATTACTCCATCTATAATCTCGTATCCGCAGATTCGGCCCAATTTCACCAGGCCCTTTCGGAAAGCCACCTGAGCGGTTTCATTGCTTCGAAGTTGAGTGAGAGTATCTTTCGCCAGTGCGTGTGAAATAACATAAGCATCATCTCGATCCTCAATCGTCATCGTTACACAGACCAGATGAACGAATCATCATAATTCCATGGATTAAATATCTCCTGACAATCATTGGTTGATAACAATCCAAGTAAGTCCCACCAAGATAGCAGCGGCTGACACGACATTGACTGGAGTGAATGCAACAATCTCAGCAAACTCAAGTCCCCAGACAAGCACGGTCGCAAACACCAATGATAACATGATATTAAGTATCATAAGAACCCGTGGGTCTCCCGGCGATGTGGTGTCCATAGGTAATGATTGTTCATTTACCGCATTGAATCAAAAAACACCCGGAGTGGAGACACACCATTCTTTGATTCTGATAACCAACATGCCATGTGCGTTGTCGTAATCACGACGGTGAACCTGTTGATCCAATCCCGTTTGTAGTCATCAGCGGCTGTGCATGGACTCTCTGTCTCTCATTTGTGCCATTATATCTCGATTTGTTTGCAGTGAGCGACTCTATCCGTATTTTACTCTCAATCGCCCTTGGAGTTGCACTCACCGGCTGGGCGTTCTATCAATATCTCTGGACAACAGATCCACAGGTGCGTAAGTCACTTTCACCAGGCATTCGATTTGAGAGTATTTTGCGTGGGGGGATAGTATTTACACTGGCTCTGATTGTACTTGCAATCTTAGCGGTCGCAATACTTCATCGCCGTGGAATGGTTGTGTGATCAGTGTACGTAGCCGCAATGTATTCTTGTTATATAATTAAAAATGATGTGTATGGGCTTAGCTGATACATTAGTTAACATGCTGGCTGCGTCAACAGAATCGCCACAGCGGGGTGATGAGGGAACGCTCGTTGGGAGTTTCTGGTGTCATGACTGTAACGAGCGTATTCCCGTAAGTGATGAACGGCCCGATGACGCTCCACGATGTCCGAACTGTGATGCCGCGATGGAGTTCGAGCGCTCACCAAGCACGACAGGGTGTGCGTGCTAATCAGACAGACAGTTTTCAGACAATACGACGCGTGATTCGGGCTCTGTAGGGAATTGTTCTCCCTTTAGAGATGTACTCCAAGAGGAGTCCGAGAATTCCTCATCAGTGAGAAGTGCTGCATCAAGTCGGGTCGTGAGAGCGTTCTCGTCAAACTGTGTTCCGATGAATACGATTCCTGTCCGTCGATCTCCCCACTTTTCGTCCCACTCAAATGAGAGATCCTGGCGGTTATTCCGATAAAGTGTCTGGTCAACCTCTGGGAGGCTTGCAATCCACGGTCCCACAGATTTGACCGTTGCTGTTCTCCCGGCTTGGTTGTAGAGTATCTGGGTCTCGTTTCGGCTGGCAACCCATAAGTACCCTTTTGATCGGACGATATCTGAGGGTAGCGAAGTAAGTACATCAGTGAGTCGGGTAGGATGAAATGGCCGACGCCGTCGATACATTGATGAGTTCAGATTGATGGCATCAGTTCGATGCTCATGATTATGCTCTCGCTGTGTGTGTGACTCAATCGCGTCCGTCCATGCTGGCTTCCCCTGAGTCTGCGTGATATTTAGCACTTGATCAGGTTTAACAGCACCATACTGTGTCATGATTTGTGACGCTTCTGGGTGGAGGTGGGTCAAGAGTTCTTGCAGTCGCTCAATTGACTGTTGATCAAGCAAATCTGTTTTATTCAATATGATCACATCGGCAGACTCCACCTGCTCAATGAGTACCTGTGTTAGTGGCCGATCACCTTTCTCTCGCTGAGTGACATGTGATGTCGATGTATCAGTATCTAAGTACATCTCTGCAAATCGAGCGGTATCGATTACCGTGACAACGCCTGATAACGAATAACGTGCTGCAGCGGGTGATCCACCAGTAAATAGCTTCGCGACGGGCATAGGTTCACTAATTCCAGACGGCTCAACCATCAAATACTCGAAACTGTGCTCGCGCGCTAATTTAATTACAGCTGTTTCCAAATCATCACGTAACTCACAGCAGATACATCCGTTTGAGAGCTCAGTCACCTCACCCGCAGCTGCAGATAGCCCATCTTGATCACGAAGAAGATCTGCATCAACATTGAGTGCTCCCATGTCGTTTACAAGAACCGCAATCTCGCGTGCTTCGGCACTGGTAAGCAAGTGATTCAAAACTGTTGTCTTTCCTGCACCAAGCCCCCCGCTGAGAATTGTCACGGCGGTCTGCGCTGAGTCGTTAGTCATGCTCACATTCTGTGGGTATAAACACTTGAATCCACAACAATTTCTCAGTATTAACCCTGAGGTACTTGTTGACTGAGCGTTGCACTTGTGATATGGATCTCTCGACACGTATCGAACGCTATCGGACAGAGCTTGAACGATGGCTTCGTGGATTGTACCATGGGCTCATTACACATCCAGCGTACGAAAAGATAGAAAAAGAGGCAGAAGACACTGAGGATGTTTTTATGTTAGCGTGCTTTCCCGAGGTATTTGGCATTCCTTCCCCCGTATCATATTACACCGCCGAATTATTACCGTATCTTGAGGACGAGTTTGAAGCGTGGGAGCGGCGAATGTGGAATCGACAGTCCCTACTTGAACGAAAGGGCCAACAGTATCACTTCTAACATGCGCAAGTTCGTCTTTTTCGGTGGAAAGGGTGGCGTCGGAAAGACCACTGTATCATCGGCTTATGCAGAGCGGTGCGCTTCTGCTGGTGTTGAAACACTCATTGTTTCGACAGACCCTGCACACAGTACTTCTGATGTATTTGATCAGTCTTTTGATAATACACCGCAGTCAGTTGATGGAAGGCCGTCACTTGACGCGATGGAAATCGACCCAGAATCCGAAACTGAGCGCCATCTCATGGAGACGAAACGTGCGCTTACTGACCAGGTAAGTGCAGGCATGGTTAATGAAATCGACCGGCAGATAGAGATGGCACATCAGACGCCAGGTGCATACGAAGCGGCCCTGATGGACCGGTTTATCAGTGTGATGAAGCAAGCTGAAGAGTACGACCGGGTCGTGTTTGATACATCTCCGACTGGCGGAACCCTTCGGTTGCTCTCGTTACCAGAGATGCTTGAGGGGTGGATCGAACGGCTTGCTCACAAGCGTGAGCAGTCGATCGACCTGTACGAACGAGCAGCCGTCGGTAATGCAGAGCCCCGACGAATAATGGATGGAGACCCAATTCTTGACCGCTTACAAACACGGAAGGAGCGATTTGAGTATGCTGGCCGCACTCTTCGGCAGAATGCAGCGTTTTTTCTCGTGGTCAATCCGGATGAACTCTCGCTCAGAGAAACTGAGCGGGCTATTTCAGATCTTGACTCGTACGGGCTTGATGTGCGTGGATTAGCGGTTAATCGTCTCACGCCAGCTCCTGACTCAGATGAAAATGGCCGAGGGGCTCAATTTCTCCGTGATCGTATCGAGACTGAGCAGAATCATCTGCAGACACTACACCAGGATTTTTCACCACCTATCGTCGCAAAAATTGAAACCCGCGTCACTGAGATTAAGGGTGATTTCTTGAGTGAACTGGCCAGCGAACTTGATATTGAGGTGGCTGCGCCAGCGTCTGCTCACGCCTAAGCGATTATTCGATTGCCGGCAATACGATGAATAATCGTTAGCATTATGCCGGCAGATTTCTTTTTTTTACTCAGGAGTTTTAGACATGGTTCAGGTCATTTGGCTTGTGGCGGCATCGCTGATAACGTTTACACTTGGATATATCGGGTACTCAAAATATCTCGCCCAGTTCGTTGATCTTGACGACAAGCGCGAGACCCCAGCACACAAATATGAAGATGGACAAGAGTATGTCCCCTCTGCGAAGCCGGTGCTACTCGGACATCACTACTCAAGTATTGCCGGCGGAGCACCGATTGTGGGACCAATCACCGCCGGTGTCCTGTGGGGGTGGGTACCTGCACTGGCTTGGATTGCGATAGGCAATCCACTTATGGGGAGTGTTCACGACTTTGTCTCACTCTCAGCCAGCCTCAGACATGAAGGAAAGTCAATTGGATCGATTATTGGGGAGTACGTCGGCGAGCGGGGAAAGAAAATGCTATTGTGGTTTGCATTCCTCACGATTATTCTCGTCGTTGCTGTGTTTGCTTTGGTTGTTAGTATCGTATTTAATGCCTTCCCGCAAGCTGCAACAGCAAGTCTGATTTATATCGGATTGGCACTGTTGTTCGGCCTTTGGCTATATCAGCTTGACCTCCCGTTCTTGATTGGAACTGGTATTTTTGTCTCACTCATGTTTGCCGGTGTATGGGTTGGAATTCAGTATCCACTGGCTATCGTCCCTGGAGAGTATCCTGCCCAGACAATCGTCTTAACCAGTAGCTCACTTGGATGGCTCCCGGGCGCAAGCGCCTTTGGCGCAAACACTGTTGCGTGGATTCCAGTTATTTTGATATACGCAGCAATCGCCAGCGCACTTCCAGTCTGGACGCTCTTACAGCCTCGTGATTATCTCTCATCATTCCTGCTGTACACAGGCGTGGGTGGGGCACTGTTAGCTGTGATTGTTGGGACATTGTTCACTTCAACAAGTCAGCCACTGACGACGTCTCTGCAACCGTTCTATGGTTTCATCGGTCGGAACGGTGCTCCACTGTTCCCACTACTATTTATTACAATCGCCTGTGGAACAATCAGTGGGTTCCATTCACTGGTCTCGTCAGGCACCACCGCTAAGCAACTCGATCAGGAAACCGACGCACGAACAATCGGATACGGTGGTATGCTCGGTGAGGGGCTCCTCGCAACGACTGCTCTCATCACAGTCGCACTTATCGGGCCCGAGGTTGGTGGTGGAATTGGTCTGGCGCTTCCGACCTTCGCAGATGGCGGCGCAGTTCTTCTCACCAGCTTTGGAATCCCAACCTCATTCGGCGGTCCATTCATGGCGCTCGTGCTCGTGAGCTTCCTTCTTACATCGACAGATACAGCTGTTCGACTCGGTCGATATATGATGGAAGAAATAGTCGGGACGCCAGAGAACTCTGCACAATCCTTTGCGGCCGACCGCTATGGCAATGCACTTCTTCAGATAGTTCCAGCTTATGTTCTCATCGGAAGTGGTTCATGGGCAACGCTTTGGCAACTATTTGGAGGCGCAAACCAACTGCTGGCTGCCTTGGCCCTTCTTACAGCGACAGTCTGGTTAGCGAACTGGGATGATTCAAAACAGCTTATGAGCACAGGTGCACCAATGGCGCTGATGGTTGGTATTACTGTCTCAGGGCTCTTGTGGCTTGCATTTTACAGTAACATATATCAAAAGTTCTTAGACCCCAGCTGGATGAGCGACGCGGGTGCAGTTGAAATGATATCGGCTGTTACTCAAATTGGGATTGCCTTAGCACTGATATATCTCGGACTGTCTCTTGTGAAGATGGGATATGAAAACATCCAGAATGTCCGAGAACGCGACGAGGCAGGGGGGTTCACATTAGGCGACGATTGAGCTAACTTTTCGTTTTTGTCGCAAGAAATATGAGATGTGAGAAAATGACGGCCGGCAATACTCAGTAGTGGAAATTGTTGATACCAGGGTCGGTATGAAATCCCATCTCAAGATTGAGACGTATTACACATTGCCAGAGAGAAATCGGATCAAATTCCGAGTTGTGACCGAACACGCGAAAGAATTCCATCTGAGTTCTGTCCGTCCATATCTCTCCAGAGTGCGAACGCTGCAACGGACTCAGCTTTTTTACTGGCTGTTGCTATTTCATCATCTGGAGCAACGACGATGAGGTTTATTTCATAATGTCCGTAATATCCAAACTTGAGTAGCGTCCGGTCACGAAAGTCACCTACAAACTCGTCGACTGCATTCTCAATTAAGTTTGCAATCACGACAAAGGTGAAGTCAGTTCCAAAATGTTCCTCATCTGGGTCAAGGTATTCTTGTTTGTCTGCTAACTCATGTCCCAGTTCAACCAGTCGTTTGAGATATGCGACTGAGGGGGCTTGATGTTGCTGGACGAAAATATACTCATGTGCTTCGTGATTCGCGTATCGGAGAGATGGGTGGAAAAAGTGCTTTTTACTCTCAATTCGCATCTCAGCAGTCAGATTAAACGTATGTCCTTCAACGTGAGTATCCTGCTGTAAGTCATAATTAAACATTAACCGGTTGGCTACTCTGTCAAGGTATGCATTCTCCCACGTTGGAATAGTTGATGGGTCAATATTAGCCCTCTCAGCTAACGCTTCAATATCAACATCGCTGTTATGTTCATCTGACATTTATCGCTCCTCCCGTTGTGTAGTTAATCAGACGACTATCTATTAAGAGATCGTCGTTGTTGAGTGTTTGATGTACCTGTATTGCCGAGCCATCAAGATAGGATTGTTTCTCCTTGTTCGTAGAGTCACATAGGGTGACGATTCATTAATAATGATGGATTGACTATATTAGCTTGATGAACGATAGTGAAAACACTGAGGCGTGTGGGCGGTGTTCAATGTCTACGGTTGTTGATGCGACTGAAACGGATAAGAACCCTTTTAGTGAGGAGCGAATCGAGATTGCTGAGCACAAGTTACGATGGGTATCTCCGAGCGCATGGTTAACAGGCATACGAAACCGTCTTGATCACTGGGCTTGGCGTCTCATGAGCGACAACTGATAAACAAGTCAGTAAATCGCCTCTGACTCAACTAAGAGAAGATGAACTCGGAATCATCACACAGACGAAACAAAAACTGATAAGTTCCGTTTGACCCCGACACATTCGTCCTGTTGCGCTGTAGAATACAGAGATTTATATCTACAGAGCATAGTTGATATCGAACGATGCAAGAGAGTGTCTCCGGTTTCAAAATTCGGGGATCTTGGGGTGACGTAGTCGAACACGGTGAACGTATCACGCGCGCGCTCCGCGATGTTGATATTGATGGTGAAGCGTTTGAAGAATGGGATGAGTGGCGCCCGAAGTCGCATGAACGATTGAGTGAGGACGTCTCGAAGAAAACCGCCGCTCAGGCTAGCGTGAGCGAGGGAAAGGGCGAACAGGCTGGGAAAGGCCCAGATGAGGACCTTCAGACAGCCGGTGAGTTGTTATCAGAATCATATGAACACGTAGGCAATGGTGAGTCAACCTCAGCCGTCAAGCGCTGGTCAGACTCACTCGGGTATGTCAAACGCGCGGCTGACTCTGCAGGTCGCCGTGCATTACGTCGTGTTGAAGACACTGTATATCAACGCGTTATGACGCAGATTGCACCGTATTATTTCGACAATGAGCTGATCAGCGCAAATATTCAGAAATCATCACATGGTGAGGAAAATATTGCATTTATTTTCGAGGTAAATATTAACGATGATCGACTCAAAACAGATATAAGCACACAGTTGGGCAAATATGATGAGGAGGTAAGTCGATGGCATGTTGATACAGAAAAGGCAACTGAGACCGCTGAAGCAGCAGAGGGCGTTGAGGAGCCAAACTCCGAACAATCACTCAGTCCGACGACAAATTGAGCAAAATACACCCCCTGTTTGGAGATGACTGAGCTTCTTCATATTGAGTCTGGCGAGCTCACGACTGCAGAGATCATGTCTGCTATCGAGTCGGGGAGCCGCGTTGTAGTTAGTGCAGCTATGTTAGGCGGGTCTCATACTGTTTCGCTTCGACACGATGGTGAAGTATACTACTGTGATACGCCAACGACGCTGCACAAGCACACAAACCCAGACGAAATGCGTGAGTGTATCGAGAAGATGGGATACAGCAGCTCATCTTGAGGACATATTCTCTAAAATAGCATGGTACTTTTGCTATCGTAGCTCCCAGTTACGTACATGAGCGAGTCACCTGCTTTCAATCAACTCTTAGACACAGAAAACCCAAGCTTCCAGCAAGTTCTCGGGTGTGTCTTCGGTATTCAAAAACACGAAAGTGAGACGTATTTATTGCTGCTTGAACACCCTGGCAGCACAGTCGCTGAGTTAGCCGAACGTGCTGACCGTGACCGCAGTAATGTCAACCGATCACTCTCGACGTTGATGGATAAAGGCTTGGCTGATCGAAACCGGCGATTGCTTGATCCTGGTGGATACGTGTATCAATATACCGCAACGGAGCTCCCAGAAGCCAAATCAAGACTCCACTCAGCGCTTGATGCGTGGGCCGACTCGGTTCACAATTGTATCGATACGTATGGAATCGATGAGGTCCCCTCAAGCGAGCCCACATGATTTATTCACAGAGAGAACACTGAGTTCGTTTCAGACAATAACCGTCGCAGCTCAATCAAACCGCCCTCCTTTTTACGCCGGGCAGCGTTGCACTGTTCAATGAGCCTCAAACTCAGCGCCGCTGCCCCAACCGTGCCCGCCGAGGCCCAAAACGGCGTCTGGCTTGCGGACATTGAGACCGGCGAGACTTATGCACCATTCGACGAAATCCGGTATACCGGTGAAGACGGTAACCTCTTAGAGGTTCGTTACGCGGAACTACCGACATTTGCCGATTTTAAAGGTCAGGGGCGAGGTGTCTGGCGATATCACGCTGCACTCCCGTTTAGAACAGGCGTAACACTTCCAGAGGGCGATACTCCCCTACACAAAGCCCCTCGTATTCGCGATGAGATTGGTATCAATTCACTTCGCGTCAAGCATGAGGGGATGAACCCGACGGGGTCGTTCAAAGACCGGGGCATGACTGTTGGTGTTCGAGTAGCCAAGGAACTTGGTGTTGACCGGCTTGCTTGTGCCTCGACTGGTAATACATCGGCTGCTCTTGCAGCGTATGGCGCTCGCGGTGGCATGGAAACACTTGTTTTGTTACCCGCCGGGAAAGTTGCATCAGGGAAGATTGCTCAAGCGGCGCTTCATGATGCTCGGATTCTTGAGGTCGATGGTAACTTCGATAACTGTTTAGATATCGTCCAGGACCTGGCACAAAAAGGAGAAGTGTATCTACTCAACTCGCTGAATCCGTTTCGGCTTGAGGGGCAGAAAACGATTGGTATAGAAATACTCGAACGATTCATGGCCGAAGAAGGGGTGTTCCCTGATCGGATTGTCCTTCCAGTTGGTAATGCAGGAAACACATCTGCGCTATACAAAGCATTTCGCGAACTCGTCCAGTCGGGAGCGCTCGATCCAACAGAAGTTCCCCGGTTGACGGGAGTCCAAGCTGCTGGTGCAGCCCCAATGGTGGAGGCTGTTGAGCATGGGTGGGATGGTATTCAACGGTGGGAGTCAGTTGAGACACGAGCGACGGCGATTCGAATCGGAAATCCAGTGAATGCGCCGAAAGCACTCCCAGGCATCCGAGAAACGGGCGGGACAGCAGTCGATGTCTCTGACGATGAGATTACAGATGCTCAGCAAAGCCTTGCAAAAGAGGGGATTGGCGTCGAGCCTGCGTCGGCAGCCTCTATTGCAGGCCTTCGCAAACTCAGAGATCGTGGTGTCGTCGATTCAACCGAAAATGTGGTCTGTCTCACTACTGGACATCTGCTCAAAGACACAGACGAAGCGTTCAAAGCTGGGGGCGACCCCGAACCAGTTGCTAATGACACTGATGCTGTTCTTCAGCATATCGGTGCGAAGTGATATGCCCACCCTGAAGCAGCTTCCACTCCGAGTGGAATTCCGACAAAATCGCTGAATTGGGATTTCAACTTATGTTCGCGCCACTGTTCTTTTACTCTGTCTTACTGTTGACATCCTCCCGCGCCTGAATACGCGGGAATCCCACGGTACCGCACCGCTGAGTTGGGATATGACGGTTCGCGGTTCACGACCTGTTCTCGCGGGGCAAAACTGCCCTCGCTGCGGTCGAACAGGCGAACCCCTAATTGTGCCAACCAGCCGTTATCCCTCTCCCATCCGTGGCGAGACTCGGGAGTAGCTTTTATCGGACGTTCTCCGTACCATTCACATCAGCGTTCGCCACCATATTGCACACGTACAGTCCACGCTCCACACGCTGGTTATCGTCCGTATGACCACATGCTGAACACGACTTCGATGTATCGCGCTCCGACATCAACTCCACGTCGATGCCCTCGGCTTCCGGCTTGTAGTTGAGGAGCGTCGTGAACCGATTGAACGCCCACCCGTGTAAGTCATGCCGTGGCCGCCCCAATTTCGAGACTCACCAGTCTCGTTGTCTTCTCGGATTCCACTGAGGTCGCCAACGACAAGCGTACCTGAGAACCGAGGAAACGCGCACCCTGCATATCCCCTTCGGGAAATCCCCGCCTACGGTGGGGAGGACGTCAAAGCAAGCGGCTCTTACATCCTCATCTCAAGGATAAGAGACGGCTGATTGGCGTAGCTCACACGAATTCATGTCGAATTTGTATAAATGATAATGTTCTCAATTCAGCGGTAATGATGCTGTTCGATTCCCGGGTATTCAGGCGCAGCAGGATGTCAAGAGGGGTCCTCGCCGTTTAGGGTCAGATATTTTACGTTGATCATTCGCTCGTCATCAAGAATTGTTTCAACGACATCATCAGGCACTGGATCATCAAGATTGTATATTGTCAGTGCCTCTCCCCCGGCTTCGTCACGGCGCGCATTGAACATGCCAGCAATGTTGATATCATGCTCTCCTAAGACCGATCCAATAAATCCGATGACACCCGGCTTGTCATCGTTTCGAGCTACGAGCATCTTTCCATGCGGGACAGCATCGACCCGGTATTTGTTAATACGGACGATACGCTGCTCGTTTCCAGTAAAGAGCGTTCCGCTAATTTCAACCGATTCGTGGTCATCCCCTACTTTCACACTAATAAGACTCTGAAAGTCATCAGATTGCATCCGCTTTGATTCAGTGACATCGATACCACGGTCCTCAGCTATCTGTGGTGCGTTCACTGCATTAACCTGCCATTCAAGTGGGTCAAACACGCCTTTCAATGCCGATGCGGTCACTAATTCAATGTCCTCTTGGGCGATGTTCCCTTCATATGTGACTTCGACGCCTGATATGCGGCCATCAAGCAGTTGCGCGGCCACTTTACCTGCTGTCTCAGCGAGGTCAACATAAGGCCGGATCCGTGGAAAGACACTTTCATCAACTGACGGTGCGTTCAGTGCGTTCACGACTGGTTCACCATTGAACGCTGCCTGAACTTGATTTGCGACCGAAATAGCAACACTTTCTTGAGCTGCCTCAGTTGAGGCACCAAGATGCGGTGTCACCACGACATTCTCGACGTCCAGTAGTGGATGACTGGCCGGAATTGGTTCATTAGCGAACACATCAACGGCTGCCCCAGCAAGTGTCCCTTCATCAACGGCCGCTGCGAGTGCCGTCTCATCAACGACGCCTCCTCGTGCACAGTTAATCAGATACCCGCCCTCAAGCATCTCAAGCTCATCTTCAGCAATCATTCCTTCAGTTTCCGGAGTAAGTGGCGTATGGACTGTTAAGAAATCTGCTTGGTTCAGACAGGCCTCAAACCCAACCATTTCGGCACCAAGGCGGTCAGCACGCTCCTCGCTAATATAGGGGTCGTAAGCAACGAGGTTCATTCCGAGTCCGTCCAGTCGCTTGGCTACTTCCTGTCCAACCCGACCGAGTCCGACGATACCGAGCGTTTTGCCATTTAATTCGGTTCCAAGATAGTCCCCCTTTGCCCATTCGCCTGATTTCAGCCGCTGATGTGCCTGTGGAATTGAGCGTGCCTCAGCAAAGGCCATAGCCACTGAGTGTTCAGCAGCGGCCCGGACGTTTCCATCTGGTGCATTCGCGACAATGACTCCGTGGTCAGTTGCTGCATCAATATCAATATTGTCAACACCAATCCCAGCTCGCCCAACGATGACTAAATCAGAGGCAGCATCAAACACAGCGTCAGTGACTTCTGTTCCAGATCTGACAATAAGTGCACTGCTGTCACTTACTGCCCTGAGGAGTGGCTCACCACTGATATCATATGCTGTTTCCACGACATGACCTGCCTCACGTAACTGGTTAATACCAGCATCATCTATTGGATCGGTAACCAGCACTTTCATACGCGTATCTGCTTTCGGTTTGTGAATAAGTGTTTCTTCATCGGTATCTGAGTCTATCTATGCTGCACGGTTGATTAATATAGCTAAGACTCAAAGAGTACAAAATTTAAATCAAGTTCAGCCGTGAATTAAATATGAGCCTCGTGGCATTCGACTTTGACGGGACACTCTCCGACTCGGAAATGACAGTTTTGTTAGCGAAGGAGCAAGGCGTCGCTGATCAGGTCGAAGATATCACCACACGAGCCATGAATGATGAGATCTCGTATGCAGAAAGTCTCAGAACCCGCGTCGAATTATTGGCTGGACTCACTCCAACACAGATTAAGACTGCCTTTGAATCGGTGACACTTCGCACGCATGCAGCAGATCTTCTCATCCAACTCCGCGAGGCAGGTCACACGGTTGTGATTCTTACTGGTGGATTTGAGCGCGGGGTTCAGACAGCCCTTCGAAATGAAAGCGGGTATGTAGATGAAATTGTCGCAAACCGCCTGCAGACCGATGAAGGGGTCCTAACAGGCGATGTGAGTGGCCCACTGATTGAAGATACTAAAGATGAAGTGCTCTACTCACTCGCCCACAGCAAGAGCTACGATGTTGATGAGACAGTGGCGATTGGCGACGGAGCAAACGATCTTCCGATGTTGCAGGTCGCCGATCACGCGATTGGGTTTAATCCAAAACCAGCGGTCAGTAGTGCCTGTGACATCACCGTTGAGTCGATGTTAGCGTTAGGTGAAGCGTTCGCCAATTACGGCCTGCTTGATTCTGCACTGCGCTGAGTCATCAGTCGACAGTGACTTGCTTTTGAGCTTGAATCGGTGTCAGCGGGAGTGTCGGAAAAGAGATCTCAGCGATATAATTCAACTTTGCAGTTTCAGCGCCGAAGACACCGACTGGCACTGTCATCGAGTTCTTCAGATATCCATCGTGTGTGAGCATCTCAACATCATTTACTGTCACCCGGACAGCGACGGGCGCACCACCCCCACAATTTTTGATTGTGACTTTAGACATCTGGTTCTCACCGCGGGTAATCATATCTGGCATCGTATCCCAGCTTACCGTAACCCGCGGAAACTCTCTGGCGTTTTTAATAATTTGGTCTGCTACCCCCTCTGACAGCCCAGCGCGAACAAGTTCACCAGCCCCAGCTTCGATGATATCTACAGGAGTCTTCAGTCCCCCGTTGGCAAGTGTTTCGGCTCGTGTTGCCCCTATTCCATCCACGGCAGTGAGCGCGACTGCATCTCGTGAGACTCCATGCTCAACACGCGCCTCAACACGACAGGCCAAGTTAGCTGTGCGCGGTCCACTGAACTCAGCAACAAACTCCCTCAGTGCTGAAAGCAGTCGAAGCCCATTCTGCTTGATAATCCACGCATCCGACCGCAGATCAGACGGAAGTTTATTATTTATTCCCGCGTGCAAAATCGCCAATACCTTTCGAGATCCACCCTCCAGATCGGTCGAAACGCGGTCTAACACAGCGGCAATTGCATCGGTTTCATTTTGCCGAGCAGACACAGAATTAAATTCGTCAGCGTTCGCGACAGTCTCTAAGATCATATCGCTGGTAATCGTTGGCTGCTGACTGAGCTCGTAGAACTGCTCAGCCGTGTGAAGTCGAAGATAGTACTTTGATGCTAGCTGGCCGAGCTTTGTTGTCGTGACGCTCAAATCATCACCCATCTCAACAAAACCCCGCTCAACCAATGAGTCAAGTGTTGTTCGGAGCTGCTCTTTGAGCGTTTCAAACCCATATGTCGCTGGACGGGACTGTGCGCGCTGATAAAAGAAAGTGGTCTGTAACCAGCTAAACACATCTTCAAGATCGCGTATCGTTCCCATCGCAATTTCAGCGTTGAGATGTGAATCGAGATCTTCTTCGAGTTGAGATTCGATCGCTTTGCCTTCCTTTAACAACTCCTGATATCGATGTTCATCTGATTGATCGCAAATCACCCACCCATAGCCGATATCATCATAGCCAGGTCGACCTGCTCGACCAAGCATCTGTAGAATATCGAGCGGCGAGATATCTACTTCACCCTCCAAGGGATCGTGATACTTCGTATCTCGAATAACGACACATCTGGCTGGTAGGTTGACTCCCCACGCAAGTGTCGATGTTGAGAAGAGGAGTTGGATCCTACCTGATTTGAACCACGACTCAACCCGGTCACGATCATCCTTAGCCAGTCCCGCATGGTGGAATCCAATACCATCTGGAGCAACAGACGCCAACGTTTCATTGCTCAGATTGGTGAGTTGTTCATGAAAGCTAAGCTCATTGCGCTCTTGACCCTGAGTACTAATGTCAATCTCCTCAGCAGCCTTCTTGGCTGCTTGAACAGCATCTTGCCGCGATGAGACAAAGACAAGCCCCTGTCCATCTTCGCTAAGATGTGGCTTGACAATATCAAGTGTTCGATAAAGACGCCGGTATTTATCAGCGAAACTATTCTCACCGTGTGTGTATGTTTGAACGTTAGCGTACAGGTCGACTGGTCTGTACTCTTCATCGAACTGGAATGTTGTCTCATCAGGTGCATCCAGCCAAGCGGCGACATCATCAATATTTGGCATTGTCGCAGAGAGAGCAATGATCCGAGGATCGCAGAGGCGTCGTAATCGCGAGACAGTTACCTCAAGAACACCGCCGCGGGCAGCCGAGTCTAATAGATGTACTTCGTCAATCACACAGCAGTCAATATCCGTCACAAATGCATATCGCGCTGACTGGTGCTTGCGGGTTGCTGAGTCAGTCTTCTCAGGCGTCATCACCAGAATGTCCGCTCGCTCTGCCCGACGTGGATTTAATTCTCGTTCGCCAGTGACGACATATACGGAGTACCCAAGTGATTCAAATCGCTCCCACTCGGCCTCTTTCTCATTTGTTAGCGCACGAAGCGGTGCGATAAAAAGTGCAGTGCCATCATTCGCAAGTGTCCGACAAATAGCCAACTCTGCGAGCGCTGTTTTGCCACTTGCTGTCGGTGCTGCAGTTACGATGTTCTCCGTATTGTCAATTATCGCCGGTGCTGCTTCTTTTTGCATTTGATTAAATTCATCAAAATCAAATGCATCCGCGAACTCGGGGACGACGTCTGTTACCTTCACCGTCGGCCCCCCTGGCTGATTTTCCCGTTTGGCACGACGGTTCGGAGCTTCACACACAAAACCTGGTCTCTGGAAGCAAAGACGTTTCTCTCCTTTCGACACTGTATCGACGTCCATTTGCCCTCTGCGGTATCACTATCATATATGCAGGGGGTACTCGTTGATGAGCGTGTACGTGTCGGAGGCGATGCTAAACAGCAATTCCATGATTCCCGTGCATATGGTCGGGTCATAAATGGGACAGAAATTGAACTTTCCCCTACCGAAGCAGCACATCTTCTCGCTCGAGGGGACATTGATGCAATTGTACAACCTGATAGCACTACTACGCTCGGACTCAGAGGCTTTCTTCAAAAAACAGGCATCACATTACAGTTCGGTGTATATAAAGACCTTCGTGATAGAGGATTTTACCTCTCACCTGCAGCTGTAGCATGGCCTGGTGTCGATGTATCGACCGCTGATAGTGATATTGACTTTGTCGTTTTCCCACGCGGATCTGGCCCTGATGATGGTTCGATTGCATATCGCATTCGTGTCGCCAGCGAACGTGACTCCTTACAGTTGAGGCGGCTTAGTGACACAGTAACCGCTGTCGTTGACGAAGATGGAGAGATCACTTATTTTGAGGCCGTCACAGGCCTACCAGAAACGGAATCAAAAGACACGGCGGCTCACACCGATTCCTCATCAGATTTGAGTCTCTCGGCGACACCACTCACTGCTGCACTTCAATCAGACCGTGTGATCTGTGATCCAGGAGACGGACAGTTGTATCAAAAGTACTTCTTTGGACAACGACTTTTCGGCCGCAACGCAAATGAAGGCCCTCTCCAGCTATCACTACTTGAGGGGCTCTATTTAGCTACTCGTGGAGCGATTACGGTTGATCCAGCTGATATCCGTGACCGCGGGCGATCAATTGAAGCTGCTGATGAAATGTTTACGCGGCGGTATGCTGTGTACCACTATCTACGCAGTCACGATATCGTCCCAAAAAGTGGATATAAATTCGGTGCTGACTTTCGCATTTACCCGGATTTTTCCGATGTGTCCTCTCTTGAGCACTCAGCAGCACTCATTCGAGTTCACTCGCCAGAAACAACATTATCGCCGCGGGAGCTCTCACTCGATGTGCGACTTGCTGGCGGGGTACGGAAACGAATGTCTTTTGCGCTCACCGAAGTCAACGGCGATATAGACTGGTTGACAGTCGCCCGACTTACTCCATGACCCGAGACTCTGATACTTCACAATCTGATGCGACCGATAGTTCGCTCGCCGCTAGTGATACACCTCGTGCCGATGGCGGCGCAGCAGATGCTGCTGGTGCTGATTCGGTGACACTGGATCCGTGGGGCTCCTCAACGATTTCCGATTATCAAAAACTGTTCAACAAGTTCGGCATCGAAACGTTCGATAACTTGTTAGATGACGTTGCACATCCACATTATCTCATGCGACGTGGCGTCATTTTCGGACACCGCGACTATGGACCTGTTGCGGAAGCGCTCCGAAATGATGAGGACGCAGCTGTGCTCTCGGGATTTATGCCAACTGGTGATCCGCATATTGGACACAAGCTTGTCTTTGATGAGATAATCTGGCATCAGGAGCAGGGAGCAGACGCTTTCGCACTAATCGCAGACTTGGAGGCACACTCAGCCCGTGGTATGAGTTGGGGCGATATTGATACGCATGCTCGCGATTATCTTCTCAGTCTACTAGCACTCGGGTTTGATCCCGAGTCCGGTGAATTATATCGACAATCAGAGAATCGTAGACTGCAAGACTTAGCATTTGAACTCGGTGAAAAGGCAAATTTCTCTGAACTTGCAAATATCTATGGGTTCGATAACGAAACGAACGTCTCGTATATGCAATCAGTCATTACACAGATGGCTGATATTCTTTATCCACAGATCGAGGACCCGAAACCAACTATCATTCCTGTCGGACCCGATCAAGACCCCCACGTTCGGTTAGCACGCGACCTTGCTGCACGGATGCGATTTTTCAAAGTCACCTCTGCATATGCCAGCTTTGAGGTGACCGATGCTGAGCGTCGACTACTGTCAGATGCATACGACGAGCGCGAGGTGTATGCTGAAAACCCAACCCGCCCACGATGTGAGGAAGCAAGCGAATGGATTGCAGCCTCGGAGATTGATGCACCAACTCAGGTAGTGACTGGACTTCAAAAGAAGCTCACGAACGCTGGAATGGAACCTCTCCGTCCCCGCGTGCGATTCTTAAACGCTAACGCGACTGACGAGGCATTCGATGCACTTATCGAGGCAATTGAGGGCGAAAAACGACGCTACGATGAGCATATTGATGCTTTCCAGCTCGGTCTTGATACTGCTGCTAAGCTAGCGCGCGAAATAGAGGTTGAGCATGGTGGCTACGGATTCGTCGCCCCGTCGTCAACCTATCATCGGTTCATGACCGGTTTGACCGGTGGCAAAATGTCCTCCTCAGTTCCGGCATCTCATATTTCGTTACTGGACGACCCTGAAACAGGATATGAAAAAGTGAAAGCTGCGACTACCGGTGGTCGGGATACAGCCGAAAAACAACGGGAACTTGGTGGGGAAGCAGACGAATGTCCGGTGTATGAACTCTACGCATATCTCCTTGCTGAAGGTGATGATGAGTTCGCAACGACAGTGTATGACGAATGTGTTTCTGGTGAGCGACTGTGTGGTGGGTGTAAAGAACAGGCTGCAACGATGATGGCCGAATTCTTAGAGACACACCAAGAGAAACGTCAGGAGATGCAGTCGAAGCTTGATGAATTGGATATTTCATTGACTTCCTCGCGTCGAGACACACCATCTGGTGACGAATAGAGGCTATCTTAGCAGTGGCCTTCGGAACTGCTAATTAATCGCTATATGTATACGGAATCATACCATCTTGTATAGAACTATGGACTTATGAGCACGCAACTGCCTGAATCGCACGTCGCAGTATTGACTGCGGCAAGTGCAACTGACGCGGATCCGATTGAGAGCCTCGCGAGGTCAGCTGAAGTGAGCCCCGAAACTGCATCTCAAGCAGCGTTTGAGCTCGCAAACGAAGGCTTCGTTGAGTTGACTGAAGAGCACACTGTTGAGTATGGAATAACTGATGAGGGACACACATATATTGACAGAGGGCTCCCTGAGCGCCGGTTGTATGACACTGCCGTCGAACTTGGCCAAGACGATATCCCCCTCGGTGATGTGATAGAGCATACCGAACTGAGCGGGCAGGAAGTCGATATTGCCTTGGCTAACTTCACGCGGAAAGAGCTGGGTGAAATTGAGTCGGGGAATCTCCATCCGAACTCCGATGCTCCTTCTCCTGACCCAGAGCAAGAAGCATTAGCAGCGGTTGCTCACGAGCGCCCACTTGCTGAGTTCGATACAGAAACGCTTGAGCGCCTGTTAGAGCGCAATCTACTCGAAGCAACCGAACAGACGACGAGGAAGATAACGCTGACTGATGCCGGCGTCACTACCCTTATGGAAGGTGTTGAAGTAGCTGACACTGTCGACCGAATTACACCCGAGATGCTCACTTCTGGTGAGTGGCGTGACGTTGAGTTTAGTGAGTATAATGTCGAAGCCGATGCTCCATCAATCACGGCTGGTAAACCACATGTCCTCAGACACACCGCCGAGCGAGTCAAAGATGTATTAGTTGGGATGGGATTTACAGAAATGACTGGGCCGCACGCCGACGCAGATTTCTGGATTAATGACTGTCTATTCATGCCACAGGATCACCCTGCTCGGACCCACTGGGATCGGTTCGCCCTTGATGTTGATCCAATGGATGAAATTCCAACAGACCTCTTGGAGCGCGTAGAAAACGCACACCGAGAGGGGGTTGGGTCAGATGGTGATGGCTATCATTCGCCGTGGTCAGGTGACTTTGCCCGTGCGGTCGCTCTGCGCGGCCACACCACTTCACTATCCATGCGATATCTCTCAGGTATAGAAGTCGGGAGACTTTCACCACCGCAGCGGTATTTCTCAGTCGAGAAAGTCTATCGTAACGATACGCTTGATTCGACACATCTTCTCGAATTCTTCCAAATCGAGGGGTGGGTAATGGCTGAAGACCTCTCTGTCCGTGATCTCATGGGAACGTTTGTCGAGTTCTACGAACAGTTTGGCATTACAGATATACAGTTCAAACCACACTATAATCCATATACAGAGCCTTCGTTTGAGCTCTTCGGCCGTCATCCAACGACTGACGAACTCATTGAGATTGGGAACTCAGGAATGTTTCGTGAGGAAGTGCTTACCCCACTTGGCGTTGAATGCGATGTAATGGCCTGGGGACTCGCACTTGAACGACTTGCTATGTTGACAACCGGCGCGGAGGATATTCGAGATCTCCATGGGACATTAGCGGATATTCAATTCCTGCGAGACGCCGAGGTGAGCTACTAATGCCTGTCGTTGACATTGATATTGAGCAGCTCCGGTCACTCACTGGTCGTGCCGACCAATCAGTCGAAACGTTCAAAACCGATCTGTTTGAGCTTGGACTGGAATTCGAAGGTAAAACTGAACAGGGTAAGTTACAATTTGAGTTTGGCCCCGACAGGCTTGACAGACTCTCAGTTGAGGGAGTGGCCCGCTCGCTCCGATATCATTATGGACTTGACCGCGGTGTCGAAGTATTGTCAACCAACGATGCAGAGTTCACTATCGAGGTAACAGATACCGTTCCGAGTGACCGTCCATACGTGACTGCGGCCATCGCAAGGGGTGTCAGGTTGGATAGGAATATCTTAGACTCACTTATTCAGCTACAAGAAAAACTACATGCCACAATCGGTCGACAACGAGCGAAAGGAGCGATTGGCATTCACGACTTGACGATGCTGAAGGGGCATCGAGTCAGCGAAGACGCCACTGGTCCTTCGATTACCTATACTGGTGTTGACCCAAGCGAGGATCGCTTTGTCCCTTTAGATGCTGACCGCGAGTTAACGCCACAAGAAGTGCTGGATGAGCACCCGACTGGTAGGAAATACGCTGAATTAGTAAGTGAGTACGACTGCTATCCCGCTATCTATGACGAACTGGGCCTGTTTTCATTCCCGCCAGTTATCAATGGCCGGCGAACGGAGGTTTCGACTAATTCTCGTGACCTCCTTATCGAACTCACTGGTACCGACCAGTGGACGATTGACCGTATGGGAACGATCCTTTGCTACGCACTCTCTGCGCGGGGAGCAAGTATTGAGTCGGTTCAGATTGATTATGATGATCGTCAACTAATCCGTCCAGATCTTTCTGTCGAAACAAAACAGATTTCCCATGAGCGAATCGAGACTGTCCTCGGGGTTACATTCAGCTCTGAAGAACTCATCTCATTGTTTGAGCGTGCAGGATTGGATGCACACCCAGCAGACAGATCGACTGAAGACGACATCAATTACACTGTCTCTATTCCTCCATACCGTGTTGATGTACTCCATCCCTTGGACCTCGTTGATGATGTCGGGCGAGCGTATGGATTCGCTAATCTCTCTCCGCGATATCCCGACGTTGGGACCGTTGGTAGCCGCCACGAACGCTCTCGCTTGGAAGCGGCGGTGCGAACGCTCCTCACTGGACTCGGATTTGAAGACCTGTTAAACTTCCATATGACAAATGAAACTCGTGTGTTTGACCAGATGTCTCTGCTCCCCTCTGACGATGCATTCGGTGCTAAAACACCCGTCCAAATTACTGAGCCATACAGCGAAGAGTATGAAATCCTCCGCCCATGGCTCCTCCCTTCATTAATAACGGTACTTGAGAATAATACACATCGACCATATCCACAAAATCTTGCAGAGGTCGGCTTCGTGGCTCACAATGATCCGTCGTCGAATACACGTGTTGAAGAGAAGCGACACGTCGGAGCAGTCTTAGCCAGACATGACGCCACTTACGAAGATGCAAAGGCACATCTTCAACTGCTCTGTGAAAATGTGGGCGTCTCGTTGCGCACTCCTGCTACCTCACACCCTTCATTCATAGATGGGCGTACTGCTGCGTGTGAAATTGACGGCGAACAGACAGGCGTGGTTGGTGAGATTCACCCGTCTGTTCTTGTTGAGCATAATCTGGAACTTCCTGTCGTTGGATTCGAGTTCGAATTGAATTCGTTTCGCGAGTAGACACAGCTATAACCGAGTATCTTAACACCGTTGCCGGTGGAAATTTTGTTTACGAATGCCGAGCGGAGAATACGACCCCAGTACTATCGAACCGAAATGGCAAGACCAGTGGGTCGAGAACGGAACATACCAATACGCTGAAGATATAGATAACCCAGACACGGCGTTTTCTATCGATTCACCCCCGCCGACAGTCTCTGGAGATCTACACTGGGGACATGTTTATGGGTTCACACTTCAGGACTTCGTTGCTCGATTCAACCGCATGCGCGGTCAAAATGTCTTCTTCCCGTTTGGATATGATGATAACGGTATTGCATCAGAACGTCTCACTGAAGATGAACTTAATATCCGCCATCAGGACTACGAACGGCGTGAGTTTCAAAAATACACCCGTGAAATATGCCAGGAGTATGAAACACGATTTACAGAGAAGATGCAGCGACTTGGCATCTCTATTGATTGGGAGCAAACATATCAAACAATCTCGCCAACAGTTACACGCACCTCTCAGCTGTCTTTCATTGACCTTTACGAGCAGGGCCGCGAATACCGACAACAAGCACCCACAATTTGGTGTCCAGAGTGTGAAACGGCAATTTCACAAGTCGAAACAGAAGATGCTGAGCACCCAAGTCATTTTCACGATATTGAATTTGATGTCGTTGACCCCAACTCAGAGGCCTCATCATCGTTTGTGATCTCAACAACCCGTCCAGAACTTCTTCCTGCCTGCGTTGCTGTTTTCATCCACCCAGATGATGCTGAAAATGAGCATCTCGTCGGTGAGCGCGCACGAATCCCGCTCTTCGAGCATGAAGTCCCAATCATGGCAGATGACCGTGTCGATATGGAAACCGGATCCGGAATCGTAATGTGTTGCACATTTGGTGATCAAACTGACATTGAATGGTACCAGGCACATGATCTTGAACTTCGCATCGCTATCGATGAATCAGGAACGCTCACTGACGTTGCCGAAGAATATAGTGGGCTTTCCTCTGAAGCGGCTACGACTGCTATTGTTGACGATTTGAGAGACTCCGGGGCGTTACAGGATCGTCGTCGTATCACCCACACCGTGAACGTTCACGAACGCTGTGGCACCGGTATTGAGTTCCTCGTCAAAGAACAGTGGTACTGTAGACTCCTTGATAAAACCGATGAGTATCTCCAGGCTGGACGTGAGATGGAGTGGTACCCTCAGAAAATGTTCACTCGATATAAAAACTGGATTGAGGGGCTTGAATGGGACTGGGCGATCTCCCGACAACGCTCATCTGGTATTCCGTTTCCCGTGTGGTATTGTATGAACTGTGACGAAGTGATCATCGCTGAACGCGAGGACTTGCCAGTTGATCCACTTAGTGATGAGCCACCTGTGACAGACTGTCCTGCCTGTGGTCATGGGAACTTCCGTCCGGAAAATGATGTTTTTGACACCTGGGCAACGTCCTCACTCACACCACTCATCAACGCTGGTTGGGGCTGGAACAGTGACAATCAGACATTTGAACTTGACTCCCCAGAGTTGTATCCTTTTGACCTCCGACCACAAGGACATGACATTATCTCCTTCTGGCTCTTCCATACTGTCGTTAAGTGTTATGAACATACAGGATCTGTCCCATTTGATAGCGTAATGATCAATGGAATGGTCTTGGATGAAAATCGTGAAAAAATGTCGAAATCGAAAGGGAATGTAATAGCACCTGACTCCGTCATTGATGCATATCCTGTTGATGCTGCACGCTACTGGTCGGCTGGATCTGCAGTCGGTGATGACCTCCCATACTCTGAGAAGGGATTGCGCGCAGGTGAAAAGCTCATTCGGAAACTCTGGAATGCTTCAATACTTGTTGAATCGCTCACCGAAGATGCTCCGGACTCATATTCACTTGCCAACTTACGCCCACTTGATAGATGGCTACTAGCCACACTTGATAGGGAAATCTCGGAAGTCACGAGTTATCTTGATGGACGTGAGTTCTCGAAGGCCCGAGACAGTCTTCGAAGTACTTTTTGGCACACCTTCTGTGATGACTATCTTGAAGTTGCCAAGCAACGTATTCGAGAGAATAACGACCAATCAGCCAAGTACACACTAAACGTTGCACTTGAACGGTTTCTTAGATTGTTTGCGCCAATCTTGGCCCACATTACTGAAGAACTGTATCAACAACTGTATGCGAGGGAGAGTGACTCAAGCGTTCATCAAACTGAGTGGCCAACACCATTAGGAATTGATGCAGATATTGAGGCCGGGAAAACAGCAATGGAAGTCGTCGGTGCACTTCGCAAGTACAAAACTACTCGCCAACTTTCGATGAATGCTCGTCTCGATCACGTTGCAGTGTGGGGTGATATTGGTGCATTTCAAACAGACATTGCTTCAGTAATGCATATCGACGATCTTGAACTACTCACAGATCCCCCAGAGATCAAACAAGTTGTCACTGGGATTGATCTGGATTACTCACAAGTTGGCCCTGCATTCGGTGATATGGTACCAAATATTGACGCAGGCATTGAGGCAGACGAATTCCAAATCAAAGATGGGCAACTACACGTTGCAGGTGTGACGCTTGATGAATCGATGTTTGAGGTGATACGTCAACGCCAATACTCCGGTGCTGGTGAGATGCTCGATACTGGCGATGCCATTCTCATCGTCCGAACTGAAGAGTGAACCACAGCTACATGTGCCCTGAGTGGATCCCTTTTACTGACTGGTTATTGATATCTCAGCTGTGAGCCATGCACGGGCGGTTTGGGGCACGTGCCTCAGGGGTGGTACCTGAGCGGTTCGCAATACATATTCATCAAAGATTGTTTCAACTATTGGTCTGCCCCAACTGCTTCACTAACCGAACTATACCCGTCTTGGGCCAGCAACCGCGATAGCTCTTTGTTGATATCATGAGCAACTGTCGGACCATTGTACACTAACCCAGTGTACAACTGTACTAATGTTGCCCCTGCCTTGATTTTCTCATACGCTCCTGCTGCATCTGAGACACCTCCAACACCAATTATTGGAACGTCACTCTGACCGGCAACGAACTTGATCAGCGACGTGGCTCGTGCCTCGATTGGTGACCCCGAGAGACCACCAGGAGCTCCTTGAGCAGGTGAACCCATACCTGAAGGTCGACTTACCGTCGTATTTGTCGCAATAACTCCATCCACATCGTATGTTTCAATTATCTCAATCGTGTCTTCGAGTGCTGACATAGAGAGATCCGGTGAGAGCTTCAGCACAAGTGGTACCTTCGCAACATCCGTAACTGCCTCCACGATTGCCTCAATCGAGTCCCGACTCTGCAACTGTCGTGCCGAGTCAGTGTTCGGACAAGACACATTAATTGCCACGTATGCTACTCGGTCTGCAACCGCCCGATATGTCTCAACGTACTCTTGTGGTGCCTCTACGACAGGAGTCGCTTCAGATAACGCAATATTCACACCAACTGGCACAGCAAGTCTATCATATGCGTTCAGTCGCGAACCAATCGTTGCTGCACCATCGTTATTCAGTCCCATCCGATTAATGATTGCTTCGTCTTCAACGAGACGGTGCATCCGTGGCCGATCATTTCCCGCTTGTGGACGTTTGGTTACCCCACCCACTTCCACGTGACCGAATCCAAGCGCCGCCAGAGCGTTTGGAATCGTCGCGTTCTTATCAAACCCCGCAGCAACCCCGACAGGATTTGCAAACGTTTCACCGAAACACTCGACCTCTAAACGCGTGTCTGGTACACTGAATTGTTCAGTCAATATCCGTTCAATCGATGTCCCCTGTGTATATTCCAAGCCTGTGTGGACGAATCGATGTGCTGTCTCTGGCGGTAATAAAAACAACAGTGGCCTGAGTGCATCGTACACCTTACTGATCATCGCGTTCTTTGATCCTCTAAAGTCATCCTGGCTTGACGCCGCTTCAAAAATCGTGTTCAACAGTATCTTGATCCGCTTTTTGAATAATTATCTTTCCGTCACGCACCCGCACGAACACTTCGTCGCCAATCTCCATCCCTGCAACTGCGAGTTCGTCTTCGTGTAAGTTAACATGGACGTTGTGATACTCGCCCTCATCATCTTTCGCACCACTCGGACTAAGCTTTTTTTTCCGAACCATCGCGGGTATATACGCGATGATTCATCATAGCGCATATATAAGTGTTGTTTACTGTATGTTATAATTCGTTTAAAAGTTGGAAGCTGCTTCGTGAGGACAAGGTGTCGCGCGGTCGGAGGTCGACCGGTCATCCTCCGCTGTGTGCGGCTAGTCCCGGTCGGATGATCTCCGCGCGTTCTCTACTTTTTTCCACTTCACTCAAAGAAGCATCGAAACGATTAGTTCAGGACTCGAGATGTTCAATTCCCTGCTTTGAGACATTCCCTCTCGTGATCGAAGATACCTCGTCTTCCATCCACTCGGGTTTGTTATCTGGGGCGTCGTCCACCCATGCCCATGCATTGTACACGTGTACACGATCCGTCCCACGTTCTAAAAGCCGAATCTCTGTTGGGTCCGCTTTCGCTTCGTTCTCTGAATCATACCGCTCATATCCATCCAATCGGCGCGCAGCTTTTAGTGCGGCTTGTCGCGGCATACGGCCTGTGAATTGCGCTGTTCGCTCACCGTCTTCCATTTTGACAAAGTTTCGTTTGCCGTCCTCACGTACCATTGCTCAAACTCCTGTATCAATCAAATCCTCAATCTATCATAAATATATCGCCCACTCCTCGCGCAGTCAGTCGGTTTACGCCTCGACAAACTCAAACATACAACACTATTGCTTTACAACTAGCCAGTAACAATCCCATGTATTACACCACTACTCTTGACGTGAAACCACACGACGCGACGGGGTCAGTTCGACGAGTTTTTATGTTACCCACCATTCTGTTGTAATACGAAGAAATCATTTGCCTCTAAGCAGGGGGACAGAGTTCGAATATATGCCAACTTAACGTTGGCCTTGAACTCTCTCTGTATTGGGGTACATTGATTCTCTCAGTGGTCTGAAAGACGGAGGGTTTATACCTCCCAATACAATATTTTCAGATCCGAAAGAAATGAGGATTTCACCCCTCCGGTCCTTCCGGACAGATGAAATCTGATGTTCGCCTTGACGATTCGGTGACTCCTGTCTGGTGTCACCTGAATCATTTGGACCATGCAATGCCAACTTGGTGACCAACTCTTTTCGTTGGTCCCGCCACC
>JAQCNF010000037.1 GCA_028275165.1 Haloquadratum sp.
GACTCAACCCTCGTGGTTGAGTCGGGTCAATGGCACGGCCTGTGAGGTGCAAGCGGATACCCAAGCATACCACGCCTCCATTGGAGGCCCGACGCATGACTCACGAACCACAGCCGAGCCCCCTGTGGTCTCGGTCAGGCTGCCTTCGGGGGCACACGAACGGCGTGCTGTCCCGCGAAGGAATCCTCGCGCTTCAGCGCTGGGAGGATATCAAACTTGTTGATATCTTCCTGCGTGTCTGCGCAGAGGAATCCCGTGTATTGCTTCAGATATCCACTGTACTATTCAAGCTAATATGTGATTCATGCGGGGTCGCCGCATAGCGTCAACGCTGTGGGGTTCTGGAGGTGTCAAGCTGCTGTGACCCACACGTCTGGTGCCTCTGATTATACAAATAAGAGGAGTCAGCAACGTTGTAGAGCTTGAGTAGAAAGCTCACGAGTTCAGTCGTCCGGGGATATCAGAAACATATGATCTGACTGTGGACAACCGACGACACTGAGCGACTGTTGACTCAGTCGCTTTGGGGTGTTCTTCTCACTTCGAAGTGAATTTAATTGGTCAATGTCGAGGTACTATATGAAAGTCGGTGCACATCAATCAATAGCTGGTGGCGTGGCTAACGCTGTTGATCGTCAAATAGATGATGGCGGTAATTGTGGACAGATATTCACACATTCGCCACAAGTCTGGCAGAACCCTTCGATTGACGACGATGATGCAGGTGCATTTATCTCTGCATCGGCTGATCATGGAATCTCTCCGTGGGTGATACACTCTTCGTACTTGGTGAACCTCTGTACGCCGAAGGATGGCCTTCGGCAGAAGTCAATAAACTCGATGCAGCAAGAAATAAAGGCAGCAGATCGTCTCAATATTCCATATGTCAATGTTCACTTGGGGGCGCATACAGGTGTAGGCGAAGAACAAGGACTAATTAATGCCGTCTCAGCTCTTGAAGAAATCGAGATCCCTGAGCGAGTCACGGTCCTCATCGAATCCGACGCCGGTTCGGGAACCAAAATGGGGGATGATTTTGAACATCTAAGATTCGTGCTTGAAGAATGCAGTCATCAATTAGGGGTGTGTCTTGATACTGCCCACATGTTTGCGGCTGGGTACGACCTCTCAACGCCAGCAGCGGTTGATGAGACGTTAGACATGTTCGCATCAACAGTCGGGTTTGATTCACTGGCCTGTGTTCATCTGAATGACTCGAAGCATGCCTGTGGGACCAATAAAGATGAGCACGCACACATTGGCGAGGGTCACATCGGGAAAGCTGGTATGAAAGCGTTCATCAATCATACGAATCTTGATTCTGTCCCGTTTGTTCTTGAAACTCCCAGCGAAGACGGCCGCGGATTTGCATGGAACATCAATCGTGTGAAACGACTCGCAGAAAATTAGTGTTCAAAACTACTATGTCTATTATTTCCAACCGTGCGCCAGTTCACGGCTAATTATCTTGAACACGCCCGTGCGGGACTGTGGGAGGACTCCAGAGCAGCACTCAAGCCACTCAATCTAAACTCTCGTGCGCACATTCTTGATGTCGGAGCGGGATCTGGTGAATTATCAACTGTGCTGCGAGCAGAATCGAATGCACCGGTTACGTGTATGGATGCCGATAAGTCATTACTCAAAACTACAGCGAGCACGTCGATGCTTACTCCTGTGCTTGGAGATGCATATCAACTACCGTTCAAACAGAATAGTTTTGAACTGGTTATTTGCCAAGCATTGCTAGTGAACTTGCAGAATCCAGCCCATGCACTGAGGCAGTTCGCGGATATTTCAATTGATCACGTTGCCGCAATTGAACCCGATAACCGAGCGGTTAATGTCGCATCCACAGTTGAGAGCGAAGTGAGCGTTGAACACCGAGCTCGCACAGCGTATATCGCTGGTGTAGAGACGGACATTACCCTGGGATCACAACTCACAGACTTGTTCAGTGCAACAGGCCTTCAATCCGTGAACACCCGAACTCAGTATCATTATAAAGTTATAGAACCTCCATATAGCGAAACAGAATTCAATGCAGCAGCACGCAAAGCCAGTGGACGAGCTATCTCGGAAAAAAAGCGTGAACTCCAGCGGGTGCTCTCTGTGAATGCGTATGACCAGTTGCGGAACGACTGGCGAGCGATGGGGCGTGAGGTCGTCAATCAGATGCAATCTGATAGTTATCGACGCACCGAGGTTGTCCCGTATACGGTTGCAGTTGGGACAGTTTCAGAGGACATGTGATTCAGTGGTCAGCGATCAGATCAGATATGGGCTTTAATTGCAAACGAGGCAAGTGGGTCATTGATTTCACTGGAACAGCCATGCTTCAACCGCACTTCGCCGTGGCTCATGGAGTTGGTCAATAAATAGTAACGCAGAAAGAGCTTCTCAGAATGCGGTTGGATTATGAATTACCGGATGACATCCAATCCGTTTTGCGTCTCCCGCTTTTCATGTCCGCCATCAGACTGCCATGAGCTTGAATCTGAATCCCCTGTCGTCTCAACTGCGGACTGATTACCGCTAAACCCGTTCGATTCAATACTTTGGCGTGATGCATTAGCCTGCTTCTGCGTCGTTGGGCCGAGCACTTGTGCGGACTGTACCCCGGTCATGATTGCCATCACCCGGACCTTTCCTTTGTACTCTTCTTGAATTCGAGCGCCCCAGATAACGTTCGCACTCGCTTCAAGCCGCTCAGTAATGCTGTTTGCAATACCCTCAGCTTCTTTGAGTGTCAGATCCGGTCCGCCTGTGATGTGGACGAGGCCACCGGATGCCCCACGATAGTCCACGTCAAGCAACGGATGATTCATCGCATCATTTACGACTTCTTGGGTCTTGTTCTTGTCCTGAGTTTCACCGACAAGCATCACCGCGACGCCGCCCTGATCCATGATAGTTGACATATCTGCATAGTCAAGATTGATAAGCGACGGCTGGGTAATTGTCTCGGAAATTCCTTTCACCGTCTCAGCTATGATCTGATCCATAACTGAGAACGCTTTACCAATTGGCAAGTTCGGGACGTAATCAAGTAATCGGTTATTATCAAGGACGATGATTGAGTCTGCTTCATTTCGAAGCCTCTCTAATCCCTCTTCAGCTTTTACCGTTCGAGCTCGTTCAACATTAAATGGCGTTGAGACCATTCCAACGACAATTGCGCCCTGTTCTTTGGCTATTTTTGAGATAACAGGCGCAGCACCTGTTCCTGTTCCTCCGCCCATACCTGCGGTAACGAAGACCAAGTCAGCCTCTCCAAGAACATCTTTAATGGTGCCTTGCGCCATTTCGGTTGCTCGCTCTCCCATCGAGGGATCTCCACCAGCACCAAGACCTTGGGTGAGTGATTTCCCAACCAATATTTTGGTGTCCGCCTCAATCATCTTGAGGTGTTGCTTGTCAGTATTGATTGCAACAGTATCTGCACCGTTCACACCAATATTATATAACCGATTAACAGTATTATTACCAGCGCCACCAGCACCTACGATAACAATCCGAGGGTTCCCAAACTCAGCGGTATCACCCTCTGATTGAGTTAATGTCTCACGCTCTCGCTCGTCACGTTGCATCGCCTCTTGGACAATATCTTGCATCGCATTACACCTTTACCCAAGTAGGCTTATCCGACGATTTCTGTTCGTCACTTTGTTGTTCATTTATCATTTCCCGCACAGCTGAACGGATTGCCTCAGATCGGTTTGGGAATTCTCCCGTCTCGACCATATGCTCAACCCGCTCAATCTGCTGTTTCGGAATTCGTAGTGTCACACGCTCCATAGTTAGCTTTCCCCCGTAAGACGGAGCGACTATCTACTGCCCGTCTTACACCATAAATCGCCAGTAACGACGTCGAACTGCGCGTTAGGTCATTGTGTAAGTCATCCGTCTTACGTATTTTTATTCAATACATCATATTATATAAAAATGCCGGATGTCGTAAGACAAAGTGTGCAACATGCGTATACATGATCCTCGCGAACCACCGCAACTATATTTGGTTCTTCAGCGATTGATGAGCAGTGGGCATGCGTTGGTCGGACTAGCTAATACCGTGGAATTGTATTATACTATTTGGGAAGGTGGATATTTCAGTATCATCACTCGTGTTCGAGATTGTTCCTCATCATACATAACATAGCTATTATATAATTCTATCTGAAATGTCGTAATTCGATTATACTGTTAGCTAAAAGTGTGAGAAGCATCATATCCCGCTTATTTCCATAAATAGCTCCTATTTTGATTGGGCTTAACAAAATAGTTCCTTGAGCACAGCACTAATTCAGTACTCTGTCCCACTTCGAGCCTGAACGCCTTCATCAAAAAGATGTTTATTTTTGTTCACTTCGGTTATAACATCCGCGACGGATTCAATATATGTTGGTTTAGTATGGCTTCCGGTCAGAACTAACTCAAGATTAGGAGGCTTTGTTTCAATCAGTTTCTCAACTATCAATGGATTCAGTTGTCCTTGCTCAACCGCATATAGAATCTCATCAAGGATGAGCATGTGAAATCCCTGTGCTGGGTCACTATTCAGTTCAATCGGTTGACCAAGGTCAGCGTCTGATGCTCCCCTGAGTAATTTACGTGTCCGACGGAGTGCTCCATCAGTTTTCGCCTGTTGCTCGTCGCCATCGGAGTCATCTATTAGCTCGCGCCACTCATAATGTGTCGTATTTTCATAACTGAACCCCGGAACAGCTCCAATTGCGTTGTATTCGCCGTGAGTACTGTTGATTGCATCAGCACTACCTTTCATGAATTGAAGCATGTGAACTCGGTATCCATGTCCAACCGCTCTAAATCCCATGCCTAAAGCAGCTGTCGTCTTCCCTTTTCCACCTCCCCATCATAGTTGAATACGACCGAACTCTGTGGGTGCAGTTGCTGTGACATCCTCTTCGACAGCCGTGTGGTTATGAATATTTGAGAATCGTTGACTACCTTCTGGTTCACTATTGTCACCTGTCATGTATCTCTACAGACGACGCTGAAAGAAGAACGTGCGGCTGGGGGGAGCTAAATTCGATAAGTACCATCCTCCAGTTCTGACCACTTCTCAGCTGAGTAGCAGACGAGATCAATAACAACAACTGTAAATTTGATTCAAGTTCTACAGTCTGATCTCTCACTCCTTGGCAAGTCACAGGCAGTGATTACGTCTCAACAAGCGAGGTCGGAATGAGAAGTTCGTAATGTGTTCGATGCGTGGACTACATAGGCGACATCGGGTGGACTGCGTTATGACAGAGTGTAGAGAGAATTTTCAAAGGTCAGGACAAATTGGATGATCGGAATCTGATAGGGTGGCGAAGTCTGAGCAAGTTGCTCAAGCACGTGATTACGTGAACTGCCTCGGAGTCAAGTGAAGTGGTTTGAGACGTCAAGTGTCTTATCATTATAAAAATATTCGACTTCCAATCAAGAACCACCCCGAGGTGCTCGACCTGTCTCGCCTGCAGACACGAAACAGCGTATTACACTGCTTATCGACATGTATAACGCAATCATACTCGTAAACGATAGCGAAACGGGCCTCGTAACACAGTTAAGAATGCGTCCAGCAGGTCGACAATGAACTCGAAGACTTTTGCTGACTGCCGTTGATGAGGTGGTATGGTAGAGGCCTTCGCTGTTGCAAGTGGGAAAGGTGGGACCGGAAAAACGACGACAACATTAGCGCTTGGTATGGCGCTCGCCAAGGAGTATGATGTGACAGTAATCGATGCAGACACCGGGATGGCGAACCTATTATTCCACGCTGGACTTGATGACGTGGAGGTCACGCTACATGATCTTCTTGTCACAGATACGGACATTGCAATCTCCGAAGCAGTGTACGAGCGATTTGGTATGTCCGTCATTCCCTGTGGGACAAGCTTGACTGCATTTGCTGCGGCCGACCCTGCTCAACTGCGTGCGGTAGTTTCTACATTAGCAACAGAGACTGATATCATACTGCTCGATTCACCGGCCGCAATTGGGTCAAAAAGTGCAGTCTTGCCAATCATACTTGCTGACCGAATTATTGTTGTCGTCCAGCCAACTGTCCCATCGCTCTCTGATGGGCTCAAAGTTCAAGAATATGCGCATTCATATAAGACTGAGACAGCTGGTGTGATCTTTAATCGGGTTCGCCAAGATGAATCAGTCGCGACTATCGCAGAGCAGGCAAGTCGATACTTTGGTGGACCAATTCTTGCACACGTTCCAGAGCGCGATGTAGTGCGAGCTGCGCGCCGTCAAGGTGAGCCACTCCTCGCGCATGCGCCAGACGACATCGCTGCCAGTGCATTCAGAGAGGCGGCTGCGAGCTTAGAGATAAATGATAAGACGGCAAATGCTGTGGCAAATCGGTTCAAAAGTGCGGTCATCCCTGAACAGCCTTGAAAAATGGTATTCGATGGGTTACCTCCCGGTGAGTTACAGCGGTCCCGAACTGAGGCGTCAGTCGGTGATACTCTGTTGGCTGCACTTGAGTCTGGACTCACAGGATACATGATTCTCGAGCCAAAATCTGCAATACTCACTAATAGCGATGCTCAAGCGGTCATCACATTTGAGGATGGTATACCAACTGTGGCATACCATACCGGCCACAATGTTGGTGGAGCAGCAGCAATTGATGCACTTACTGGAACAACTGTCACTCATATCGACGTCTATGCTGTTGCCGCTCACTTGTTAGCTCGCATACACCGAAACACCGGATATCGAGTCGAACCGACAATGCCCGCTCGCCTTCTGACCAGTTCCGCTCACCTCATTGAGCGGACAACACAGGCGTTGCCAGCAGATCATCAATCACAGTCAGCTGGCTTATCTGCAGTTGAATCATTCCTTGCGGATCCCGAGCGTATCGAAACAATTCGTGCAGAGGCAAGAGCAGATGCGCACGCACGTGCAGAAGAGTGGGGTTTGCTGGAGCATCTTGATACGACCGACTCTGATACTGGCGAATAGTGACTAATCTTCAGTCACAGGAATCCGAACGCCTGATTCTTCCTCAGTTTGTGAAACACTTCCACCATCTGTCATAATTCCATCACCGAAATCTGGCTTTGCTCCATCGATGACACTACCGATGAGATATCCCGTGGCTCCCCCAAATCCAGAGGAAATACCCACTGCAACTGGACCATAATCTGAACCCATCCGAGCCCCGAGTTGGCTTCCAGCCTGAGCACCTTTCTTCGCAAACTTATCAGCGTCTTCAGAGCTTGAAGATGAGCAGAATGATTCTTTCATATTAGCATATTGCGGTTAGACTCACTTGTATCTCGCGCCCAAAGGAATGGGTTTTGTTTGCCAGTCTGAAAGGATGAATATGGATATGGATATGAGAGCACTACACACCGACCTTGTGGCACTCCATGGACAGCCCAATCGTGCGTACTCCGAAGATGGTGTGCGGCAACTCATCACAACTATTCTCTCACAAAATGTAACCGACTCACAGACAGCGGCTGCCGCAGAAGCGCTTTTCGAGACGTACCCAGACTACCGGGCAATGGAGACTGCACCACAGGACGAACTGGCTGAGGTAATCTCTACTGTCGGACTCATGAATCAGAAAGCCCGCCGAATTCAGCGTTCGCTTACTCAGATACGCGAGACAACAGGTGGCGAATATACACTCGCATTCTTGAAATCGTATGCAACCGAGGAAGCACAGGAATGGCTGACAGATATCAAGGGCGTCGGTCCGAAGACTGCAAGTGTCGTGCTAAATTTCCATTTTGATCGGCCAACGTTTGCAGTTGACACACACATTGAGCGGTTGGCAAAGCGCTTTGGCCTGATTGCTCCTGATACGACGGCTGAAAAAGCTCACGATGTCCTCAACGAAGATATCCCTGATGACCTCAAGTATAGTCTGCATGTGTTGCTTATTACTCATGGACGAGAATACTGTACAGCGCAGGCAGCAAACTGCGACAACCCAGTGTGTAGTCGTTATTGTGAGTGTGGCTTCTGTTGACTGACGGTATGTTTGAGAGTGTTTGTTTTATCCGACACATTATCTCTTGTCCCACTCATATTCACCGTCATTCAAAACTGTCCATCGTATCACATACTGGAGCCTTCTGGGGTTCAGTTTAGCTGCTTTGCAGGCGCCCCTCAATGAGTGACCGAGGGGAGCGAGTCGGAAAGGGGGGGACTGGATGGGATACAGCGTCGTCATCGTTTCGCTTCCACTGCACTCAATTGCCCTTTCGTTGCTTTCCTCCCCTCGCAGGTGGTCGGACAACGTTCACCACGTCTCTGATGATGTTCAAGCGCGATATCAAGCGCGTCGGTCTTGAGTGTCCAACAGGGAATAGAGGAGTAGGTGTGTTTGACTCCGACTCAAAATTATCTGTCGAAATCGCCTGTGGGGTCTAAACCCGCTCAGTCGTTCCTGCACGTTCCAACGCAGAAACAGCAAGCCCTCACCGAGCGAGAGCCCCAGGCGCGGAGGAGTTCACAGATGCCCTCTTCTCATCTATTGAGCAGCGATAATTACCTGATGGTTGGACGAGTACCTATACCGGTTTCTGGTTTGACTTCGATATCAGAATATAGGTGAGACTATTTTAGAATAGACTCTCCCGTGAATCCAATATCCTGGCTGGCCCGCCGACCTTCCACAGATCTGTTTGAATATCAAGAGCTGCAATCTCTCGCTCAACGTGCTCTGCATGATCTGCAGTTGTATTTATGTACACGCTTGCTCCGGTATCGGTTGAGAAGTATACCGGGATGTCTGCTTTCGCTCGGAGCTCGCGTACTCGGTTGAATATCTCGATTGTTTTCGGTTGCCAGTAGACCCACCCGGCGGGTCCCGTCATTGTCGTGGCAGCCAGCGATAGTGAGTCGTGTTCAGCCAGTTCGAATACCGCATCAAATTTGTCTGCGCGCAGATTCGCTCGCATTGTATCAATCTGTTTATGAATATGTGCGAGTCGTGCCTCAAACATATGACTCTTCTCGGCTTCACGATGTGCTTCTTCTGTCTCTTTGTATGCTGGCACGTGGGCGGCTATTACACGCAAATCAGTTTCTATATTCGTCTCGATTCGCTCAGACCGACAGTCTGTGTCGTCCATACCAGAGTAAAGTTGAGAAAATCCCCCAGTCACAGCACGTGCTGCCGATGAGGAACCACGGCGCGCAATCGTCGATATCTCGGGACGAGTTAGCTCAATACCGGCTGCTTCAGCGAGTGCCATGGCTGCGGCAGCGAATCCTGATGAAGACGATCCAAACCCGATATTCGATGGAAATGAGTTTGTGGATTCAATTCTCACCGCCGCATCACGCCCGCTCAGTGACCGAACATACTCGACTACCTGATCAATCCGCTCGGCACCTCGTCCAGTAACCATCTCATCGTCAATAATGTATGTATCCGTTGTCGCATCAGGCTCGAAGGCAACTGTCGTAGTCGTTTGACTCGGTGCCGTGCATACACTAATACTGTCGTGATAGGGCAGACGCTGTTCAATATCGCGCATCCCATGATATTTCACCAATCCCTGAATCGGGTGCGCAGTCGCTGTTGCTTTCATATATAAACGCGTCTCGAAGGCGAGTTAAATTTCTCGATACTTACAGCGGTAGCGAGGCGAAAGCACAATCATTGATAAATAGTAGCCGACAAAGTAGACACCTATAGAACAGCACGGGATCACAACCTTTGTCATCAAGCTTGTGTATTAACAATGTTTCGTGCGACAGGGGATGCGCTGATATCGACAAGCACCGGTATCGATTCATCCAGTCTCCAAAACACCGCAATTTGACCTGATGTTGAGACACCCGACCGTCTCAAAGATCCTATCGAGGAGGAGATGTCAGTGATGCGTTTTAGCATCCTAGATCGTCGAGGAACGGAGTTCATGGATGTATTTCAAACGTTCCCGAAACGTCAGCAGGCCTCGTGGGTGTTGATCATAACGAGGTCCGTAACAGAGCAGAACTGTCATATCTCACGTAGGACGATCAACATATATGTACACTGGACAGACTGAACAGTCTTGCTGTCTCTGTAATCATCATGAAACCGTTTCGCGGCTTGATCTGCCTCCACGAGCAATTAAACTGATGAAAAACTCTGGGTCCATCGCGTGGCGTGACGTGGTTGGGACCGTCTCGATTCATTTTTGTGCTGATGATTGGAATCTCATCCGCGATCTTATCACTGAGATGCAACTCAATCCACTTGGGCGATGTAACGTCGCTCAGGCTTCATTCAGTATTCGAGAGGACTTCGAGGCACTATTATCCGACACAAAGCCGGAACCTGATCAGACAGCTGTTGAGGAACGTCTGATATCCACTGCACAGAAGACTCTCGCCGAAGTTGACAGTGACCCGCTAATAGAGGAGCGCGATCACGTTGAGGCTCTTCTGACACTCCAGACTCTGATGAAGCTTGACGTCATCAGTTCCACAAAGGCCTTTGACTCATCGCTTGATCCGGAATCCTGACTCACTTTCTACGGCAGTATACTGCACGTCGACATTCTGAACAGATGCGGCTGGCGGGCCAGTGTGACACCATTCAATCATTGTCTCGACGGCCGACGTTGGACCCTCGAAAACGGCCTCAACTCGGCCATCATCGAGATTCTGGACCCACCCATCAACCCCGCAATCTTGCGCTTTCTCACGGGTGGAAGCACGAAAAAACACACCTTGGACTTTTCCAGTAACGAACACATGGGCTCGAACCCGCTGCTCACTCATGTGCGCAGATTTTGAACCAGACTAAATCAGACTGTTGACTTAGCGAATCCACCTGTTTCATGCTCTCGTAGTTTGGTAGTATTCATATGTCACTGTTCGGGACGGCAGGAATTCGTGGGAAAACTGCTGATCGGATTACTCCCACACTCGCTCTCCGTGTTGGGAAGGCAATCGGTAACCAGGCAGCATCGGATGGTACAGCGGTCGCTGTTGGACGTGACGGCCGAATAACCGGCCCCGCATTATTACAAGCAGTCGCTGCAGGCGTTGTCTCAGCAGGAGCAGTCGTTGAGCAGCTTGATATGGTTCCAACACCCACGCTGGCGTTTGCAAGCCGTGGGCAATATGGAGTCATGGTAACTGCATCGCACAATCCACCACAGGATAATGGGTTGAAGCTATTTCACGATGGAATGGAGCTTAGTGCTCAACAGGAGGCTGAGATAGAGGAACTCGTAACGACGTCACCAGATCCAGCGAGTTGGGAGAACTGGACGTGCCCATCACAACGAGACGTGACTGACACATATATCGATACGGTAATTTCAGCCGCAGCGCGTTTCGGAGCGAGTCCAGATGGGATGCACGTCGCCATTGACTGTGCAAACGGAGTCGCTGCGCGTGCGACTCCGTCTGTTCTTCGCCAACTGGGAGCCACAGTACACGCAGTTAATAGTCATATTGATGGACACTTTCCTGGCCGTGGCTCTAAACCAACACCAGAGTCACTTGAGTCATTTAGACAGTTCGTCGCCAATCAGGCAATCGAATTTGGAATTGCACATGACGGCGATGGAGACCGCATCGTGATTATCAATTCTGATGGCGATATCATCCACGAGGACACAATCCTTGCCATCTTAGCCGGTGAGTATGTCAATATGTCCAGCGCTGACTCTCCAGTTGTCCTCACGACCCCAAATACGTCCGCCAGAGTTGACTCAATTGTCGAAGAGAATGGTGGTCACACCCGCCGCGTCTCTCTTGGAGCACTCCATGAGGGATTACTCTCGCTGCGTGATGCAGGCGAGTCAGTCGCCTTTGCTGCTGAGCCGTGGAAACACATCCACCCATACATTGGGGACTGGATCGACGCAATCGCATCCGCGGCAATACTGACGCGATTGATATCTGTGACTCCGCTCTCAGAGCGTCGACAGTCAGTTCCCGAGCGACCGTACCGAAAGGAGAGTATTGCCTGTCCTGATGAAAAAAAGAAAACAGCAATGACTGCTGTGTCCTCTGCTGTAAGCGAATCATTTGACGAAGCTATGATAGAGACGACTCATGGGATTCGTGCAACTTTCCCGGATGAATCGTGGTTTTTAGTTCGTCCATCTGGAACTGAATCATATCTTCGTATCTATATCGAATCACCATCAGTCGAATCGTTGACTGAGGAAGTGTCGACACTCGTCCGCAGGGCAGTTGCACGGGTCAACAAATAGTCTGGACGATTGGTTTATGTAAAGAGTTTTGCGGAGTGGGGTTCGAATATATCACGATGAGCACCGCATATGAGTGTGACGTCATAGTCGTTGGGGCAGGGACGTCTGGCTGCTATGCAGCAGCAACCGCTGCTGATGCTGGATTAGACGTGGTCGTATTGGAGCGAAAAACGGCTGATGAGGCGGGCCACATTGCATGTGGTGATGCACTGAAAGGGGCAGATGCCTTCCCCGATATTATCCCCCGCTCTCAGCTCGAACCAGCCTTTACCAACACAGGCGTTGATCACGGGCGCTTCGAGATTCCGCAGGAAGACACGGTCCTGGATATCCCGGTTCCTGGCGAATTAGCAGTCATTGACCGTCTTGAATTCGGAAAACGCCTCATAGGTGCGGCCACTGACGCTGGTGCTAGCTTCAAATATGATACGGTTGTTCAAGATGTCCTGCAGGCTGACGATCACACAGTAACTGGGGTTCGAGCCACCCATAACAATACCGTCCGCACATACAAATCAGACATCGTCATCGATGGTGCGGGTGCACTTTCAATTCTCCAAGATAAGGCTGAGTTTAGCTCAACAAGCTTCGATACGAATGTTACATACTCACAGTTCTGTTCGGCTTATCGAGAGATTGTTGAGGTTCCCGAACCTGTTGAGTGGGACGATGCATTGGTGTTCAAACCGACCGAGCGAGCAGCAGGATACCTGTGGTATTTCCCTCGGACAGAGACGACTATCAACGCTGGATTGGGCTTCCAGATGACCGAGGAGCCGATGAACTTAGTTGAGGACTTGGCTCGAGACTTAAGAACTCGTCCAGAGTTCGAGGGGGCAACTGTGACAGATAAGCTGGGGGCTGCGCTCCCAACACGCCGACCATACGACTCAGCAGTCGCACCTGGATTTATGGCAGTCGGTGACGCCGCAGGCCACGTGAATCCCACGACTGGTGGTGGAATCGCTGGTGCTGCCTTCTCAGGGAGGTATGCCGGTGAGCAAGCAGTTTCTGCAATCTCCTCCGGTGATGTCGGAGAGGCGTCTTTATGGGAGTATAACGAACGCGTCATGGACCGTTTTGGTACCCGATACGCCGGTCTTGACGTGTATAACATCCTTTCAACCTCCATTGAGGTAGACAATCTCATGGGCCTTTTAGCTGCTCTCCCTGGCGAAAAGTTGGCTGAGGCACTCTATTCCGGGACAACCTCGTTTGGCGTTGGACTTATCCTCAAGACAATCCGAAACTCATTCGGATATTGGGGAGAAATTCTCAATTTCTATCGCACGAAGAACTTGGCCGATGAAGTGATGACTCAGTACAATGATTATCCATCACGCCCCAGTGGGCTTGACGGATGGCAGGCCACTCGTAACGACATCATGGATAATATCTATGATGTTACAGGAGCGGATCCAAAGTACTGAGAGGACCGACAGGAGTGGAATGACCTCGCAGCGTGCAGCAGATGAACCCGGTTACGATTCGATTTGGACTGTTTCCTCAATTTTCATCTCGTCGAGTTTTGAGACAATCTCACCCAATTTTGAATCAAGCTCGTTAACAAACTCTTTGGTCTGCTCAGTCGTGATTGCTCCCTGACTTGACGGTTCAATAAGATTCTCCTCTTCAAGCACGCGAAGAGAGTAGCGAACTTTATGATGAGGATAGCCTGTTTCGTTCGACATTTTCACAATCCCGATCGGTTCACTATCTATTACCATTCGAAGCACTTGCAGATGACGCTCAAGCATATCCACTTCTTTCTCAAGTCGGTCTATCATGTTATCTGTTAACTCGTCTGGATGAGATTTAAGTGTTACCCTCTCATTCTACCCGGCGAATCTTTTCGATTTACACCGGTAGCGAGGTCGACACCCGTATTTAATCGGTGGAGGCCGACACCCGTATTTAATCGGTGGAGGCGGACAGTGAGAGCTCACAGTTCAACACTCGGATATTCGATGTGCTGAATTATCAATATAGTCGTAAACGTGTGTTGCAGCTATCGTCAGCCACAACTCCATTCTGGTCGCTACGTCAGGTGACCGGAGCACTGAGCCTTTCACTGTGAGTGGCGACAACGAAGCCCTGTGGGGCAGTGTCTCTATTCGATTCGTGATTCGCTTCAACGAACCGGTGTGTTTCGCGCACGCAGCCACGCCGTGGTAATCACCACCGAATTTCCTCACGATGAGTTGAATGAGCCCAGATCTCACAATCCATTTGCTCGCTGAGCGTGTAGCTTACTCGTGTGCACTCTAACTGTTGCATGGCAAGTATTTGAAGACGAACCACTTGTCATCGCTGCCAACCGAGATGAATCATATGCAAGGGAGTCTTCTCCCCCACAACGATTCGACGCACAGCCTCCATATATCGCACCGCGTGACGAGCGGGCTGGTGGCACATGGCTTGGTTATAATGCGGCTGGAGTGTTCGTCGGGCTCACGAACCGCTGGTGTCATGTTGAGGATGGTGGGCGCCGTTCGCGCGGACAACTGGTAAGAGAACTTCTGGAAAGTACCTCAGCTGCGACTGTGAAGAAACGACTACTTACTACGTTATCAGAGACAACATATGATGGATTCAATCTTCTCGTTGCTGATGTTGGCTGGGCATATGACGCAGTCGATACACGCTGTCCACGTGCATTCGTTTGTACGTATGACGGAGCGCCATCGATTGACCCGCTTCCTTCCGGCGTCCATGTGCTGGTAAATGTTGGTTTAGATGGCGCATCAATGACTGTTGCACCGGACTACCCAGATGGCGACGAACAGGCGGCGCAGGCAAACACACTTCGAAATGACTTGATTACACAGCCACAGGAGTCAGGTGATGAGTGGCGGTCGCGGGCACAGGATGCGCTTGGAGATCACTCCTATAACGTCTGTATCCATCGTCCAGAGACCGGATTTGGAACTGTTTCTGCCTCTGTCGTGAAATTTTCTGATGATAGAACAGCGGAATATTGGTTCGCTGATGGGCCACCCTGCAAGACACCGTTTAGCCGGGTTAGTGCATCTGTATCAGAGACGAACGAGAGATAAACCTATTCGCGTAGACCAGCTGACAACCCTAACTAACAGGCTCCAGCCATCTTTGGGGCCCGCCACCCACAGTCATCACACTCTATCCAAAAGCCACCTACCGATGGCTCTAAAAGAGTTCCACATTCTGCACACCGAATTGTTTCAGCCATACTAACATAACTCACGGTAGATAATTGAATCCAGCGAAAGTAGTCGAAAGTCACATTTAATGGAGTATGTAACAACTAAGTAGTATGAGTGTAGCTCCTGCAGAGGTTGATCTCTCAGAGGACGAACGCGATGGACTGGAACTCATTCGCCAGACAGGAGGGATCCATCAAAGTGATTTCTGGAAAGAATTAGATATCTCATCGCGTAAAGGGAGCCGAATCGCTGAGAACCTCTCCTCACATGGGCTCATTCAGCGCGAGGAAACGGTCTATAATGGGCACAATACATATCATCTTGAGCCTGCTGTGCGTGATTTGGAATTTGCGATGCTGATGGCAGGGGACATGCTCTCGCCATTCATTGGTGAAGAGGAAGTCAACGCCAATAGTGACGCCTTTTCACAGTGGCTCATGAATCTCGCATACGAAGAATAGTCCATCCCTTGCTACGTTCAGTAGAAGCGAGAGGCATGCGATTGACGACCGACTCCGCAAGATAAGCCGACAAATTGTCGGGGACGCCTCAGAGCGGGATGCTCTCGTCGTCACTGCGAATCTCGAAGGCATCCAGGTTAGGACAGGGGGGTTGGAAATGAGCCGTCGATTGCACTCGATGCCTCAAAACACGCTGACACACTACATCAAATACAAGCCATGATTCGCTGGGCTTGGTGTGGAAATCGTCAACAAGTACATAACGAGTCAGATGTGCTGGCGGTGTGGTGAGAAAGAGGACACAAAGAAAGTCGGTCAAGCTAATCATATTTGTGACGAGTGCGAGTTGAACGACAACTGTGACAACAACGGTGCGACGAACATTCAAGAGAAAGGACTTGGTAAGGACATTCAGCCCCGCGTGTATGAACCGTCGAACTGGGCGACGATAATGAGACCGCTACACAGGTTCGTGTCCGTCTCAACGTTGACTCAGAAAAGAAACCTATCCGTTACGTTAAGAGCGAGTCCACAGGATGAGCAAAGCAGCGCGGGGTAGCTCATGATAGAATAATATAGTTTAGCGCGGCTAAGCCAATATATTCAGTGCCTATTCTTCAGAATCTTCGGGTGATCCGAGATCGTTCGCTGCGATATGTGATGCAATCTCCTCATTTGTGTGCTCAACGAATTCTTCGGTCTCAGTTGATATTGTTGCAAGGTCTACCCCTGCAGCTTCAAGTTCACCGTCATTTGACTGAGCGATTGTTGTAAGCGCGAGTGAGATTCCCTCATCCAGGCTGAGCTCTTCAGAATAATTTTCCTCCAGATGATCCTGTAGGTCGCTGCGGTCAGCACCAATCGACACCGCCTTCCATTCATACGGTGTTCCAGATGGATCGGTTTCATATAGACGCGGTGTTCCGTTCTCAATGCCACCGATAAGGAGTGCAACACCAAACGGTCGAGCACCGCCAACTTGTGTAAACTGTTGGATATGATCAGTCACGTCTTTGGTCAAAGTCTCAATACCGATTGCCTCACCGTAACGAAGTCGATTCACTTGAGCACTTCGTCTGGCAAAATCAATAAGTTGGCGCGCATCAGCGACGTGACCCGCAGAAGCAATCCCTGCGTGATCATCGGCCTTGTGAATCTTCTCAACGCTTGTCGCCTCCATCAGCTCTGAGCGTGAGCGCTTATCAGCGGCCAGTACTACTCCTTCAGGGGTTCTGACCCCTAAGCTAGCAGTTCCGCGTTTGACGGCTTCACGCGCATATTCAACCTGGTATAAACGACCATCAGGCGAGAAGATTGTGATTCCCCGGTCGTATGCCTGTTGTTGGGCTTGTCCCTGCATAGTATCACTCAAGATCAAGTTCCGTCGCGCCTATGTAGCCGTCTTCGCCATCGATATCAATCCGAAAATCGCGGACGACGGCCGAAGCCGACTCGTGTCTAAACGCGACGCGTCTCTGTATTAAACATCCGGACGCGTCATTCAAATACCTTTCCTCACAGGCTCGTATCGTTCCAGAAACCCCGATTACTGATATCCCGACGGGGGTTGACCCAACATGAGAAACACACCCAACCACAGCGCGCGCCCGCTTGCTTTCGCCCTGATACGTTCGAATAACTGCCTCTCCGTCTCCATCTTCAAAATTAAATCGCAGTAGCTGCAAATCAGCTTCCTGACTCCCGACGTCACCGATGAGGTCTTGTGCAGTATACCACAGCGTTTCTTGGAACTCACGACGATTGAGGGTTGCATCCGGCCAACTCCGGAGTCTGACAGCGAGGTATCTCCAGCGAGGTCGGAGGTGCTTTGGTAGGTGTTTCATCTTTTGAGACTCAGCGTGCTTTGTCGGCGCACTGTTTGAGGGATTCGACTGCGTGACAATTTGTCTCTTGCTTTCACATAATAGGGTGACATCCTCACCCGCCCTAAAGAGCGGGGCTTCCTACAAGGCAAGCCTCATCGTCGGAGGTTTCAGGACTGAAATGCCGCAAGCGTCGTCTGTCCGGGTTTCGGACTCGGCGTGCGGTGTCCTGCGGTGCTGTCACAAGCACTCCCGTCCCGTGGCGAGTCATCGGTGTGCGGTTTCAGCGCGCACCTCTCTCCCCACGGGTTGAGGCGACCAGCGATGTTGGCCGCCGTCGCAAGATCGCGACGCGATCTCGCTGCCCGCCAGACGACGTCTGGCGACCGCGTTGATGTCCGCTTGGTACTCTGTCACCCAACACTTCGCGTTCGTGCATCGAAACGCCGCCTGCGACGACCGCGAACCGAGGTGGCCGCAGGCATGGCACGTCTGCGAGGTGTACGCCGGATTCACGAACCGAACCGGAACCCCGGCGTCACGGGCTTTGTCCTCGATACGTCCGGTAAGACGCGCGAACGCCCAATTGTGGAGTCGGCGGTTCATCCACTTGCCGTAGTCGAGATGCTCACGGATGTACGACAGATCTTCGAGAAGGATAACGGGATTCTCGAAGGAACGGGCGTACTCAACGGCTTCGCGGGATGCTTTTTCCACGATATCCGTCAGAGCGTTCTGGTAGTGGTTGAACCGTTCGTCCACGCGCCACTCGGCGTCTCGTTCTTGGAGCCGCCGGAGGGTGGTGAACATCTCCTTGCGGATCTGGCGTGCCCGACCGCCATCGTAGATGTACGGCCGAGTTGGAGTCTCGTCCCGACAGGCACAGCCAGTCAGGAGTTTGGATTCACCGATGTCGAAGCCGACCGGCGTCGGGTCGTCCGGCTCGTCTGGTTCCGCGACCTCGTACTCAACAGTGACGTGAAGCACCCAGTTGGTGCGGTGTTGTTGCAGTCGGAACTCTCCGACCGACACGCCACCGTTGAGCAAGTCCGCCCAGAGCGATTCCTGAGTGGGGTTGATGCGGAGCGGAATCCAGAAGGCGTTGCCACGTCCGGCCTGCGGGACGCGCCAGCAGAACTCGTGCGTTCTGTCCTCGGAGTGATCGAGACGCCATCCTCGGTTCGTGAACCGAACAGGATGGTTGTCGTCCAACTCGGAGGCGTTGTACGTCCGGCGGAGTTGCGGGACGTAGTTCTTGATTGCGTCCTTCGCGTAGGACGTGAGATTGTAGTCGGTGACGACATCGTTGACCGCCGACTGGGTGTCCGCACCACTCTCGAAGGACTCCAAAAGAGCCCGACGGTATGTCGCCACGGTACGCTGAAGTCGACGCTCTTTATTCGCCGTCGGTGGCGCAAGCGTGGCTTCGAGCGTTTTCGTGGCGGTGGCAGTCACAACAGTACTAACGAACCCATGCAAGTTAACACTATTGTAAAACTAAGTTCTGGCAGAGATGCCGAACTTGAACATCGAAGTGAGCGACGAAGAGTACGACCGACTGAGCGAAGTGAAAGACGCACACGGCCTGACGTGGCGAGGACTCGTTATTCAGGGCGCGAAGGCGTTGGACACCGAGGGGCCGCTATAGAGCGAGGGATGGCCTGTACGAACGCGATTCCTCCCCGGCGTGAACGGCGGGGTTTCCTCGCTACCGCAAGATGATTGTTCAGAATTCTGATTGATGCAACTTATCGAACTGACCGTGAGTGGAGCAGGGACCCCTATCTTTATCAAATCGGGGCTGACCAAGTTGAGGTAGCTCACCGGAATATGTTTCAGCTCTCATCGGATGGTGAACTGCGTTTCA
>JAQCNF010000042.1 GCA_028275165.1 Haloquadratum sp.
CGGAGCGGAGCGGAGCCGGGACGGAACCGCGAGGTTCGACCGCTTGGGTGAGAGTCACGTCGAGAAACCGCGTGACGATGACACGCTTGCGGATGGGAGCACGTGTGGCGGTGCCACAGGACGCTCCCGGCCGAGCGACCCGCCCACGCCGGGAGAGACGGAACCGAACCGAACCGGAGCGACTGGATTCCCTGCTGTGGAAGGGAAGCCCCGCCGTTTACGGCGGGCGAGGACGTCACGTGTAACCTATCTTTTACAAAATCCCCGAATCAAACAGCTTGGACACTCAAACCCAGACCGTTCAGCCCGACCACATTCCGCTGTTCATTAGTAACCCGCTCAGATACAGTTTGGCCCCGCTCGCTGGCTTAAGCGTGCTCTCACACAATAGAACAATCATTGCCATCCGACCACGACAGCAAAAAACCTGGGAGGGCACGCGGCTTATCGGGTTTGCAGGGCGGGAAAGCCCACACGGGTTTCGTCGTGGAATCGCTCGTGTTCAGTTTCACTGTCCAGTGAAAGAGTCGAAAACAACACGAGCCACGGAGGATTTCGTTCACTTGGAGGGGACCCGTACAGAGACGAGTGATACTTTAGTCAGAATTCATACCGAATGCCTCTGCAGACCCGGAAGCTGAATTATCTACTGTCGTTTCCGAAACAGGCCCATTCACGAACAGTGCGTGACCAACTAACGCTGCAGCAACAGCAGCAGCCAATGGAACAGCCATTGGAAGCGACAATCCCAGCAACCAGAGGCCACCAGAAATGCCGAGGAGAGTAAGTGGGATTCCGCCGAGGATGTAATCATAATAGTTGGTCATACTAGTATATATGCCTGTCCCCTACATAAATATTTCCCATTGCTAATGAGTAAATATCAAGGCAAATTTGAGAATAATCTACATAAGTTATCACATCTCGATACCCTCGACGGTATACACAGAGCGCATTTGTTTGTCGCAGCAGGCTTATTCTAAGATCACTGTCAGATGAACGATCCTGCCCGATTCACTCGCTACAGGAGTCGCTCGCTGAGAGGGTACGCCCGCATGATTGACATCCTCCCGGCGCTCAAGCGCGTGGATTCCACACAGTGGAGTTGAAGATTCCGTGTTTCCTCGCGATTCAACGACGCTTTCGCGTCTTCGACGGTCGTTGTCCAATTCTCACCGAGGACGTACATTGCAACGGATACAGCCCTGTCAACGGGGCCATCCAGACGCGCTGGACAAATGGGAATCCCGAGTCCCTCCACGACAGGGGATTCAGCCTGTTAGGTACTGCCATTCGCGTCCCTATCACGAGGACGTGGCAGAGCGGTTCTGGTTTTGTTACCCATCACGGTCGCTGGTCGAAGACCATATGACGGTGAGACCGCCGTGCGTGGGGAATGCTATCACCGTATAGTACGGTCGAACCCCGAGAAAATGCACCGAACCCAAACTCAGACCGCCATCGACTGTGGTGTGTCGTTGATCGTCGGATTCATGCCCGCGCTCAAGCACGGGGCCTTCTCCTCGAACTTCCCTAACATATGAATCACACAGCCAAATACTGACCAGATGTGGATACCCACTGGGATCTCCCGATAACAATCGCATCTCTGTCGTTCTGTAAGCAAACATTCAACCACGCACTTGTCCAGCATGTGTGTATGTACATCGCTGAGGAGCGCTGGCCCGAACTCAAGGAATACTTTGTAGACAACTCTCTTGCACTCGTTCCATTGGGATCAACTGAGCAACATGGTCCACATCTACCATTAGCCACTGATTACATGATAGCTGAGGCATACGCTCGTAAAGCTGCAGCAGAGACTGAGTTTCTGTGCACTCCAACAGTAAACGTTGGTGTCAGCCCACATCATAAGCAATTTTCTGGAACCATGTGGGTTGATGCTCCCGTTTTCCGAAACTATGTCGAATCATTCACCCGGAATCTTGCATATCATGGAATCGACCGTGTGATATTTGTAAACGCTCACGGAGGAAACGTACAGCATCTACGAGAGGTTGGCCGACGACTTCGAGATGACAGGGTACTCTATGCGATCGAGTGGATGTGGAATGAGAGTATCCCTGACCTTGTCAATGATCTGTTTGAGCAGAACGGCCCACACGGTGGCCCGAAAGAAACTGCGATGATCCAATATTTAGCCGATGAGTTGGTGCGGAATGATCGACTCGCCGAGGCGCATGAAGAGGGATTATCCTCATTTGATTCCGAGACAGGCCGAAAGTTCGGTGCCCGAACATTCTATGACGCGATAGATAACACCGAGAACGGAGTGTTGGGGAATCAAACTGATGCAACGGCAGCAAAAGGGAAAGAAATGTTTGAAGCAGCGACTGAGCAGTTAATTAAATTAACAGAATGGGTAAATAAACAACCGCTTGATGAACTGATGCCCAAATCGCACGTTTGAGATTCGCCGCTGGACGAGGCTGGCCGAGGGCGAGGCATGAAGATTCGCAACCGACTCGTTCACTTGATGCGAAACGTCACAGGACTCGACCGGGCAGGCGGGCGACTGGCCGTGACAACCGTTCCCCACGTCCCCCGTTAGAAAATCATCGAAGTTCCAAGGCTAAAACCCCGCAGGGCGGGGATACAGCCGACAAACCCTCCACTAACTACGTTCGATGGCACTGCTGGATATTCAACGCTAACCGACACGATGAACAAAACAGTACGCATAATCGTGAGTCACTCTCTCATCCTCTTACCACTCAGGGAGTTCAGATCACTCCCAATATCTTTTTCAAGGAGAGAATCCCGCCGTTTACGGCGGGCGAGGACGTCACATCAGCACAACCCCAATCACAAGAGATTTTGATATCTCTGGAGTACAACTCATACGTGAGAGACAAACAGGGTCGTCGGCGATTTATGAAAATGGCTGTTGCTATCGGTGGAGCAACTGCACTATCAGCGTGTCTCTCGGAGGCGAATGAACCTGTTCCCCGTGGAACGACTGACCGAGAGTCACTCCCTTCCGGCCAACATCAGTGGAATCGATTTTTATCTACCGATTCATCTGGAAACCATACACTTCCACGACACCACCTCTTGTTCTACCTCACATTGACCAAATCTGGTATACCAACACAATCTGACCGATCGGTTGTTGAATCAGCGTTGCGGACAATTGAGACTGCCTATGCATGGCGTCCTGAAGGACTCCTATTCTCGCTCGGGTTCAGCCCTCACTATTTTGACCGGTATCCAACCGATCTCCCCACCTCGGTCGATCTTCCCTCACCACGGGCACTTTCCGACTTCGAATCCCCTACCTTCGACACCCAAGATATGCTCCTACATATGGCATCTGACCGACCAGATGTCTTACTGACCGCTGAGGAGGCACTGTTCGGCGATCGTGATACAGTGAATACGATTTCAATTGAGTCACGACTTAGCGAGGTCTGTCAGGTTGATGACCGGCGCAGCGGGTTTGTCGGTCCAGGTATGCCAGCTAACAGGCAGGATGGACTCAAGGGGATTCCAGATTCGAACCCTGTCCCAGAGTCGTCTCCGCTGTTCATGGGATTCAAAACAGGCTTTCGGAATAACCAGGCTGCAGAGTCTGATGTTGAAATTCAAACAGGGCCATTTGCTGGAGGTACCACCAAGCACGTTTCACGACTCCGAATGCGACTTGATGACTGGTATCAAGAACTAGACCATACCTCACGCGTTGCGAAGATGTTCTCGCCAACACATGCACAAGAGGAGATGGTTCCAGAAGTTGGAAATTCGCTTGGCACGAGTAATGGGATCACTGACAGAATGATTGAGACGATTCGTGATGATGCAAAGTCAGAAGCTGTTGTTGGTCATGCACAGAAGGCTGCCAGGGGGAACCGCCGTCAAGATGGTTCAATCCGACTTCTGCGTCGCCATTTTGAGTCAACTGACGACAATGAGGCCTCGCTACACTTCCCGAGTCTCCAAGCTGCAATATCGGAATTTGAGATGGTCCGGAAAGCGATGAATGGCGGAGATATCACCGATATCCCAACGATCCGACAGCGCGTTCGAAACGGTATTCTTGAGTACGCATTTGTAACGAACCGGGGGAATTTTCTTATCCCCTTGCGGGGGGTTCGTGCGCTTCCTCGGCCAGATGGTAGCGTGGAGATGCGATAGCTAGCTATCGCTCTGTTTCGACTGCCTGTTTGACTGTCTCCCAGCGGTAATCCTGTAATAATGTTCCGTTCACAAACACCGCGGGGGTTCCAGGTACCTCCAGTTCGATTCCACTCTGTTTATCATCTCTCACTACATCCTGATATGCCAGCGTCTCGGCAGCCACCGCGGCAGTGCACCCAGAGATACCAGCAGCCTCAGCGGCGTCATGGATGAGCTGATATCCATTGTCTAAAAGGACCGACTGCTGTTCATATATCTTTTTAGTGAACTTGAAGAATGAGGCCTCTCCACCGATATCTTGCGTTGATCGTGCTGCAGAGGCGGCATACCATGACCACGGGTCAACAGGGATAGGGAAGTCTCGAAACTGAAAAGAGACGACTCCCTCAGAAATGAACTGCTCACGAATCTGCGGAAACACTTCTGTGGAGAATGTTTGACAGTGCGAACACGCAAAATCTTCGAACACCTCTATGCTCACCGCTGCTTCAGATTGTCCCATCGTTGGGCTGGGGAGGCTTGAGACCGGTTCGACCGTCGTGTCAGTACATTGTGAGAGTGCTGTCGACAGTGATGGTCCAGATGGTGTTCCGACGTCAGTATTACTCCCGGTGTCTGACCCACCACCTCCTAAGCAACCCGCTGTACCAATCACGCTGGCGCTCCCAATTCCCGCTAACAGTTCTCTTCGAGGCAGGTCCATATGTGGTCTATACGAACAGTCCAAATCATGGTTACGTTTTCTCCACTCGTCTCAAACCACTCGATTTTTGACTGCTGCGGGTTGGGATAATATATGGAGTTTGATGAAGACGATTCTGTCGTGCTACACGACAAGCACAGCGAGTTCGACGGTGAGATTGGAACAATAACGCAAGTCGTCGAGACCATGTTCGGTGATGAGACTTATACAATCAGCTTCGACGATGGCCAAGAGGTCGGTATCTCTGCAGACCAACTTGACCCTGCTGACGAGGAATAGTCTGAATACCAACGACTTCGACTCACGTGTATGACACAACTTCCAATTCATTATGTCGATTTGCGATGTTTCTGTTATGCGACTGAGGATCCAGAGCGTGTGCAGATGGCGATGAAAACTCTCCTTCCGGAAGAGACTGAAATATCGAAGGATACCACGCGCGGACACCATGGTGATCGTATCATCGTGTTTTCTGTCCGTGTTGAGAACGCCGCCGAGATACGTCATGTGTTCGCCCGATTAGGTGATGCATCTGGGATTGAATCCATCGTCACCGAGCTAAATGAACGAGTGACTGAAGATACAGAGTTGTTCTTCCGATTGGATAAGCAGGCTGCGTTTAATGAGACGGTGAAGCTCGGTGATGGCATCACCGTTCGTGCGAAAATTGAGGCGTATCCGGCTAAGAGACCGAAAGCGATCAAGAATGCACGGACAGCTCTTACTGAAGCAGCTGAATTGTAATCTCATATACATAATATATATTCTCGTGGTATCGTGAGCTTATCAGGCGATCGACGACAACTCTCCCGAGGGAATTCAGTGTTGCACATTCGCTTGACCGATCTGTTTACAGGTAAAACAGACAGAGTACCTCGGAGTTATTTGAGACGGCTCTGCTGTGTCGTCTCGTGATGAGCCCGAAACAGTCGATTGAATCATGTGATCTTGAGATGGTGCATAATCAAGACCGATCGAAGACGATCCAGAGAGACTTACTGATCAACCCACTTAATCGAACATCCTCGTGACGGTTTTTGCTCAACTGGGATTGGTTCATCACTGAGCACTGCCTCAACTGCCTCTCTCATCTCGTATCTTGACGGTGATTCATTCGGTGATGTTGCATCATCGATTCGAGAGTGAAACACTATCTCAAACGGTGACGCTCTTGATACCTCCTGGCGACGACATAGGAAGGGGTCAGGAGTGCAGACCGCGCCGTACGATCTGGCGACTTCTTGTGTTTCGTCCCTGAGATACGCTGTATACCGTAATTCGTCGTTCGCCACTCGTTCTTTCATGCGTGAAAAGCTGTCCTCGGGGTACTCAGTTGCATCATTTGGATTCACCGCGACAACGGCTAAGTCTGAATAGTGTGTTGAAAGATAGTTTAATTCATCCTCCTTGGCTTTGGCATACGGGCAGTGATTACAGGTGAATACGACCAGCAGCGCTTGATAGTCTGTATAGTCGCTCAGGCCGTGCTCTTTCCCGTTCGTCGCTGGCAAGCTAAAAGAGGGTGCCGGGTCTCCGACTGCCAATTCTGAATCTGACTCGACAAGCGCCATACGAAATGTTCTCACGCCAGTGAAAAATCTCTTCGGGGATAGAAACAGCTTGAGGAGTCAAGAACAATTCAAACAGCGGGCAGTTCGAAAGTGACACGGTTGTCATAAATAGGGTATCGAAGAAGGCGATACTGAGCTGTATGACCGACACCGCTGAGAGTTCAGAGTCCAAAACACACCTCAACTGCCCCACGTCGAGTCCTCACGCTTGTCAGTAGACTCCCGTTTTAATTGATGGCAGGCTAACCCGCAGCGAGCGAGCCGTCAGCGAGTGCAGAGGGGATACAGCTGTACAAGATTCACGACCTATATATAGACATGCCTCACATGGACCTGTGCTTTGAAGCGCCATTCCAGTATCAAGCGACACCCAAGCGACCACTGGAGAGACCGCGTGGAATCACATCCAGACTTGCCGAGAAGTGTATAACCACGCACTCACGCAGGACGCTGAATATCCAGACAAGCCTGCCATCGACGATGTCGAAGTTAAGGACACAGTTGGAATCAACCTTAGCATCACGAATTTCATTCACGATTCCGAGAACCGCACGTCCGCACGAACGAGGAAAAGCAGCGAGAGCGCATTGAGAGACGAAACCGCTCGCTCTCCAGAAAGCAATACGATTCAGTTAAGCGGAATTCAGCAGGACAGCGACATGCACGAGCGCCTAAAAAATCGTCGTGAGAATTATCGTGAGAAACGAGCACATTGGTATGCACGCAAGTACGGCACTGTCTTCGCCGAAGAGTTTGAGATTTGATAATGCAGGGTGATAGGAACAGCCGCAACATTGCTGCAATGCCGTGAGACGAGACAATCCAAGCTCTCAAACGACACGGTGACAAAAACGGCTGCCACGTAGTCCCCGTTGACCCTGCTATGACGACGAAGCAGTGCGCTCGTTGTGGTGTCGAGACGGAGAAGCCGTTGTGTGTGCACACTCATGCCCCTCGGTGGGTTCACGATCGACCGGGACCACAATGCGTCGTTAGAGGTGCGTTAGATGAACTGAGAGTGAGTTAGGAGGGCTCTGATTTAGGCTAGGACAGTCCGAATGTCTGTGGAGACTGGTGTCACTGCGGGGTCTTGTCATTGGGACGCACTACTTGCAAACATTGTCCGAGAAGCAGAAATTATCGCGCGAGAGCGAGGAAGCCACACCCTCACCGGAGCCGAATCAGCGGCTGAGTAAAGTAAAGTAGTTCAGTTGAGCAACTCGGTAGGCGCGTAATCGTTGTTGATCTTCGGTGTCCCTGAATGAAGGGCCAGTTGAGTTATGTCCTATCAACGACGAGACTCCTGCTCGCGATGGAAGTACCCACAGTATCGGTTGTCAGTATTCTTCGCCGTATTGTAATATACGTTTACCACATAGGCAGGCATATGTCCAAACCCGAAAGCCGACTGGTAAGTGACGTTCTCATGGTTGGATTCTCTTGAGATGGGGTGTCGGGGCGGGGCTCAGTCGCCTCACATAACTTGGGCGCGCAGACACATCTGATCGTTAAGATTAGTCTGTGCTCACGAGTACAACTGCGATCACCGCGAACGCAATTCCGAGGAGCTTCTGCAAGCTCGCTGACTCATTCAAAAATACAAACCCGATCACCGAACTAAGCACCAGAAACATGCCAAAAATAGGAGAGACAACACTCACGGGGCCTGTTGAGAGAGCCTTGTAATAGGATAGGATGCCAGCGGTAAGACAGACACCACCAAGGACGACATACTTGATTTTCGGGTGTGATAGATACCGGAGTGTGTTCTCGTTCGTCAAAACCACAATGAATACCGTCACAAAAATTAAAATACTGTTTGCTATCAGGGCCGCAGAATTGCTTGGAATACGTATCGCTCCTGTTGTGGCCACGCTCATGAGCGGCGCAACGAATGAGTATGTAACGAGCGCCAGGATTGACCACGCCAGATAATTCATACTGATTATTTCTCTGAGAGCAGATTCATGCTTTCGGTTCAGCGAGTGAAAGATCAGAGACACTGGTGAGGTAGATATTCCGTCCGACGCCATCCAACTTAGGCGAGCTCGGGGTCAAATGAAGTGGTTTGAGACGGAGAGCGTTATCACGGGAACGGAAGCTCACATCTTCGATTTCCAATCGGGAACAAAGCCGAGACACTTGCCCTACTCCGCCTGTAGACAACGCAACAGCATGTGAGTGCTGACATTGACAATAGACGAATATCATCTTTCTTTATCAGCAAACCCTTTGAATGGGCATCTCCTGCAGTTTACTATGGAAGCGAAGCGGGAACTGCTCGATGTGTTGCTTGAAGATGCCAGACAAAGCTCGGCCGATATCGCTCGACAACTCGATATCGAAGAAGCCGACGTATCTGCCCTTCTCAGCGAACTTGAAGAGCAGGGAGCGGTTCGTGGATATCAAGCTGTCGTTAATTGGGACCAGACTGAGGAGAGCCACGTCCAGGCAAGAGTCGAATTGAATGTTGAACTCGACCGTGAGACTGGATATGAAGAGATTGCTCGCCGGATTGCAAAATTCTCGAAAGTGCAGTCACTTCGGTTGGTCTCTGGTAGCTATGACTTTGCTGTTGATGTTGAAGGGGAGTCAATGCGCGACATTTCGAATTTTGTCTCTGAACAGATAGCACCGATTCCAGAAGTTACACAAACGGTAACTCATTTTGTTATGCACACGTACAAGGATAGAGGCGTCTACTTTGATAATAGAGATGAAGATGACAGACTGGCTGTGTCACCATGAGTGAAGGTGAGCCACACCCGTCACAGGGTCTCCCCAATCAGACACCTGGAGAGGCACACCTCTCGCGACGAGCCCGAGAGGCACAACCATCTGGTATCCGACGATTCTTTGAACTCGCGGCCGAGATGGACGATCTCATCTCGCTTGGTGTCGGAGAGCCAGACTTTTCAGCACCGTGGCCAGCACGTTCTGCTGCGATTGACGCTCTTGAACGGGGAAAGACTTCATATACAGCAAACCGCGGTCGAAGTGACCTTCGGACGGCGATTGCTGATCACATTTCACAGTATGGACAGGAGTACGACCCAGATTCAGAAATCTTAGTGACCGCAGGAGCGAGCGAAGCCGTCGACCTCGCGATGCGAACCCTCGTTGATCCTGGTGACAAGATCGCAATTCCTGAACCGTCATATATCTCATACAAACCAACTGCGTCATTTGCAGGTGGTGAAGTCATATCAGTTCCGACTAGTGCTGAAAACGAGTTCAAACTGACATACGATGCCCTGAACCAAGCGGATGCGGCCGACGCCAGCGTGCTGGTTCTCTGCTATCCAAATAATCCGACTGGCGCGGTGATGAATCGGGACGAACTGCGGCCGATTGCACAGTTCGCTGAAGAGCACGACCTGTTTGTGCTTTCCGATGAGATCTACGCTGCACTGCGGTATGAGGGCCCACACGCCTCGATTGCGACGATTCCTGGGATGCGTGAGCGATCAGTCGTATTTAATGGATTCTCAAAGGCATACGCTATGACAGGGATGCGTCTTGGGTATGCAATTGGACCGGAGTCGGTCATTGAGTCGATGAATCGAATTCATCAGTATACGATGCTTTCAGCCCCGACGACGGCACAAGCAGCTGCATTTGAAGCAATTCATAACTGTGACCCTGCACTGGCAGAGATGCGAGATGCATTCAATCGACGACGAAAATTCGTTATCTCTCGATTCAACGAACTTAATATGGAATGTTTCGAAGCGGAGGGCGCCTTCTATGTATTCCCACAGTGCCCCCCCGAATGGAGCGATGACGAGGCATTCGCAGAAGCACTGATTAAAGACGAACGTGTCGCTGTCGTGCCTGGGTCCGCTTTTGGTGAAAGCGGCGCTGGCCACCTGCGTATCTCATATGCTTCGGGAATGAGTGAACTAAAAACAGCACTCAATCGAATTGAGTCATTCCTAAAATAGTCGGGCTCAGGCTTCGATGACTTTGGTTGTTCTCTGCAGTAATCGCTGTGGGAGCGACGCTAATTATTCGGGCTATAATTTGGTGCTTCGTCGGTAATCATCACATCATGCGGATGGCCCTCTGTCTGGCCGGCTGAAGAAACGCGAACGAACTCTGAGCGCGTTTTGAACTCTGGAATCGTCTCAGCACCAACGTATCCCATCCCAGAGCGCATTCCCCCAACGAGTTGATGTAACTCGGATGAAAGTGTTCCCTTGTACGGGGTTGCGGCTTCAACTCCTTCGGGGACAAATTCTTCGTCCTCCTCGCTATCCTTGAGATAGCGTTCTCCCCCACCCGACTTCATAGCTCCGACAGACCCCATTCCACGATATTGTTTATACTTCTTCCCGTTCATCGTAATCACGCGTCCCGGTGCTTCATCAGTGCCTGCGAAGTACGACCCGAGCATAACTACATCAGCCCCTGCGGCAATCGCTTTAATTGCATCGCCTGAGTAACGGATTCCACCGTCAGCAATGACAGGGACACCTGCCGGAGCGGCAACATCTGCAACTTCGGCAACAGCGGATATCTGTGGCATTCCTGCACCAGACACGACTCGTGTGGTACAGATTGATCCAGGCCCAATCCCAACTTTGACTCCATCAGCGAATTCCACCGCTACTTTCGCCGCTTCACGCGTTCCGATATTCCCAACGACGACATCCGCATTGACGCTCGTTTTGATCTCACGGGCACTCTCAAGAACGTCAAGATTGTGCGCATGTGCGCAGTCAATAAACAAAATATCTGCTCCGGCATCGTCGGCAGCGGCTGCTCGCTCTGTTTCAAACGGACCGACAGCAGCCCCGACCCGGAGACGCCCAGCGTCGTCGCGAGTTGCATTCTCGTGTTCGCGTCGCTGTAAGATCCCCTGCATCGTCACCAGTCCGACCAGGTGCTCGTCCCCGTCTACGATTGGAACGCGCTCTATTTTGTGGTCATACATCAATTCAAGTGCACCGCGTGCACCGACAGTTCGTTGCGCTGTGATTACTTCATCCGTCATCGCCTCGCGAACGGCATCAGACTCACCGACTTCCAAGTATGGCCTGATATCAGTTCCTGAGATGATTCCTAATACCGTATCCGTATCATCAACCACTGGAGCCCCAGAAACTCCTTTTCGCTCCATCATCTCATCAACCTCTCGAACAGTCTGTGTCGGATGAGCTGTTACTACATCTTCGCGACGAATAACCAACTCATCAGCGCGTTTCACACGCTCAATCTCAGCGACCATCTGCTCGATGTCCATGTTACGATGCAGAACACCGAGTCCCCCTTCTCGTGCCATCCCAATTCCCATTTCTCCCTCAGTGACAGTGTCCATCGCAGCAGAGATAATTGGAATATTCAGCGAAACTGAACGTGACACACGCGTCGAGACATCGGCCGCATCAGGCTCCACACGACTTTCCATCGGCCGCAACAGCACGTCATCAAACGTAAGCGCCTCCGGCACCCGAAGTTTTTCAGAAAAGGATCCCGTTTCTGAAACGTCGTTTCCCATATAAATCGTCCTAGTGGCACTGACAAAAACGTTGCGAGAGTGGCAGGCGACTGTGCTTGCCTGCGATATCGTTTGAAAACATTTCTCACACAAGCATTAAATCCTTGATACCACTGATATTACATATGGACTCCGAGTGTCCCGCCGTATCGCGTATCGCCGGTAAGTCAGCTGCTTTCTTCAATTCCGGTGAGACATTTCTGTTTACATCTACATTTATGCCGACAGCGATACAGTGGCTGGACACACCTAAGTGGCGGATGAGCCATCGTCTCGCCCGTGTCGGAGTGTGCTGCCATGTTGGAGGGCAACAACCGCCCTCTGCAGGGTTAAGCTACCACTTGGCCAGTGGGTATGGCCAGTAGCATGAGATGAGCGTCTCTCGGCATCCAGTTGCGCTCCAGCTTGAGCGACGCGTCGGAAAGTCAACCAAACTACTGGCAACCGTGATGGCGCTGCCGCTCATTGACGGCATATTCCCTGCATTAATTATCGCCGGCGCATTGGGATCAGCCGTTGGTATCATCGAAACAGGGCTCTTAATTTTCGGTGGGTCGGCTACCGTCGCTGTTATTTTGGCCGAAATGGAAGGAACGCGCCGTGAAAAGGTTACTTCGGTATTAGTGATTGGAGTGATTATTCTTCCTGTGGCTGGTATTGAAGCGGTTTTCGCTGAAACGCTTCAATCGATGCTTGATTTTGCGGTCTTCCAGCGATTTGCAGGGGTAGTCATCTTGGCAGTCGCCGCCAAAACTGCCTCTGCGAAAGTGGGTGAGTACCTCCCTTCACCAAGTATTATTATTGGGCTCGGGCTCGTCGCGAGCACGAACCTATCAGGAGCCGCTCTCGTGCTTGAGGTGAATCTAATCACGATTGCACGAGGTCTCGCTGCTGCTGGGGTCGGTATTGTATTCGCTATCGTCATTGCAGTGTTCGCCCCATGGTTGCAAACAGTCGTTGACATCGACCGATTCAGATTTGGAAGTTCAGTCGCCCTTGGCATGCTCGCCATCGATATCCTGGGAGTATTGCCAACCGAAGCGCCTGTCGCGCTTGGAGTACTGGCTGTCACGGCTGTTTTCGCGTATGATCCTGACAGCTCGATTGAGACTCCGACTCCCACTGATAATGTCTCTGATACGAAAACACCAGTTTCAGAGGCCAGCGATACTGTTGAGCACGTCGTGAGTGAGGACGGCAGGCAATCAAGAGCGAGTTCCCAGGCAAACTCGGGCACAGACGCCAGTGAACCCGAGTATGTATTTCACGAAGATGATGACTCACGGGCCCCTTGGCTCTGATACGACGAATTTAGAACGGTAGCACTCACACGTGGTATATGAGCAATCGTGTCGTCGAGGGTAGAATGGTAACACCGGAACGACTGGCTGAACTTGTTGAGGGTGAGCGTCCGCTGGAAGCTGAGGCAATTCAAGATGCAGACATGGATTGTCCAGACTGCGGTGAGAATGTGATCTCGGTCGGGTACATGCCAAATATCACCGAGTTTGTCACTGCGTTCAAATGTCAAGAGTGCAGTTGGGCTGACACTGACCGGGATTAATCGCGTGGATCCTGATCGACTCAGAGGATTGCATCGTAATCCATTTATTCGGCATGATTGTACGTGTATATGCGAAAGGAGGGGTCGTGGCCAAGCCCGGCATGGCGACTGACTCCAGAGGCTTGATGCCCGGTGACGAAACTCCAGACTGATATACCGAGCAATTGACTGATCATCAATTGTGACGACGACCCTCTGGAGTACCGAGGCGCATACCGGAGATATCAGTCGATCGGGGGTTCAAATCCCTCCGACCCCATAATTACTTCTTTCAGTCGTAATTCACCCGCGACAGCACCGCTGCCGCCGGTTTCGGATTTCAGGGTTCGACTTGAGAGCCGACATATACAGACCCCACAACCTGATTTGAACCGTTATCATTTCCGCATCCACGCAGTCGGGCGATAGCTTAGATTCGAACTTTTGGCAATATTAACCTGTTGTTTTTACCGTTCAATATTAGTTTAAACGACTCACAAACTTACCGAACTCAGCGAAAGTGGAGAGATTAAAAACAAAATTCGGGACAATATTTATTTTGGAACCTGATATAGGATAGTTGGAAAGGGTATCGTGGCTCGTTACACCCAGTCAAGACAAGCTCACCCGTGAAGACCTGATAATCAACAATGACTACCACAACTGACCTTCCAAATACGACCGAAAACATTCGACGTATTGCTAAGACAGCAAATTCAAACCTCGGAGAAGGCGGTCCAGCAATAGTCTTCGATGTTCCGGACGACCTCCGATATGACGAGTATGAAATTATCGAGGTATTATGGACTGACAAAGAAATTTTGCTTTGGTATGAGGGAAGCGACTCATCTGAAGAATACCCTGAGGCTGCTCCGTACATTCAGCAGGCCGTTGATGAGCACGGTGGGTGTTAGAGCACTACTACGAGCAGCTCTACCCGCTCGGGCAGGTGATGGCGATGCCTGAGAAGGACGAGCTCCCGTTTTACGATGAGGACGAGCACGAGACGATGACGGAAGAGGAGCGAGTGGAGATGTACCAGGCGTGGGCGCAGTATCGGGAGAATCTCCGTACCGGAACGAAGCCTGGCGAGTGACTACGCCCCGACGTTTTTTTCCAGGCGTAGTCGTTGAGTGACGTATGTATTCAGATCGAACTCATGGGAGTTTGCTGGGGTTGGCGTGTGGGGATGCGCTTGGTCGCCCAGTTGAGTTCAACTCCGCGTCGAAAATCAGTGCCGAGCACGGACGGCTTGACGAGATGGTTGGGTACGGAATGTGGAACCAGCCCGCGGGGACAATCACGGACGACACCGAGCAGGCGCTGTGCATCGCACGAAGCCTGGTCGAACAGCAGGACTTTGACCCGGCAGACATCGCTGACCGGTTCGTCGCGTGGTACGATAGCGGGCCGTTCGACATCGGACACATGACGATGAAGGCGATGAGCCGGCTCAAACACGGCGATGCCTGGGACGAGGCCGGCCAGCACGTCTGGGAGCAGAGCCGAGAAGGGCAGAACGCGGGAAACGGGAGTGTGATGCGATGCCCGCCGCTCGCTATTCCGTACGCGAGTGACTGGGATCGGCTTGTTGAGGTGAGTCGGCAGTCCTCGCAGATCACGCACGCTGACCCGCGGTGTGCGTACGGGTGTGCGATTTTGAATCTCACCATAGCCGGCCTGCTTGTCGACGTGGACACGCCGTTGCAGGACGCCCTCGACTACGTCGGTATAGACGCGCCTGATGAACTCGTGACGGCGCTCGAACCACTCGCGCGTGGCGACTCACCCGGCACGCTGGAAACGTCAGGGTACGTTGTGCATTCGCTGCAGACGGCCCTCCACGATGGCCTCGTCTCGGACAGTGCCGAGGAAGCGATAGTGACGGCCGTGAATCGCGGCGGTGATACGGACACGATTGGTGCGATTGCGGGTGCGGTCGCTGGGGCACGGTTCGGAGTGTCACAGCTTCCGGATCAATGGCTGAATGCCATCGACGAGACCGACGAACTCGAAAGACTGGCAACCCAGCTTACCAACGTGGGGTAAATCAGGGGAGATGTGTTGGCCAAGCTCTGGATGTAGTGTGTTTTAATTCGGTCTGTCACCTACGCTGATGGGATGACTACCAGTGTCTATTACCATCATCCCGAGAATTCTCAGTATTCTCTCGCGTACGTTACTCAGGACAGGAATAAGATAACGACATCCGGGCAAGATGCAATTATTGAGCAGTACGATCTGATGAGGAAGTCTTTGTACTGTAAACGAATCACGGGGCGAGCGGGACGGTAGAGGACCTTGACGACGAGTTTGAAGGCGTACTCGATGAGATGTCGCCACAGAACCGGACGATTACGGTGCGGTTGCTCCAGATCTTCGAGGAGATCATCGAAGAAAAGCAACTGAAAGAGGAAGCGAAGCTCGAAATTTACAAACAGATGGCCTTGTTGAAACCCTCAATCGGTGATAGGTTTCAGCGATCGTGCTGCATACAGCGCGCGAGTCGGTCACACCGAGATGTGGAGGAAATATGTACCCTCTATCCGTATGTCACTCAGACAGTTCCTATGTCCGAGGTTGCCGTTCGGCCCATCGGGTACGTCGAAGACGAGCCCGTCATCCGGCGGATTGGGGAGCGGAACCTGTACTTAGGGAACGAGCATGCGGCTGATTCCGAGCAGCACGACCAGTCGTTTCAATACGTCCTCTCGGTTTCGACGGACAACTACCCACTGACAACACATCATCATCCACTGGACGACGGGCCGGGCAACGACTGGATGGAGTTCGAAGGTGCGGTCGATACTGCACGAAGGCTCTATCGACGGGATGGCTCGGTGCTGATTCACTGTACTGCGGGCATCTCCCGGAGCAGT
>JAQCNF010000046.1 GCA_028275165.1 Haloquadratum sp.
GCTGTCGGCGTAGTGCATGGGTTATGGAGATGAGCCGATTCAGCCCACGAGTTTCGTCGTTGAATCGCCGGACGGTTCTCAAATCAAACACTGTCATCGAAATGGGTGAGTGCGCACACACCGAATTCATGTGTGTCATTGCGATGGTCTCCTATCGTGGTTGACTGTCCGAAAACTGGCAGTTGAGTTTGTGTTGGTGTTGGTGTTGGTGTTGGTGTCGGTGTTTGCCTCATCAAAAAGTAAGCCTTCGGACGCTCCAACCGACGTCAAATAATCAGGCAACTCCGAGTCACAGGAGAGGAGTCACGGGGGCCACTCCCATCGGCGTGTCGGGTCGCAAACATCAGTTCCCAAACCAGCGCACCGGGCGTGGGAAACCCACGACTTCAGTCGTGGGAGGATGTCACCCGTTGCGTTCTGCTGTTCGGACGATTTTCACGTCCGCGCCACACGATTCCTTCGGGACGATGACGTGAGCACCGTTACCAGTGGTTTTCACTTTGTATTCAATGACTTCGTGGCCTTCGATTTCGTGTTTAGCTGTTGCTGAAGTGCATACATTTAATTACATTGATCTGTTGATTCCGTAGACCAGTGAGCCTGCAACAGTCAGTATAAGATAGATGATGACGGCGTCGGCGTTGACGAATCGCTCCGCGATTCGTTCGCACACCAGCACTCACATTCTGGGGACGCTGTACCCCCGCTTATTCGCTCGCGTTGCTCGCTTCTTAACCACGCTAAGCGCCTGCAAACAGCTAAGCATCAATTAATACAAACCAAATCCGGAAAGCAAGCCAATCAATATATTGCCAGCAGTCAATGCTAAAATAGTCCCCATGAAGAGTGGAACAAGAAATGGGATGCCTGGACTTACCCAAACTGTATCATTGCTGCTGAGTCGTTCGAGTCCAGTACGGAGCATCATGGGTGTGGTTCCATATGCTGGCCCGACAGCGTTGAGAAATGCGGCTGCTCCCCAACTATCGCGTGCGTCAATTTCAGGGGCCGATGACGAAGCTGCGGAAGCACATGAGACATCGATGCGACCATCAGTCGCCGGAAATGTTTTTCTAATTGAATCAGGGTCGCGATGTATCGAAGGCGAACTTACAAGTGTCGAAAGCGAACTACCTCGCCAGCGAAGATACATTCGTAATGCATCTAAATCAAGACCCGGAGTCAACGACTCTTCAATCGAATGATACAATGTCCCGTGCACATTTTCAATTTCATCCACACTGTGACGCCGTGCCAACAAACATGACGGCAACGACAAATTTCCTGAATTAATATTGTTGATGAGCATCAAAAGCGGATATATACTGCTCAAAACAACCGCATTTGTAAGAATAGTGATACTGAAGCTGTTCAGGAGGCTGTGCGTGAGTGGAAAAACCATTGAGTCAACATAAATAGATGGCGCATCTGGGAATAAAACAGCCAGACTGATTATCGCCTTTGCATCGGCACCACCATACAGCCCCTGTCGCCAGCCGATATATCCAATTACACTTACGATTGTAACGACTCCAAGCGGTAATGACGCTACCCAAGGAGAGCTGAAGTAACTGAAGCGTTGAACGAGTTCATACCCAAAGATTACTCCACCGATCGTCAAAAATGGAAACCACACGTAATTCGGAACGCGTCGAGTTTGAATGTCACGGTAAGCTGCCACACCAAGTAATACTAGCAAACTTAGACGAACAGTGTCGGCAAACGATATAACTATCATATCATGTCTTGCCATGCTCGTGTGAGCGTGAGGCTACCCGCTTCATCTATATCTGCTCCCCACCACCTCGCGAATTCGTTCGGCTGTGACAGTGCCTACTCCATCAACTGTCTGTAGCTCCTCCTCACTGGCAGTCATCACGGCTTCAACGCTCTCAAACTGCTCAAGTAATGCAGTCGCTGTGACAGGACCGACATCACCGATTGCAGAGACAACGTACTCTTGCTGCTCAGATAACGTCTTTTTTGACTTTTCGCCATGCGTGCTTACAGTCCGATCACGTTTGGTCTGCTCGCGGACTGCAATTGTCTGTAATAACGCAGCTGTGTCAGCCTCATCACGAGCCTCAAGAATACTGATGCCGAAGTCAACGATGAGTGAACTGAGAGCCCCCCGGATGGCTTCGGGGTGAACGTCTCGTTCCTCATAAAGTCCTTCGCCCTCAATAATAACTAAAGGCCGAGCGTAGGCTCGTGTTAACTCACCAACTTGCTCGAACAATGAGCGTTCAGCTCCTAACAGCGTGTCAAGGAAGTCAGAGACAGACTTTCGTTCGACAGCAACACGATCTGAGAGAACGTAATCAGCCACTGCAAGTGTTTCTAATCGAGTCGTTATCTCAGATTGCTTTGACAACGTTTTGGCGACTGAGGCGTTGAGTTCGCGTTGATCAATCACAACCTCGGCAGAGTCATCTGCTGAGGTTTCGGGAGTGATTGATCCAGCCTCATTTGATGATTGCTTATTCGCCGATGATGGATCGAATTCTGGGAGGCCTGCCTGTCCGATTGGGTCAACCTGCGAGGACTGTTCACCGGAGTTGGTTTCCATCGCAAAGTTGGTGAGTTCCGGCTGTGAAGGGTCAAGTTCACTTTCAATCTCACCAGCGACATCTTTGAGCGCTTGTAATTCGTCCTCCATTTCTTGCTCGCGGCGACGGGAGATCCAGAAAAATGCTTCATCGCGAGTGTCTTCGGCGAGAAGAACCACAACTCTCCCCTCAGTCTGTCGACCTGTGCGACCCTTTCGCTGGATGGAGCGGATTGCCGTTGGCACTGGTTCAAAGAATAGGACTAAATCAACCTCGGGAATATCGAGTCCTTCCTCGGCGACCGAGGTTGAGATCAAGACTTCGTACTCACCATCCCGGAATGCATCCAATGTCTCTTGTTGTTCGCGTTGGGTCATCCCTTCAGAGCCCTCTTTATCTCCTTGACCAACGAACTTGTGAACCTCAAATGACTTGCCGAGGAACTGGGTGAGAGCCTCTGCTGTGTCCCGGGACTCGGTGAACACAATGACACGGTCACCGCCCTCAATACCGAGCGTCTGTGCAAGGAGAATACGAGCTCGCGAAAACTTGGGATGGATTCCATCAAAAGACCGTGCAAGTCGCATCGATTCGCGAACCTTCGGCTCAGCAATCAATCGTTGACTCGCTTTCGACGCGCCAGACGAACGGGCAGCATTCCGCTGTCGCTCAAAATACTGTCGTGCAGACTCAACTGATTGTGTCTCAATTAGCTCAACTGCACGTCGGAGCTTCATTACCTCCGCGTGAACAGACATGCCTTGATACCCATCTGAATTGTCTGCATCGATAAGTCGCTGAAGCTTTGACCGAATCTGATTTAATTGCGACTGTGAGAGATCTGGTTGAGTCGTATTTGCCACACCAATTGATTTGAGATCTTGAAGTCGGTCTGTGATGACATCGTTGAGTGCGTCGCGGATTTTGAGTACTTCATTAGGGAGTTCGATTCGTTCCCACTCTACCTCAGTGTTGTATGTATAGTCAGACACATCAGCATCGTCTTCAGTCATGACCGAGACAGTGGAAACACCAAGATTATTGCATACAGTAAGGATCGATTCCTTATCGCCACCTGGCGAGGCACTCATCGCAGTGACGAGGGGCGCAGAAGCGTCGCTATGATAGCGCTCAGCGATGTATACATACGCGTAGTCTCCTGTTGCGCGGTGACACTCATCAAACGTAAGATGTGTGACCGTGGACAACGAGATACGATTACCAATTAGATCGTTTTCAATGACCTGTGGAGTTGCAATCACTACCTGGGCGTCAGCCCAGATATCCTCCCGATCATCTGGGCGTACTTCGCCAGTAAATACGATGATATTCTCGTCAGGAATGCTCAGTGCGTTTCGATAAAATTCCGCATGCTGCTGAACGAGTGGCTTTGTCGGAGCGAGCAGGACCGCCTTTCCTCCTGTTGATTGAACGCGGGTCGCAGTAACAAGTAGGCTGACAGTTGTTTTTCCCAATCCAGTTGGGAGACACACGAGCGTGTGTGCATTCTGCGCAGTTCCTGCTAATTCAAGTTGATATCGGCGACGCTCAATGAATGAAGAGGTTAGCAGTGGATGATCAATATACCCAGTATCAGTGGCCGCCATTAGCACAAACTTAATCGCAGTCGGATATAAGCATTCGGCGGTAAACAACCTTTCTCCACCCACTCGCCACTGTTAGCGAGTCTTGAACAGAGAAACCAACGGACAGAACCATACCACTTGGAATTAGCTAACCTGTGTTTTCAGGCTTGCTATCTTCTGTATTAATAACTGATTGGTGATTGTCAGGGACGGAGACGTCCATCAGGTGAGCCCACTCAGACAGTCGTTGAGAACTGGGTACTTCACGCATGGGTATCTATGAGTATTGTTGGGAAAATGCATAATAATTATGCTAGTTCTTGGATCTGGAAATAGTGGCTCACTCTCAGCAAATTCGAGCCGGAGCCCCCAGCCTCAAGAGGCGAGGGCTCCCGACTGGTTGGAAGCGCGCAGCGAGTAGGCCAAGGAAAAAGCCGGCACGACACATACCACGAGACAGTAGCCGTCCAAGTCCTGAGCCACTAACCACCGTTAACTCAGAGTTTGAACCACAGAGGTCGGACGTACCACACCGGTCAAACTCGTCGGTCCCGGCAAGTATCATAAGCACATCCACGAAACTGCCGAGCGATTCCTGTACTGTGCGAACGAGGCCAGTGACTACTGCTGGGACAACACCCGCTACAAGGACTGCATCACCTCGAAGGTGAAATCCAGAGACGCGCTGTACGACCGACTCCGCAAGGAAACGGACCTCACCACCACCCTCTGGAAGCCATCCGACGTGCTGTCCACACCGTCAATGGTGGTGTTGACCGGTGGAAAAGGGCAATCAGACGAACAAACCGGAGTTCACATGATGGTCTGCGACAAACGAATAACGTTCTATATACAGACGGTGAGGCTGTTAAAGTGACCTCCTCCTCCTCGTCGTAAACGGAGAGGGAGCGAAGCTCCCTCAGGCAGTCGGGCGAAGCCCGATGACGGCGAGGCTTCCCGTCCGGCGGGATATTTGCTGGTTGACGACCCGTCGGCATGACAGGCGCGGGGCCACACGTTACTCCTATCCCCAGGGACTCGGAGTTATCTTCACCGAGACACCACAGCGGTTCGAGATGCGTGTCTCGAACATTCTGGGCCTCGGAGTCCCGAGATTGTGCATTTGGGGTGGCGACAAATCGCCTCGGTGTCTGTCATGCGACAAATCGTTGCGAGTTAAATATCCGTCTGAGTGTCAGAACGTGGTTTGTGGAATCCTTGTCGGATTCACGCCCGCGGTAAACGGCGGGATTCTCTTCTTGAATGAAGATAGAGGAGCTAAGGCGATACCGAGTATCAAATGCTCTTTGGTATCGATCTCAGTGTGAACAGTCTCGCTGTCGCGTCAACAGGCACGTTCTGGAGCGGTGACGGGTATGGCCACTGAATACAAGAAGTTTGGAAAAACCCCGAGCGAGATGCAACAGCGTGGCACACGATTCGCCCACGAGGCGATGCTTCGACTTGGAAGAGCGAGCATGGCGAAACAGTACATCCATACGGTCGCTAACGAGCTTGTTGACGAAGCGATCAAACGCGACTGCGGTGTGATCGTGTACAAGGAGTTGATGGATATTTGCGAGCAACTCTCATATGCTGACTGGCATCATGTGTGGGCGTTTCGCCGTCTTGTCGAGTGCGTTGGGTACGAAACTCTAGGACGGGCTGTCACCGTTGAACAGGGCAAACCAAACCAGACGGTACGAGCCAGTGGTGTTCGCATACCGACTGTGGGTTCACTCACGAGGACAACTGCGACGGCGAGCAGTTTGGGCGCTTGAAGCGTAGGTACGAAATCGACGCGGATTACAGCAGCGTCAAAAACGTCGGCCTGCGGTACATACGGAAGCGATACCACAGACTGCGTCCTTCTCGTCAGGGGATGCAGACGCACCAGTCGACGTGCGACTGGTAGGATGCTGAACGGTGACGGCTGTCGGCCAACCGCCGACAATTAATTGTTAGGAGTCCACATCAAAGCCTCGCAACGAGCGAACCCTTCTGCGGGTGAGCGAAGTAGGTGTGGTAGTCTAGTTACCCCAGACGTTCTGTCGGAAGTCCATCCACGAGACGACGATTACATGTGGAGCTGTCAACACGGCGATGCCAACTAAATATACCGCTCCATAAGCCTCAATATCTGCTGGCGATTGAGGGAGTAACCAAAAAAAGAGGATGAATAACAGGAGCGTCACTCCAGTTAACGGTGCCGCATCACGGGCAAACCGTTGAACGCTCAAACTAATCTCACCATCAATCAAGCTCATACGCGACTGATTATCGATAAGTGCCAATCGAGCAATGTGTCGGAGTGCATGCCAGACGCAAAAATATACTCCCACGGCGAACACTGGCTGTACAACAGCAAACAAACTCCATAATAGGCCCAATTCAGCAATATCAATTGCAAATGGTCTAATTGCTGCACCCTGTGAAACTCGGTATGCACCAGCAAAGACGACGACGATTGTCAGTGTAGCAACCAGAACTGCAACTGAGAGGAGTGTTGTCGAATTAAAAAGTATAGATATGTCGACCTCACGCGTGAATATCGCAACAAAACTTGCAAGAGCGCGCTGATATGCATCAGGGTGGAAAATGAGCGGAACAAGCATCGGTAATGACCCGCGGACACATAACGACAGTATACGCTCACTGCGGCTGGGAAGATGTTCAACTGCAATAAATGTAAGTAGTGCATACAGATCCCCCTGACCCCAGTGAAACAAGGTCAGAATAATAAAGAAAATAGCTGCTGAGGATGGATGTATTAGCCACCAGAGAAAATATAATCCTCCAACGAAGAAGTAAATAGCCCCGACAAATCCCACGGAGGCGATACTGATAGACGTATCCCGTATTCGTGCTGGAACGAGGTGATCAACAGCCCCGTGCGGAAGTCCAAGAAGAATGACACTGAGACCAAATGGAAGATAGCGAACGCGCGGGGGGGCTGCACGCAGGAGTGGACTCAAGGAGAGTGCCAGAGCAATCCCAATCCATGATGGCAGAAGGATGATCTTAGTGAGTGTCAATCGAAGTCGGGACTCAACTTTCGGATTTAGAACCATCGGTTTGCTATGCCTGCTCCTGAGGCTGATGGGTGTGTATTCCAATAATTTGTGATCCATTTGAAAAGAACAAGCCCATACACAATGAGTAAATTAGTGCAGACAAAAAATACTGCTTCTTCAAGTGGAAGTCCAAGGATGTCTATTCCAGTCGAATATGTGCGTGAAATCGTCCAAACACCCAATCCAATTGCGATACGATCAACCATCCATAAATAGACGCTGGGAACAACTACCGCAATCAGCCAAGGCTGCCACTGACGAGTGAGGTATGCCCCACCGACCCCCCACTGTAGAGCGATAATTGGGGCGGCCCACATAAGAGTCGCTCCAAGATAAAATAGATCTGATCCCCCAGCAAAAGTGAGTATTGCACCAAGAATTGAGACGCCTAACCATGTAGCTGCACCAACGATCCGAGGAAGACGATTAAAATCAGTTGGTTCATACTCACATATAGGATTTATGACAGCAATCCATGTGCCAGTTAGAACTGATTGGAGGACAAAGAATAGGTATTCACCGAGCGGTGCTACCCACAGGTGACGCCATGTATCGCCCTCGCCATACCACCAGACGCCACGAGCGATAAGATAATTATCCCATGGGGTGGTATAAACGACAGCTAATATAGCCATGAGTGTAATTCCAACCCATTCGACCCGTCGTGTAGGCATACGTCCGACAACAAATAAAATCAAGATTGGGGGAATAATAAAGAGGAGATGAAACTCCAGATACGAAAGCCCGCTCACAAAAACAAAGAGCGACAGTTCAGATGATTACACCAACATTGCATAGAATAAATCTGGTCGTTGGAATAATAAGGATAATGTTATGACTTAGATAGATTATCAATAATGAGTGTGGCTATCGCTAACGAGGTCAGTGAACTATCTTAGGATCTATCAAAGTGGTTTAGACGAATATTAGATCATTACGTCATAAGGCTCTGTCTGGTTTCAATACATCCGTTCTAGTTATACAATTCGAGGAGAATACCCGCGTCTTCAGCCGCGGGATGAATCCGACAACTCCTCGGCAACCACCGCCGATAGCTGGACGGGATATTCCACCGTTCTCAAACACCAAACGTTCATACTGAATCGGGTATCAATCATTATACAGACGTTCAGAATGCTAAAACTCCACCGAACCCATCGAGTGAAAATCCTCAACCACGCACAGGTAGAGAAATCGCTTGACCGGCACGGGTGGAGTGCCAGCAAGCTCTGGAACGTTCTCAGACTCCGTCTGAGAGCCCGTGAGACATAGTCTCACGATGTCGCCAACTACCACTCTCGACAACAGTGGGAAGCCACGGGCGAGATACCTGACCACGGCGACCTCAAACCCGAGTTGAAGACTCACAACAACTCCAAGGGATTGCACAGTCAATCCAGTCAGCGCGTTCTGGAGGAACTCGCTGAAGCCTTCAACTCGTGGGACGAAACGAAGAAGTCTGACTCTCGTGCGAATCCGCCCGGCTACTGCAAAAAAATTACTACGATCAACAGGGTCGCCGCGTCCACGAAGAACACCCACGCAGCACGGTGACGTGGAAGCAGAACGGCATCAAACATGACATCAAAAACAACCGTGTTCGACTCTCAAAAGGCGCGAATCACAAACAACACCCAAAAGCGTGG
>JAQCNF010000047.1 GCA_028275165.1 Haloquadratum sp.
CTGTTTAACCACCGAGGGAGCACGGTTCGGCTCACCTGAATGTGAGGCCGTGGTTCTTGTTCTCGTTGTGCACGTTCTTCCGAAGCGTTCAGCTCGGCGTGGCGTCCACAATTGCACTCTGAGCAATCAAAGTGGTCTTCATCACGGGCACCGAGCGACCGGCACGCCGAGCAGGTTTGACTTGAGTTGTACGCGTTAACCTTCTCGACCCGGATGCCAATACGCTCGGCTTTGTATGTGATAAACTGTTGGAGTTGGTGGAAATGTCACGAGTAGACACCCGACCACGAACTGTTTTTGTGGATGCCTTCGAGGTCTTCCATCCGAATGACGGGGTCCTCGAACTGTTCCGCGAACGTGATGAGGTGACAGGAGAGGTTGTGATTCAAGTCTTTGATTCGGCGTTTTCTTTCTCACCCACTTGCGTGCGCGAAGCGCGCTTCCGAGAGTCGCGTGGGGGACGATATTTGCGTCGAACGGACTTCGCCTCACCACCAGACACCAGCATCGACTTGTCCTCGCCGTGGGCGGTCACAGTGAGGATGTGTCGCTCACCAATATCGACACCGATCCGATGGGCGTCTCACCCGACGTATCGGCGTCGGACTCGATGTTGAACGGGCAGTCACAGTCGTCGCCACGATCATATCCCTGTCGGAGGCTCTTGTCGACGTCACCTTCGAGTAGTCTGTCAACGGGGTCAGCAATGTCGTCGGACACTTCGATGGGCGTGTCTATTGGGAGACGCATGGGAAGCCAACGACGACCGTGCCGTTCTCGGTCGTGTCGATTTCTCAGTTCTGGTTGTTGACAGCGAACGGTTGGCTCTCTCGGTAGCGAACCTCCCCTCGCTGTGGTCGGATTTCGCCTCCCGAATGGCTTCTGAATGGCCGAGTAGAGGCCGTTGTCGATGCTGGCCGTGGTCACGGATTTGTTGAACTCGCTGTTCTCCCATCCGTCGATACAGAACTGTTTGGTATCACGGTAGAGGCGAGTGACCTGTTGCCACTCTGTGCGCCGTGAGAGGGATAGGTTGTGGAACTTCGCGGTGACAGTCACTGTGATTATTACGGGTGTAATTAGGTGCGTTATCTTCAGTATCTGTTGGAATATCAGGCCAGCTATCGTCGGTGGTTCGTGAAGAGTAGTGTCGGACTCATCCCCGCGCTAAAGCACGGGGCTTTCTTCTTGAATCTCCGTAAGATGTCGGAATTAGCCTCTTCCGAGGTAGTTGAATTACTGGATGCTAATACGACACATCTCATCGGATATACGCGCACGGCCATCATCTTCTGACAATCCTTATCCCTCGCAGAAGGACGGTATTTGGACTCTACCAAGCTATTAATTTTCTCCCGAGCGTTTCAAACATTACGGAACGCAACACGCCGTAGGGGTCCGCCCAGTGACCGGTTCCCACCGCACAAGGGAAACCAGAATCGCAGGACGGCGTCGGCACTCTCAAATCTTAATCGATCGGTAACAGGATGCCGCCTCCCGGATTTGAACCGGGGACAGCTCGATCTTCAGTCGAGTGCTCTCCCAGCCTGAGCTAAGGCGGCTTTCAAACGAAGATATGCGTAGGCTATGAAAAAGTATTTCGAAATAGCTAATCAGGTTGGTGTGTAATTCAGCTATTACATTTCCAGTGTCTGAGGTGTAACCATTAGTAATACAACTTTGTCATGTGATCCGAAACAAGAGATGAACTCACTCAAAGTATGATGACAGCCTCCGCGCTGAATACAACGCCTGTGTGTTCAACAACTCATCCCTAATGATTCCATAGTCTGAAGGGTAATAAGCGAAAATGGGCTCGGGCGGACTCGAACCGCCGACCTCTTCCTTGTAAGGGAAGCGTCATAACCACTAGACCACAAGCCCACAATAGAAGTCACTGGCACAGCGGTATAATCGTTTCTACTTTTTGAAAACGGAATTCTTAGGTCGACATATGCAAAAATAAGAGTAGTGTCTGCATTTAGTGTGCAAACTCGCATCGTCTTATCACTCAGTGTTCTCTCGGTGCTCATCATTGCGGGTGCTGCGCTGTATTCCTCCTCATTTTCTTTGTTATCTCCCTCTCCCGCTTCTGCTCCAGACGAATTGCCATACAATCGAACGCAAGTAGACATTGTAAACGAAACGACTGCGACAACGCTTGCCAGTGTTGATGTGCGGATAGCCGACACTGATCAGAAACGATATACTGGTTTGAGTAATACTGACTCGTTGCCACCAGACACTGGAATGTTGTTCGTGCATCCACAGCCTGGATCCTACCAGTACGTGATGCGAAATATGTCCTTTCCGATTGATATTGTGTTTATCGATGTTGACGGAACAGTCACACACATCCATCACGCACCGGTGCCACCAGCAGGTGAATCTTCACCGAGATACGAGGGCCGTGGGCAGTATGTACTCGAGTTATCCTATCGGTACACGACGAATCACAATATCAGCGTTGGTGACGAAGTGAAAATTCCAGCATCAGCACAGGCTGAATGATTTGCACGATGTCCTTCCTGAATTGGCACACGCCTTATCGAAACGATAAGACCAGTAGACACTTTCACTGAGACACACATTAGTTTATATGCCGGATCCGGTAGCCGCGTTGGGAGCGCTTGAAAGCTGGACGACAGAGGGATATGCTGCTCGTGTGCATTATCGTGGTGCAACAGATGCATACAGTATCGAGTTTTATGCGCCCTCGGAATGCGTTCTTTATTGGAAGGTCAAAGGCGATGGTGAGACTGCCGTTCCAGTCGGCCGCGACACTGTTCCAGACCCACTTCGGGAGCGGATACGCGACGATCTCGTGCAAGCGGGCCTTGATCCAGAAATCGAGTATCGACACCTCTAATCCGCCAATAGAACCCTTTTGTGTCCGTAGCGCTAATCTACAACGATGCCTGCAGTTCTTGATGATGACGATGATCCGTTCGAACAACAACGCGAGCGGGTCGCAAATCCAATGCGGCGATTGTTCGCCACATATGGACGAGAGAATATCGTCGCAATTGTGGTGGGCATTGTATCGAGTATTGCAGCCCGTATTCTCGATCTTCTCCCACCAGTGTTATTAGCGATTGCTGTCGATTCGATATTTTTCGACGAGCGACCCTTTGCACTGTGGCTCATTCCACAAGAATGGATACCGACAACACAGACAGGGCAACTGTATCTTTCAGTCACATTGATAGGGCTCGCATTCTTCGGCGGTGCTGCTTTTCATTGGGTGCGTAACTGGGGATGGAATTCATTTGCACAGCGTGTCCAGCATGCCGTTCGGACCGACACGTATGATGAAATGCAACGACTGAATATGGATTTCTTTGCTGACAAACAGACAGGTGAGATGATGTCGATACTCTCGAATGATGTCAATCGATTAGAGCGGTTTCTCAATGATGGCATGAATTCAGCCTTTCGTCTCGCTGTAATGGTGCTCGGCATTGCTGCAATTTTATTATACTGGAACTGGCAGTTAGCGCTCGTGACCCTCGGTGTTGTTCCGGCGATTGCATACTTTACATACCGCTTCGTCAAAATAATTCAACCAAAGTACGCAGAGGTGCGCTCCTCAGTCGGGCAGCTCAACTCTCGCTTGGAAAATAATCTCGGCGGTATTCAGGTGATTAAATCCGCGCATACGGAGGGATTCGAATCAGACCGCGTTGATGACACCTCAGAGGACTACTATGATGCGAATTGGGATGCAATTCGGACACGGATTAAGTTCTTCCCCGCACTCCGCATCCTCTCCGGTGTCGGATTCGTCACAACGTTTCTGCTGGGTGGTATCTGGGTGTTAACGTACCAATCAACACAAACTGCACCACTGTTCTTTAGTGGCTCTTTGTCACCTGGTGAGTTCGTTGGTTTCATTCTTTTTACTCAGCGGTTCATCTGGCCAATGTCTCAATTCGGACAGATTATTAATATGTATCAGCGTGCCTACGCCTCTGCAGAGCGTATTTTCGGACTGATGGATGAACCTGCCCGGATCACTGAACAACCTGATGCAGAGGCACTGGACGTTTCGAATGGACGTGTCGAATACGATTCAGTCACCTTCGGATACAACGAAGATTCGACGACGGTGGAGGACGTCAGCTTCGAAGTCGGTGGTGGCGAAACGCTTGCATTGGTCGGGCCGACCGGAGCAGGCAAATCGACTATTCTAAAGCTGCTACTACGTATGTACGACGTTGACTCAGGGAGTGTTAATATCGATGGTACTGATATCCGCTCAGCAACGATTGCTAGCCTTCGACAATCTATCGGGTACGTCAGTCAAGACACGTTCATGTTTTATGGAACTGTTGCGGAGAACATCCGATATGGGACGTTTGGGGCGTCCCGTGAGGAGATTATCGACGCAGCAAAAGCTGCAGAGGCACACGAGTTCGTTCAGAAACTCCCTGACGGGTACGATACCGAGATTGGTGAACGAGGAGTCAAACTCTCAGGTGGACAGCGTCAGCGACTCTCGATTGCTCGTGCGATCCTTCGTGATCCGGATATTCTCATCCTTGATGAAGCAACGTCTGACGTGGATACTGAGACAGAAATGCTCATACAGCGGTCATTAGACCGCCTCACCGCTAATCGGACGACATTTGCAATCGCACATCGACTTTCGACGATTCGCGACGCTGATCATATTGTCGTCTTAGATGATGGTGAAATTGTTGAGCGCGGAAATCACGAAGAGTTACTCGCAGGAGGTGGACTCTATGCACATCTCTGGGGCGTCCAAGCTGGTGAAATAGATGATCTTCCCGATCAGTTTGTCCAGCGAGCAAGCGAACGCAAAGCACAAATCATCGCCAACTCAGATGCGGCCGATGACGACTAATTGAACTCAGCCACGAAGAATTCGAAAATTAGGATTCCTCTTCTTCATCTTCGAGTTGGTCGCGGAGTTGCGGAACCGTTCGACTGAGTTCACCTGCTAATTCATCCGCTTCCTCAAGCAACTCAACAATTCCTTGTACCTCTGCAACTGCTGATTCAAGCGATTCAGTGTCGTCAAATGCGTCTGCCTCTCGACCGATGACAAACGTTTTTTTTGCCTGCCGCAGATGTGACGTGGCATCCTCAATATCCAACGCCGATTTAAATCCATTGAGCACGCCCAAGATATTCGCTGCATCTGTGTCCCAGACGGCATCTGCCTCTGGCAACGCTGCTCTGGCATCGTCAAGATGTGTTTCGACCTCGTTGCGCATCTCTTCGGCCGCTTCTCCGAATAGGTCTTCATCACCGAGAGTTGTCTGGCCGCTCATATATCATCTAACGACTCAATAAAAGTTAAACACACGCCGTATAGTGAAAGTGGTTGACACGAGGTGGCAAAGCACCACCGAACAGTTTGGAGGCGGCTCGACGTTCGATATCAAGCTGGCCGCTGAACCGACGTAATCTCCATCTGTGGGTAATCACCTTCCATCTCCATGATCGCAACAATATCGGTCTCAGCCGCGGTGATTCTCATCTCGACATCGAAGAATTCGCCTGTGAGTTCAGCGTATGCCGCTGATTGCGCAGCGATTACGCGCTTCAGCCGGTCTCGGTGTATTCGCACTTGGACCTCCTGGCAGTATGGCTGATTCTCTATCGCATCTTCCATCGCTGCTTCAAGTGAACCAGCACTGACGGGCGATACTGGTGTTCCAGCAAACTGGTGATACAGTGAGCCGAATTTGATTCCCGTCTCAAAACAGGCTGTTTCAATCGCACTCGGAGGTCGCGAATTGGCATCCGGATCGTTCATACACAAATAAACCGGGAGGGCACGCAATTACCTGTTGTGACATGTCTCTGGATCGGACTCAATCCTCAGCATGAGAAGTTGCAGATTGAATCGCACATTTCTTAGCCACTCTCTACACATTAACTGATATAATGGATAAGCCAGTCCTGATGACAGGCGCCAGTGGGCGCGTAGGACAGGCGATTCTGCAGCATGCAGGTGAGACATTTAACTGGCGGTTAGTTGACCGTGAGCCTGTTCCACGTGATCGCCGGCCAGATCATATCGCTGATGAAAATATTATTATTGCAGATATCCGCGATAGCGAGGCTGTCACAGCGGCTGTAGAGGGCTGCCAAGCGGTGATTCACTTGGCTGGCGATCCTCGTCCAGAGGCACCGTGGAACTCGGTTGTAGAAAACAATATCAACGGCACACATTCGATGTATGAGGCAGCGGTTGAGGCTAATATCGAGAAATTCATTTTTGCATCCTCAAACCACGCAGTCGGAGCATATGAGACTGAAGAGCGCACACCAGATATGTATCGCCCCAAGGATCAGTATAGACTGACCGGCGCGGAACTCCCCCGACCGACCAATCACTATGGCGTGAGTAAAGCAACCGGCGAGATTATTGGCCGCTATTATCACGACCATCACGACATTTCTGTGGTGAATGTTCGGATAGGAAACCTCACGAAAGGACACCCACCGATTGATTACGAGCGTGGTCAAGCCATGTGGCTCTCTTATCGGGACTGTGCACATCTGTTCACTCGGTGTGTGCAAGCGGAGTATGAGTTTGAAATTGTCTATGGAATCTCAGATAACGATCGTAAGTACTACTCTATCGAGCGAGCCCGGACTGCGTTGGGATATAATCCACAAGACAACTCCGCGGAATGGCGCGGCGCGGAACAGTATCCCGACTGAGATTACTCAAACAGCTCATTCACATCAGCAATGTCAGACTGTCGCCGATCGACCTTTTGCTCAAGACGTCGATAGATGACCAGCCGGTCAGTTGGTGACTCAACGAATCGCAATAGCGCACCGGCGAATCCATCGCTCCCTCGCGGCTCTGGTGCATCAGTCTGTGCGTATGTCACACTCTGTTCAATGATCGTTGAATCCATCTCCTGATGGACTGCCGCAACAGCCACTGCGGCAGCTCCGATTACATCAAATCTGACTTTTGCAGGTGAATGAGAGATTTCTGGGAACTGTGTCGGTGGTGACGTCTCCTCAATAACAGTCGGGTCCTGTGCTAATGCCTCTATATAACAGATGAGTGCCTCTGCATGCGAATGGTGGGATGGTATGCTGCTACTGGCAGCCTGTGCATGCACGCGTGCTTGCACATAATCTCCACTTTGTGCGGCCATTAATGCTTTCGCTGCCGTAACTAAGCGTTCGACGTGGTGAGCCTCACCCGTACACGCTTTCCATGCCCACGTGGCTGGTTTGAACTCGCCGCTGGCACACAACAGATATCCAGCTTGAATAGACGCGTCCACAACTTCATTTCATTATGGTGTCAGTAATGACTTCGGGTGGCCGACGAACGTATCCCTGTTGATGGCATCTTGATATATGATGACTCGGACACACGTCACCTGCGTGAATTGCGGTGAGGAGTTCGTCCGCGATGCTGATTACCACGGAAATTACTGTCAATCGTGTCATACTAGTTGGATTGACGAAGAGATGCACGCCGATGAATCAGACCAAAGTAGTCTTCCGCCGAGCGGGTCCCGACATAGCTCTTCAAAAGAGGAAGATACATCAGAAGACGGTCGCAGCGAAGACACCAATTACGAGTATTAACGATACCACTCGGTAGTCTCAATTTCTCTAATACTCGGAAATCGTATCGAACATATGTGATTACCTCTAAATATATATTAGAGGAAATTGTATTCACCAAGCGCGCTCAACTCTCTCCTGTTTTCCTCTTTTTTTATATTTCCGTCCCTGATGTGAGGACTTCGCACAGACGCTCAACTGTTATTTCATTCTCTGTAAATAAATGTAGATATGCAGCGCCCCACACGCCGTCACTTTCTCGCCCTTGGTGCAGCCTTGTTTGCGGGATGTGCTGGTAGTCAAACAAGTGCTGATGACACTACCGCTGGACCCGCCTCAGCCTCGTCACCAACATCGTCAGCATCTTCCCCTCAGTCAACACCTGCAGGATCAGGTATCGAAGAGGTTATTCCGCAGGCAAACGAGTCATTGCCGCTTCCATCTACACCTGAAGCAATTCGAAACGAGGCCCAATCGGGCGGCCCTCCAAAGGACGGCATCCCTTCGATCGATGACCCTCAGTTCATAACTCCTGCTGAGGTTGACTTCCTTGCGCCAGGTGATCCTGTGTTCGGAGTCCAATATAATGGAGTTACCAAAGCGTATCCACAGAATATTTTGGTCCAACATGAAATTGTCAATGACATCATAGGCGATGTGCCTGCGACAGTGACGTACTGCCCACTCACCGGAACGGCCATGGGATTTCGTCGCGGGTCGACCACCTTCGGAGTCTCTGGTCGATTGGTCAATAATAATCTCATAATGTATGACCGTGCCACAGAAACATGGTGGCCACAGATGCTGGCCACGGCAATTCCTGGGCCGTGGGAAGAAAACCCACCAAGGACTTCATTGAGTGAATTTCGGGTTATTTGGACCACGTGGGACCGCTGGCAACAGCAGCATCCAGACACCGTCGTGCTGTCGACGCAGACAGGGCATGCGCGCAACTATAACAACGACCCA
>JAQCNF010000054.1 GCA_028275165.1 Haloquadratum sp.
GACACCGGTGGCTTCCGTGACGACCTCACCGGTAGTTCACAGGATACTGTCCTTGTCCATCAGGACGCCGTAGACGTGTGGGGTGTCGATGATGTCGAACAAGAACTCCGACAGCGGTTTGGCAGCGATACAACCGCACTCGATATCGGCGATTTCGAACTCGAACTTGTCGAAAACGGTGATATCTGGATCGATGGAGATAGCCACGATGTAGTAATGCGTGCCATCGGACGACTGAACCAAGAGGATCAGTATGTTATCGTGAAGGGTAACGAAATCCTCGATAAACCTCAGTCTGATGCAGCCCTACGCGACATCGGTAGTGCAACACCAGTGGCTGCATCCACGCTCGTAGAGCAAATTGAAGATCGGATTAGTGAGGACGGATATGCGAACTTAGAGTCAATTCTTGGCGATATTCGAACAGACGAGAGTGTATATCTTCCACCAGACGAGACCCAGTCAGTCGTCCGCGAAGCAGTTAACGAGTTCCTCGTCGATAACTATGTGTTGGAGGCAGGCGGGCGATATCTCGACTCACTCGGCGACCGTGATCCGACAACAGTGAAAATCGTCCCAACGGTGCCGGAGCGAATTGGCGAGCAGATACTAGAGTACATTGAGGATCTCGAACCAGGCGACCAATTCACGGTGAACAAGGTCACCGACCGCTTCGACAGCAGCGTTAACGAGTACATGGTTCGGACATACCTCCTGGAGAATATCGGCAAAGACAAAGAGCCCGAATATGTGGTCAACACAACCGGGTCAGAGAAAGCAGCTGATTGGGTTCCGGGCTATCCCTTCCGGAAGGCCGACACAGAAATTCCAACATGGCGGTTCGAATACAACGGTAACGATGTGGCTGCAATGCGAAGCAAGTGGCGGAGTAATCACCAGACAGGCAACGTCGAGTATGGAGATGTGACGTTCATGCTGCCCGACAAAGATGGTGTTCCCAGAGATCTACAGGGCACTGCCGATGTTGAGCGGACACAGGTTAGTCTGACACTACAATCTGGGCAGGACTATACCAAGGTGCAGGATCTCTTCGAGCGGATGCCTGAGGAAGCATCGAGTCTAAAAATCGAGATTAGCTTCCAGAAATGAGGGCCAGAAAAATATAATAAATAACACTTTGTCTCATAATCGCCTAAGTGCTTAAATATAGTTAGACGAATATGAGACAACATGATAGAAGAAAAAGAATTGCGGGTTCTCTCTGCGCTGGAGTCGCCGAAGACAAGACAAGAGCTAACAGCCGAATTAGCGTATCAAGAGACAACTGTATCTGATGCTCTTGGCGGGTTAGAAAAGCGTGGATTGATAACCCGAGAACGGGATGGAACGAAATCTATCGCAATCCCAAGCAACGCACAATGTGTGGAAGTATTTCAGTCACTCACAGCTTCACATCCCCACGTCGATTTTCCAGATCTTCTTACAGCCTCGATGCTGAATATGCTGTACTATCTTGGTGCTGATGACTCTTCGACGGCAACTGAACTTACAGAGCGAACGGATCACGCCCGAGCAACGATTTACCGCAATCTCCGAACGCTGACTAACCGGGCGATGGTCACCAAAGACCAGAGCCACTACCAGTTGAGAGACGAATTCGCTGAACTCCATATTTTCGCAACTGCCCTCCAGAATCACATCCATCGTGTTCAAATTGCTCGTGAGATTGAAGCAGGCACCATTGTTTGGGAGTCCCACAAGGAGTTTCTCGTCAGGACTAACACAGAGGTACTAGAGCCGAATTATCATCAGACTGGTCTGGATGCCTTTGTAGAGTACGGCTTACAGTTCTTCACAACCTCTGAACAGTACTATTTCTATTCAGAGGAAAAAGACTCGCTCAACCCAGAAGAGCTATTCTGCCACCTGCTACTCATCGAAAACGATTCACGACACCGAAAGTACGCACTCTTGCTTGCGGCCGAAACAGGGCTATCAGAAGAAACACTCCAAGGTACGGCGAGTTATTATGAGATCGAAGATCTCGTACTGTCGCTAGCTGAGTTCCTGATAACTCAGGGAGCAGTCGAGTCCGAAACAACGCCCGAATGGGAAGAGTTTGAAAGTTTGGCAGCCGAGTACGAGGTCACTGTATGAGTCGAGAGCCGACGTTTGAAGCCACTGCAATCCGAGAGCAGTTTAGTGAGCTGGCGAGTCTCATAGATTCTGAGTTGACGGTATATTTGATCGGTGGGGGTGCCCTGACTCTACAAGATCTGAAGAACGCGACAAGGGATGTCGATCTCATCGTGAGAGAGAAGTCTGAACTGCAGCAGTTGTGGAATGTCCTGCAAGATGCGGGATATCACCCCCAAGAAGATGTCGCTGCTGAATACGACGATCTTGACGCAGTGTTCATTCTGGAGAAAGATCGGAGACGGTTCGACGTGTTTCACGAGCGGGTTGCCGGTGTCCTCTACCTCAGTAAACCGATGGTCTCACGCAGTCGTCACCTCTTCGATGAGGGCAATCTATCAGTCCGGACGGTATCGTTGAACGATATTTTCCTGTTCAAAGCGGTCGCTAACCGTGACGATGATGTCGATGATATGATTCGGATTGCTCAAACCGGAATTGATGAAGACGTGATCGTCGAGGAAATAATGACTCAAATCGACCTGATCGGTGGAGACAACTTCATCGATACGATGGATCAGAAATTAGATCGGCTCAGTGATCAAGGATTTGACTTCGATATACATCAAGAGGTGACAGCACTCGCAGAGCGAGTAGAAAACGGAACGAAGGTCAGAGACGCAATCGTTTCGCTGCGAGAACACGAGTATGATGACAACCTGTATACAGGGGTGCCTGAATCGGCTATTTCGCGTCGTGTGGGAGAGGAAACAGCCGAGTCGGGAATAGAGTGGTTAGTACGACTTGGAGCTGTCAAGCGAGCAGCGGATGAGTCGCTGACATTAACAGATTAGCATTTCGACGGGAATGACCATCAGCTGTCGATGGGGGTGCTGAGAACGCACACTTATGAGGCTCGTAGGTAATCCTCTTAGCATACTGAATCATGTCCGAACAATCTGGGTCGTCTGAGGAACGACACGAGCGGACTGAACTCCCAATTGAGCGGGGCTTCCCTATTGAGCGAGTCAACGAGATCGCCGAAAAGGAAGGCCGTGCGAAGATGTACTACCGGCCAATCTACACGATGCACAAATGGTGGGCACGACGACTCGGCTGTGTTTTCCGTGCTATCTCACTGTACACATTGCTTGACGATCCAGAGAAAATCTCGGTTTTCGAACCCGGTCATGAGGGTGATACGCTGGCTGGCTATGGCGACGACGCTGATAACGAATCAGATCTCGACGTGGCCTCCCTGTTGGAGCGTGTGGACATGTCTGATCCAGAGAGTTTGTGGGAGCTCTACCCGAAGGACGTTCGCGTTGAGGACAAGAAGATCCTTGACCCATTCATGGGTGGGGGTACGTCACTCGTTGAGGCTTCTCGTCTTGGCGCAGATGTTGTCGGCAATGACCTCAATCCTGTCGCATGGTTTGTAACCAAGAAGGAACTCGAAGCTGGTCAGACTGATATTAAAGAGCTTGAGGAGGCCTTCGAGCAAGTAAAAAACGAGGTTGCCGACGAGATTACGCAGTACTACAAAACACCCTGTCCGAATGATGATCACAAGGCGGATGTTATGTACAATTTCTGGGTGAAGGAATTGGACTGTGTCTCTTGTGGCCACACTGTCCCGTTGTTCAAGGACTATCGAGTCGCTGCCGGTCGCTACGAGAACGACGAAAAATACAATGTTCTATGCCCAGACTGCGGTTCGGTAACATTAGTAGACGACTGGCAGTCGAAAAGTATCTGCAACGACTGTGGACACGGATTTGTTCCTAAGGAAGGCAACGTCTCTCGCGGTGGAAAATATAACTGTCCTGACTGCGGACAGAAGTACGGAATTACAGATGCAATACAAGAACAAGGAGGATACGAAATCCGGCTCTATGCTATAGAGTACTACTGTGAACACTGCGACGACGCCGGTGAGTCAAAAGCTAATGTTAAGGGATACAAGCAGGTAGAAGAGGCAGATAGAGAGCTGTACCGGCAGGCCGAAAAAATGTGGGAAGAAAGTGATGACCTTCACGAGTATATCCCAAGCGAGAAAATTCCCAAAGGGGCGGTTACAGTATCCTCATCAGTAAATGGAAATGATGTTTTCGAACATGGTTACGAATACTGGAGCGACTTGTTTACTAAGAGACAGCTTCTTTGTCTATCGAAGCTACTGAAGACCATCGAGGGAGTTCCAAATAAAAACGCAAGAGAATATCTTCTTCTAGCATTCTCCGATTCAATTCGGTACAACAATACCTTTGTGACGTACAACAACGGGTACAACAAAGCTGATCATTCATTTAAAACAAATTCTTTCGTCCCTACGATGTCTCCAGTAGAAAACAACGTTTGGGGGACAAAGTTTGGTTCTGGTCCGTTCACCACCGTTTGGGAGAGAGTGCTTAGTGGTGTACGATATGCAAATTCGCCATCAGAGCGTTATGTTGTTGATGGCGAAAATCATGAAGCGGAAGGATTCCCATCAATCAAATCGGACGCATCTCTTTCCTTAGGAGATGCTAGACAGTTAACCGCTGAAAATGAATTTGATGCGGTAATCACAGATCCGCCGTATTATGATAACGTAATGTACTCCGAAATTGCTGATTTCTTTTATGTATGGCAGAAAATTCTGCTTGAAGACGAATATGACGGGTTTGACACCGAGAAAACGCCTAGATCCGAATCAATTGTCACAAACCCATATCTTGGGAAGACAACTGAAGATTTTGAACATGAGATAGGACAAGCATTCGAAACCATTCACCGCTCATTAAAAGAGGAGGGTGTGCTCACATTCACATATCATCACAGCGACTCCGAATCGTGGGGTGAGTTACTCGAATCATTATGTAATGCAGGCTTCGAAGTGACTGCCACTTATCCACTCACAGCTGATATAAACAAATTCATCGGCGGAGAAGCGGTTTCATTTGATATCGCTATCGTGGCACGCCCCCTCGAAGATACAGCTACAGCGTCTTGGAAGTCTCTTCGGCGGGATATCTACCGCACGGCCCGCCGCACCCGCAAGCAACTCGAAGAGAACCGTGACCTCTCCCGTGGTGATATTGGTGTAATGGAGATGGGTGCTTGCTTCCGCGAATACTCTAAGCACCACGGAAAGGTTCAGCGGGACGGTGAGATCATGACTGCGAAGAAAGTTGTTGAGGAGATCTACGGTATTATTCAGGAAGCCAGTGATATCGGCGTTGAGGACGTGTTCATCGACCTCCTCGACACGTCAAACGTCTCTTACGACGACGTAAACAAACTCTGCCGTGGCACCAATGCCACGCCGGAAGATCTCAAAGAAACCCACCTCTACAATCAGGACGACGGCTTCGAACTTGGAACGTGGGATAATGAAAAACGACAGGCGTACATTCAGGAGCGTGTCAACGGTGACAGCGGCGACCACCTCTCGAACCTGGATAAACTCCAGTTCTTACGTTACCGCTACGAGAAGGGACAGGCAGTGCAGAACTACGTTGAAAAATGGGATGTTGATGACGACCTGCGCGAACTCGCAGGAAGACTCGCTGATGTGACCGGCGACGATACTTACACACGGGTGCTGGGAGATCGAGACATCACCAGCTACTGACTTATCAGACCCCACTTGTGAAGAGAAGGGAATACATTTCCTGCGCCCACAGCCGTCATCAACACTGGCTGGCTTACGCCCACCAACTCACGGGCTATGGTCACGCAAGCTCCACGCAGCTCCGTAGGCTCAATCATCAGTTGGTACCCTGTTTAGATCCTGTGACGGCCCATTCGGAACTACAACACAGAAACGACCATCTGGAAATACTGCAATTCCGTATCCCTTTTTGTCCCTGCAAAAACGTGTTAGGGTAATGGCAGGCCCCGGACGAATCCCTGGACAGTATAATATCGTTATTTCTGGTGCGTAC
>JAQCNF010000058.1 GCA_028275165.1 Haloquadratum sp.
ACGACTCAGACGAAGCCAGGCGATTGTCTGAGCATATACCCTTATGACAGCAGAGACATCATACTCTGATACAGTAGCCAGAGATAGTTATGGTTCAAGAGACAGTGCGAATTTCCGAGTCTATTGTTGAGGCCGTCCAGGCACTCGTCAACGAGGGCACGTTCGAACATAAATCGGAGTTTTACCGGTTTGCGACGGAGCTGTTGTTAGATTCGCTGCAAGAAGACTACGACCCAGAGATGCTCAATTATGATAGCCTTACTGAGACCACCCGCCAGCAACTGGCGGAGTTCACGGGCGGGCAGTCAGGTGGGAGTATGTTCTATGAATCTGCGATTCTTATCCGTCGGCATGCCCGCCGTGGTGAAATAGATACCGCCGAAGAGTATATTGAGACACACTACCCCTCGGAGCGAGGCGAGTACCTGCTTCTTGAGGCGCTATTGGATTATTACCACGACACGTGAGTAATTCAGACTCAGACACGAACTCGGATCGCCTTCCCCTCGTTCCCGTCGCCTCACTGGGAACGAGATGGGATGTCACATGTCCAAATTCGGCCTCGTGTGCGTGCATACTCGCAGGCATCCGAAATCGTAACACGTGTCGAGTACAGCATTGAGTTCAGAGCATTGTCGATGGAGTTCGTGAATCCTACACGAGTCAGATGTAGTCACTGTGCACCTATCATGATAACTACAACGACGAGCCATTCAACTGCATGGATTGGTTGAGTTGAACGCGGGCGAGGCACAGCGGAGAGTATAATCGATACTGTGGGTATCTCAACTATCATGTGAGATGTATATGTCGTCTGTGCCACGGGGACGCCAGCACACGTCAGTGAACTCGGGATGAGTTTTGATGGGCTCTTGAGCAAGCACAGCATCAATCCATCAACGGAACTGACCGTTCACCCACCCGAACATGGATCACTGCCTGGTTGCCTGGGGCGGACAGGCCGCCATCGTCGGACTGATCGCGGTGGCGGTTAGGGCGTGAATCAATCCGCTCTCCACCGATATCGATACCGATACCGATACCGACTCTGACTCTACGGCATGCCCGTGGATCAGCTGCCTCGGGTCAAGTGGTTTGAGACGCAGAGCGTCTCGTCATCACAGGAACGGAAATCTTCGATTTCCAATTGAGAATAAAGCCGAGGTATCCGGCTTGAATTTTGATGAACAACTCCAAGAGGCCGATTCGGTCCTTATACTGCGTGGATCCAGCGTGAGCACGATGGAGTCAGAGGTGCTCGGTCACGAGAGTCCGCTGTACGGCCGCCACAGGGGACAAATCGACGTGCAGCCGTTTTCTTTCTAGCAACCCCGTCATCGCCTCTGATATCAACGACACAATCGGATCGTTTGCCATCACGGGCGGCACGCCAATGTATCTCACTCTCTTCGACTTCGACCAACCGCTTAACTGGAATTAGGCGCTAAGTCCCCTTCCTCAAGGAGCAACGCAGGGAGCGAAGCGACCGAGTAGCGCAGTAGGGAGGGGATACAGCGCCGCACAATTCTCAAACACATTCACCGCCCGGCCCACAGGCCCACCGCTACCCTTAATGTCTATCTATAGTCTATCCATCGGTGATGGATAGGTTTGAAATCGAAGGCGAAGAAGTCCTCAACGGGACGGCAAAACCGTCGGGGAATAGTGCCCACGTCATCGTTCCCAAACGCTGGCGCAGAGCCGACGTGAAAGTCGTCCGCGTCTCCGAACCCGACTCAAACGAATAGTCCATGCACTACAACTACAAGTATCGACTTGACCCGCCAGACACCCTCACCGAGACACTTCTGCACCACGTCGATACTTGTAGGCAACTTTACAACCACGTCCTCTACCTACTCAACGAGGCAGACGACATTCCTGCTCGCTACGAGGTGCAGGGACGGCTTCCCGACCTCAAATCGTGGTGGGACGACCTCGGAGATGTTCACTCGAAAGTTCTCCAGATGGTCGTCAAGCGCGTCTACGACAACCTCTCCACGCTCAAAGCGCAGAAGGAGAACGGACGCGCCGTGGGGATGCTCAAGTGGAAACCGCCTCGGGAGTATCGGTCGCTCACCTACAACCAGTCCGGCTTCGAACTCAAGAATACGAGTGGTCGGTCTGTCTTGTGGCTGAGCAAAATTGGTGAGATTCCGATTCACCTCCACCGGGACATCCCCGAGAACGCGACCGTCAAACAGGTCACGGTCAAGCAGGAACCGACAGGGGAGTGGTATGCCACGTTCGGTATCGACGTGGACGAAGACACGCCCGAGAAACCGGCGAACCCAGAGAAAGTCGTTGGAATCGACGTTGGTATCCTGAAGTACGCCCACGATACGGACGGAACCGCTGTCGAGTCACCGGACTTCTCCGACGAGCGCGAGCGGTTGGAACGCGCTCAACGCAACCTCTCGCGGAAGGAACACGGTTCTGCGAATTGGGAGAAACGACGGAAGGTCGTTGCCGAACGTCACGCCGACCTGAAGCGCAAGCGGCGAGACTTCTTGCACAAACTCTCGAACTACTACGCCACCGAGTACGACTTCGTGGCGGTCGAAGACTTGGACGCGAAGGGACTGGTCGAACTGCCGGGCAACTCGCGGAACCGGGCAGGCGCGGCGTGGGGGACGTTCCTGCGGATGCTCGAATACAAGTGTGAGCGTGAAGGAACGCACTTCGCCGCAGTTGACCTGAAAGATACGACGAAAGAGTGTGCTTCCTGCGGCGTCAAGACGAACAAACCGCTGTGGGTTCGTGAACACTCGTGTCCTTCGTGTGGGTTCGAGGCGGACAGGGACGCGAACGCGGCGTGGAACATCCTTTCTCGCGGTCTTCAAGACGTAGGAGTGGGACACTCCGAATCAACGTCGTCCGAGAGACTTCGTCTCTCGTGATCACGAAAATCTTCGATTTTCGAACGACCTGTGGAGACTGCGCTCCCTGTGGATACCAATTCGGTATCTGCAAAGCGCGTCGTGGAAGCAGGAAGCCATACCCTCAAGGAGCGAACCGCGTTAGCGGTGAGCGAGTAGGGTAGGGTAGTTCACTAATTGGGCAGTGTGATCTACTTGATTCAGTCTGACCGATCTGGACACTGCGGAATCCTTGCCGGTCATTGTTCGTTTCTCGGTGCCCCGAGTTCGACTTCTGTATCTGTTTCTTGACGTTAGTTTCATCTGAAGTGACGGGCTTCGAAGCTTCCCGAAGCCGTACTTCGAGTGGCTCCCGACGCCGGGTCGGGTATCGAGTAGCCAGGGATGGTCGGGATACCGGAAGAGGAACAGGTCGTCGTAGCTCTCCACGTCGGGGAGCGACGACCCCATGTACGGGCGAATCCCGCTCTGCGAGTGCTCCCCGGGGAATGTCCCGAACTGGCTGGGCACGAACATCTCGTGGCTGGCGTTGATGTGCTGGTTGACGTCGTGCTCCAACTCCAGATCCGCCGGAGGTTCGCATCAAGCATCATGTCGTGCTTGATATCAAGCGGGTGCGCGGTGAGGCGCTCCCACGCTGACGGCCTCCAAGGCGCGGGTTCCCGTCCGCGCTCACGTCAATGCGGAGCGTGAAGCGGTCGCCGCGGTCATGGACGCGCAACCGTGCAGACGGGATCTTCTCTGCTCGTTCTCGGAAATTAGAGAGTTCTGCAAGTCGTGCAAGGCGAGTGCCTCAGGGCTTGTTCCCGTGGGACTTCAGTTTTGAATGCGCGGACATAAGCTGCCAGAGTAGTTATGTAAAGTTCGCGTCTCCGCCGTGCGCGCGGTTGAATGAAGATCGGGATTCCCAAGCTCGCTGGAGTGTCATAGATGGTCGGCCGGTCAGACACACCTGGTGGCAGATAAGATGACGTGGTGGGTTCAACGCCGTATTTCATACGTGTGGCTCAATATCGATTTTGGTGAATCGCCATGTGGGATCGGTACCTCTTCAATGGCGGGTTCGAATCTCGTGATTATGAGTATAGACTCACCCTCAAGTCCCTCCGCCGTGTTGCGATTCTTGACGGTTATAGAACGGAACGGACGTGGCGGGATTTGAACCCGCGATTTAGGGGTTAGGAACCTCTCGCCCTGATCCACTAGGCCACACGTCCATATGTTATGTGTCAGCAGTGAACTCAGGTCGCCCAAGAAGCTGCTTATTCGGTTGACTCGGTCGTGGTTGTAGTTGTTTTTGTTTTCGTTGACTCCTCAGCCTCATCTTCGTCTAATTCACTCAATTCGTCTTCGATCTCCTCACGGCCGCGTTTGAACTCTCCCATCGCTTGGCCAGTCGATCGGGCCAGTTTCGGGATTTTGTTTGCGCCAAATAATAATACTAACACGAGCAAAACGATGAGTAATTCTGGGCCACCTGGCAACCCCGGGAACAACGGGGTAACTGTCTCAATCATTACTATGAACATGTAACTGAGAGGCGATTATAGGCTTTTTGGAGACGATGCTATCATATGACAACATCACCGTGCTGTCCAAAGGGAACCCAATCAGTGGTTTCGAGTGTAAGATGCAGAATCAAGAGGATTGTTCGTCGTCTCGTCTCCATGGTGCGGTGATTCCGTAGGTTCTTTTCTTGGACTGATTACATAGAGATGATGACCGAGTTTTTTGAGACCGAGGCGCCTCATTATGATCCCGGGGAATCGCACCCATTTCCAACGGACCGTCTCAACGCCGTCTATGAGACAATTACGACTGATACAGAGATCACAACCCTTCTTCGGGCGCAGAATGTCAATGCTGTGACACGGAAGGGGTATAATGACCACGGCGCAGAGCATATCAACATTGTTCGAAGTCGCGCACTCCAGTTGTATGAGCTTTTGAAACAACATGACATTGAATTCAACGGAGCTGCTGACCAGGGACTTCCAGAGGAAGATGAACCGGTAATATTGGCTCTCGCTGCAACATTACACGATGTCGGGCACGTCGTCCACCGTGACCAGCACGTGTACTACTCAATTCCACTGGCATCTGATATATTGGACCGAATCTTGCCGACATTTGATTTTTACTCGACTGAGGATGTCGTGAAAATAAAAGCTGAAGTCTTGCACGCCATCTTGTGTCATCATACAGCCGAAGAACCGCTAACAACAGAGGCAGGGGTCATTCGTGTGGCGGATGCGCTTGATATGGAGCGCGGCCGGTCGCGTATTCCATATAAAAAAGGCGGCCGGGGGATCGATACACTTTCAAGTCAGTCAATCAGCAGAGTAAGTCTCAAGCCGGGCACTGATCGGCCAGTGCTTGTTGAGATTGAGATGATCAACGCTGCTGGGGTATATCAAGTCGATAATCTGTTAAAAGCCAAATTAACTGATTCGGGACTCAAACAGCATGTGAGGATTGTTGCAATTAATACACAGAGTGATGAGGATTTGGTCGAACGAATCGAACTTTGAACAAGAGGTCGAATGAGACGACCTTGGAGCGTTATCGGTGATACACCACTGCAGTATTTCCACGTGTCTCAATGACGGTTCCATCTACCGATTCAGCTAATTCAGCTGCCAGTGTCGGTACGTCTCTTTGGCCGCGTGCTGATCGAAGAAACTTGATCTTTACAAGCTGACGGTCGCGAAGTTGATCGTCCAGTTCCTCGATAACCGAACCAATTCCAGCTTTGCCAACCCAGAGTGTTACATCTACGTCGTGAGCTTCTTTGCGAAGTGCCTGGGTGTCAATACTCATGTGTGCTATTCTATCCGAGTCGTCTTATATATTCATAATATGCCGAACCAGAGACCCGCAGCCTGATCCATATATGACAGAGCCGATGCCTCTGAGATGATCCATGCGATGCAAATGTCACAACGAATCGCTGTCATTCATATGGATATCGATGTATATGTTTACACTCCAGACATGTATAGATGAGGCGCCCACGGTGTACTCGGATTCGCACGGTGACTCCCGGAAGCAGATAGACGTCGCAGTTCGTACAGTGGTTTCGAGCGAGCGACGATGGCAGCGTAAGCCGATGTCGTTCTGCGATTCGCCGAGCAAGCCGCACGTATCGTCTGCTAACATCGACGGCCTCTATCGTAGCCGCTTCTCGGGCCAGAGCGGTTAAACGCTCTATCCGTTCGGCGGCCACTGACATACCGGTATATGCGGGAGAACGAGTTAAAGTTCGTTCCATTCGTGACGAGCACACAAGTATAGTATTTGTGCTCGGTGGGTGAACTGATGAGTATCATGTCTATCCAAGTGCTCAATTACTTAGAGTTTGAGTCGAAACTGCAGCGGAGCGGTATTGGCACAGCCGCTCGACACCAGCGGGAGGCGCTCGCTGAGACAGACATCTCGGTGACCACTCGGCCATGGCAGCCCGGGTCGCCCGATACGCGCTGGCCGCAGTTCCAGCCTGCGCCAGGAGCGGATTTATTTCATTTGAACATAGCGGGCCCACACTCAGTTGCGTTAGCAAGCCTTGCTCACCGAAGTAATCGTCCGGTGATCATGCACGCACATGTGACAAAAGAAGACTTCTCAGAGTCATTCCGTGGGTCGACTTCCTTTGCCCCAGTAGTGGGAAAGTACCTGCGATGGGCATACTCAAAGGCAGATATGGTGCTATGTCCCTCATCGTACACAAAATCAACGCTCGAATCCTATCCGGTAGAGGCACCGATTAAGATCATAAGTAATGGGGTGGACCTCGATGCACTGTCTGGATATCGGTCGTTGCGTGAGTCTTATCGCTCTCAGTATAACCTGGAGGGTCCTGTGGTCTTCGCGGTTGGAAATGTGTTTGAGCGAAAGGGACTCACCACCTTCTGTAATGTTGCACAGAAACTCTCATACGATTTTATTTGGTTTGGCCCATACGATAGTGGTCCACAAGCATCACGCTCTGTTCGACACTGGACCAGTGATCCGCCGTCCAATGTAACATTTACAGGCTGGATCGACGATGTGCGGGGAGGATTTGCTGCCGGAGATATCTATCTCTTCCCAACGAAAGCTGAAAATCAGGGTATTGCGGTACTGGAAGCAATGGCCTGTCAAAAAGCTGTGATTATACGCGACATTCCAGTATTTGAGGAATTCTACACTGATGGATATGATTGCTTGAAATGCTCAACTGAAAAAGAGTTTATGACAGCGGTTGAGCGGCTTGCAGCGGATAAAATGCTTCGTGACCGACTCGGATCAAATGCTCAATCAACTGCTGCTAAGCATCGACTCGAGAATATCGGAATGAAATTAGCGAATATATACGAGCGATTAATAGAGCAGTGACCTCGACAGTTGTGTCAAGAGAGGCAGATACAAATCGGAAAGACATCACGTCAGGATAATTCGGAACCCATTACTGGTTTCTGTAAAAATGATGTCCAATGAAGACGCCACAGGTTTCCGCATTTACTGATACATACCTCCCAACAGTGAACGGCGTCTCATATACCGTTCAGATGTGGCATGATCGATGGCGTCACCACGACGGAACAATGCACGTCGTCTATCCACACTCAAGTAAGTATGAAGCGGGACCTGATGAATATCCTGTCCGTAGCTTTCCATTTCCATTATATGACGGATTTAGATTAGGAATGCCGCAAATTCCAGCGGTTGCAACGACGGTCGACATAGTGCATTCACATACTCCATTTAGTGTTGGATTAGGTGGATTGCGACTCGCTCGACGGCGTGAAATACCTTTTGTGGCTTCTTATCATACTCCGACAAGCGAGTATGCCGATTATGTGACGACAAACGAGCATACCTCTCGCCTGGTTCGCTCATTAGCCACTCAGTATGAGTCGTGGTTTCTTTCACATGCGGATGCGATCATCTGCCCGAGCTATGAGGCCAGGCGTCGCTTACAGAGAGAAATTGATCCATCTGTTCCGCTCCACGTGTTATCTAATGGTATTGATACTACCTTTTTTCGCCCTGTCTGCCCGACTGAATTCTGTGAGTCATATGATCTCACAGACCGGCCACTCATTGGATATACAGGTCGCCATGGGTATGAAAAAAATCTACAGACACTCATACGAGCAGCAGCATCGATGGATGGACATCTCGTGATCGGTGGCGATGGGCCGGCAAGAGAAAATCTCGAATCGCTGGCTGAACGGCTCAATGTCGATGTTACCTTTCTCGGCTTTCTACCTCGCGAAGAACTTCCAGCGTTTTACTCTGCATTAGATACGTTCGTATTCCCAAGCCCTGTCGAGACTCAGGGGCTCGTTGCACTGGAGTCAATCGCCTGTGGAACACCAGTCGTTGCTGTCGATGCTGGTGCACTCTCAGAAACAATTACTGACGGAGAAACGGGCTATCACTATCCACACGGAAACATCGAGGCATGTCGTCAAGCAGTATATCGAGCGCTCGAAAACTCACAGAGATTAAAAACTCAGTGCATCGAGAGCCGTTCGAGCCTCAGTGTTAATCGGGTTTTGAGTGATTTGGCTGATATCTATCGTCATATCTGCTCGTACACAGACTCCGATTAATCATCTAACGACTCAACGGCATCAGCAATCCGCCGTAACTGGCGCGTGGTGTCGCGAAGTTCATCGCGAAGTTGTCTGACCTCTCTTACGAGTTCTTCATTACCACCATCATCGGCACTCTCCTGACCTCCCATCGCACCGGGGGCACCACCCATCCCTCCCGGACCGCCACCGCCACCCATCATTCCGCTCATCATCTGGGCAAATGGATTTCCGCCACCACCGCCACCACCACCCATCCCGCCAGGCCCGCCACCGCCGCCCATCATTTCCTCTGGATCTGGGCGTTCACCTTCCTCACGCTCTTCAGCGCGTTGCTCTCTTATCTCCTCGACGCGCTCTCGGAATGACTTCTCTTCGCCATTCTCATCACTCGACTCCTCGTTCTCATCAGATGATGCAGAATCGTCTGCCATACCAGTATGAGTTACTCTGCCCGCAAAGTATTGTTGGTGTCCGTCAGAATGCGCCTTGCTCTATACGACACGGCGTTCGAGATTTGACGAGACCCAGACCTCGCCACCCTGTGTTTATCAGTTCCATGCACCAAGACTCGATTGAAGATGTCGTTTGAGTGGGCCCGAGCGGACTTCATAACCAACCAAGTCACGCATGTCAACAGCATATGTGGTATTCCGATGCTCAATAATGAGGATTCTACCTTTGACTCCAATCACCCTTCCAGTTGCAATCGTCTCAGAGACGGGCTTCGTCTCAACTGAGAATCCATACTCGAAATCAAATTGATTGGCTGGGGGGATATCGAAATTGGCCAGCGCTTCCTTCCACCGGTGAGTGTTCATGAATTGCCCGAGTCCAGCAATCTTTTGTTCCACGCGAACACGGTCAGGGTACTGCGTTGCTATAGCAGCCTCTTGCTGGCGAGCTATACGACCGTTTTCAACCGTTCTGATCTGGGCACCACAGTCTGCCCCCTGCTCGCGTAATCGGTCTCTGAGACGCCAATCTTTGGTCACTCCAACCTTGATAATATCAGGCGCAAATCCAGCTAAGTAGATTGCGTGGGTATCAAAACAGTCCATTTCATCTTTGAGACACGTTCCTGTACATTTCGCACAGACCCACGTTGATTGGTGGTCATGACAATAAGGCCCTCTTGAATTCATACAGCGACGTCGCCCACTCTCGGTCTGAATCCCGGCACAGTGGCGTTCATCGAGTTTGAACGAGAGCTGTGTACCAGTGGATAACGAAACAAATCTCTGTGCAGAGTCATCTAACTGAACAGCGGGTGCGCTCTCCCAATCGTAGAGATACAATCCCGGGTCCGGGTCGCCGGTCTCATACCCAACTATCTGCATACACGTGCTAAGTAGTAATAAGTCAAATTGCTACCGCCCACGCTCGGAGCGAATCTCTGCGTGTAATTCCTTGGCTGCCCGGCGGACGGCCGTATCACTCGAATAGGTAGGCTCCCAGTCAAGTCCGTTCAGTCGTGAAATATCCAGTCGCATTTTTGGGACATCGCCAGCCCACCCTCGGTCTCCTCCAGTAAAGCGATACACTGGGTCGATGCCCATCACCGATGCCACAATGTCGGCAATCTGCTTAACTGCGGTTGTTGATTCAGTCCCTAAATTATAGATATTCATGGATTTATCAGCATGTTCGACAACGTGACACATTGCTGAGATACAGTCTGTGACATAGAGATACGATTTCTCTTGTCGGCCATCTCCAAGAATTGTCAGCTCTGAGGAATCTTCGAGTAGCTTTTCGATGAAATCTGGAATGACGTTCCCCCGCTGATGTGGACCGACGACATTGGCGAATCGAAAACACCAGACAGTGAATCCCTTCGTGTGAGCAAAGCGTGATAGTAGCGCTTCGTCTGCCAGTTTCGCTGCACCATACGCACTGATTGGTTCAAGCGGGCCATATGATTCGTTTGTTGGCCGCGGGGCCTCGCCATAAATAGTCGAAGAGGAGGTAAACCCAATACGGGAAACACCGGCTGCGTCCATTGCTTCAAGTACATTATAGGTCATTGTGGTATTCTCCTCAAATAGCGCCCGGGGATCTGAGTGGTTGGTGTCTGTGTGAGCTGCAAGGTGAAATACCGCATCAATATCGTCGGTGATGATCTGATGAGTCTTGGTTTCGTTCCGCAAATCGGCTTGGATGAACTCGATATGATCGGGAAGTCGCGCACGGCTTCCCTTTGAGAGATTATCGACAGCGACGACCTCATTTGCCGGTGTTAATCTCTTGGCTAACTGTGAGCCAACGAGTCCAGCTGCCCCAGTAACGATAATTCGCTGATCACGAAGTTGCATGCATCATATCCTGCACGAGTGCTCAAAGTATATTGGTATTGTGCCATCGCTCACACCTCATTTCGAAGCGAAGTCAATTATCCATTCAGCGAATACCAGACCAATATGAACGATGAATCATCAGTCACAGTTATCAGATATGGGCACCGCCCGGGACGCGATGATCGGATGACCACACACGTTGGCCTTACCGCTCGGGCACTTGGCGCTGACCGGGTCTTCTTCCCGTCGAACGCTACACAGGCTCAGGAGACGGTCGAAGATATCACCACTCGATTCGGTGGAGTATTCCAGGCTCGATGTAGTGATGAATTGGATGCATACATTCGAGATTTTGATGATATGGTCGTGCATCTGACCATGTATGGTGAACCTATCCAGGCGGAGATCGCTGCGATCAGGGCGGATGCAGCTGACACAGATTTATTAGTCATCGTAGGTGGTAAGAAAGTCCCATTTTCTGTCTATGAGCAAGCGGACTGGAATGTTGCTGTCACAAATCAGCCACACTCGGAAGTGGCAAGCTTAGCGGTATTTTTAGATCGATTATTTGAGGGAACAGAACTCAGTCGGTCATGGCCCAACGCTGAGCGAAAAGTCATCCCACAATCGACAGGAAAACGCGTTATCGACACAGATGATTCGGTATAGTATGCTCAGACTGATATTTTCTCACGATTGAAATCGTTGGCTTCCTGCTTGGACGACTGTGATGCCCCCAGTGTGTGAATGGTTTTCTGGAGTCTGAGTAACAAATACTCACTTGTCATCAGTAGGGAGAATATACACATCTTTACACAGCGGATGCACCAGGCAACTCTGATATCAACCACGGTGGATGGCAGACCCGGATATCTCACACCCGATCCATATCTCTCGTGAAGGAGGCTGCATGCCCTCGCGAAGCAGACTGTGACGCGGTGCATGAACGACGAGGTCAGTCGTATCGCTGCTGACAGCCTGAAACGGATTCGCGAAGACGGGAACACCGATACTCAAAACCGTGGTGCGTCGGAAAGAGACAGACCCCATGCTGTTCGGCTGCTTCACAACTTCCCCAGATACAATACAGAGAAACACGGCGTCTGACCGATTACCTCATGGTCAAATAGCGTGATTTGAAAATCTTCAATTTGCGTCATCACGTCACTTGTATTCACTCGGCCTCACGGCATTCTCTTGATACGCATCTGAGTTCCTCCTACGAGTTCAGTCGTGGAATTCCTCTGTAGGTAATCCAGCAAGTCGATTACAGCTGTGAACGTGCAGGTTTGCTGACGCTGGTTTGCTCAAGCGAGCCTGACTGTTTCTCAAAACTGCTGAGTATATACTCATGCTCGTTCGTTCCACTTCCAGTACACTCCATTCATGCATGCGTCCCTACGGCATCCAGCACGGAGGGCAGCAGGCCGAGCCATCGGCCCTTCCTTCGATTGTCGTCGATTTTACCCCCTCGTCACGTCAGTCTGTGGCTTTAGCTCGCACTCGTGGCAGTGAAGTCACCACGTCGTTGCACGTTTTCAGAGCCACACTCTGGCATTCGCTGCATGAATCTTTCTCGCTTCTTTCACCGACAGTGATTTGACTCTCGCCAAGCGTGAGCGTGATTCGCTTGACGGGCTATCCATGACTTCGAAACGCGTTGCGTTCTCTCGTTACTGCTAAAGTTTGGGATTACAATCAGATATCAGACATGTTGTTTTGTTTCGGAAGTGTCGGCCTCACGGCTCAAGCCGTGGGCTTTCGCCTTGCACTTCCTGTAAAAACACGACTAAAACATTTTTACTGCTAACGAACTCAATCACAGCCCAAGATAATAATTACCATGCCGGTGTTGGTGAACTCCACAAGAAGCTCAGATAAGTTGGTGAGTATCACTCAGTGTAAAAGTAGCTCGTAAAAAACCCAGAGAGGAACCCCGAGAGGGCGACAGCAAGAGCAATCTCCGATAGGCTGTACGATTCCGTTTCTTCATCAGCCATAGCAACAGTCACGACGACACTGATTATGAGTGAGATCATTCCATTCAACAGATCCTTCTTGAGACCCATATCAAATCTTTTCACAGCATGAGTAAATCCCTTGCGTGCTTCTCGTGTGTCATTACGACACGTCGTCCGTTACAGTGCTGCAGCGCGGAAGCCCATCGCTTCAGTTGTGGGGAAATCAGATCATGATCTGATAGTTTTTTTATGATATCCGCAGCACTATGGCAGCGAAGTCATACATACGTGTCTAAAAGAACAGGGAAATGGAAGGCGCAGATAGATTCATGTTTTGGACAACGATGCTGCTCGTGATGATTCTCGGTATCGGGCTACTGATTGCATTTATCTAACCAGATAGTACAGAATTGAGTTACACAGGGGCGAGCAAAACCCAATGGCTTGAGCCGCGAGAGGAGATCAGCGCAACTGTGAGCATACAGATTTGCTGACGTTGGTTTAGTCACCAAGTGAGCGGTACTGTCTCACTCACGAAATGCCACATTCAATAACCTCGTCAAAGAGAACGGTAGTGTTCAGATAAGCTGATTCCATGCGAAGCTGAACAATCTAAGCCAGTCGTCAGCGGTTCTGCTTCGGCGTTTTGTTTCTGTTAAGACACGTTTGAGGCGTTACGATTTCCATGTTTCTCGGAGAGTTCCGTGAAAAAAACGACTGAGCGAGAACCGTTGCCGTCTTCGGTTTCAAGCTTTGTGTAGAGCAATTCGTTTGTGTCAGGAGCGACAGCGGCAGACGGCCAATATTGCTTATCGTTGAGTCGGATCACGGTCTCGTCAACTGCAACGTGATCCGAAAACCGGCCAGCTTCGGGCTGTCGATCGGCTATGTGAACCCAATTCTGCACGGGTGATCGAACACGTTCGACATCAAATATTTCGAGAATAAACACGGTATCCGAAAGTGATAGGCCAGCGAGATGGGGTTCAATACCGGGCTTCATGAGCAATCTCGGTGTCACTTCTCGTTCCACACAATCTCATTTGATCTAATCGGTACTCTCGCTGAGGCGTGTCGGGCAGAGAACGCTCAGCAAACACGCCACCTCACTCTTCATCGGTATCTGAACGGTTTGACCTCCTCCCGCGCCTGAAGACGCGGGAATCCCGCCACGGGATTTCAAGCCGAGCGTTCGCCCGACCCTACGGTTTCAAGACGCATACGTTCCAAGCGTCGCTTGCTGGACTTCAGCATCGGCTTGGCTGTCTTGTGGCGCGGTCAAACGCGCCCCATCCTCAGCCGAGTCATCGTCGTTCGGGTGTTCTCTGGAACGACTCTCTCCGCTGAGGTAGCGGTCTGCGATGTTCACCGCTCCGTTCACGTCCGCTTGGTACTCGCCCACCCAGCAAGCGTCGTTCGTACATTTGAACGTCGCCTGCTTCGGGCGATACCCAACTTCACCGCAAACGTGGCACTCCTTCGACGTGTTACGCGGGTTCACCGTCTCGACGGGGATGCCCTTCTCGACGGCCTTGTACCGTACCGTATCTGCGCGTGGAGTGTAGCGAATCCCCACCCATGGAGACGGCGATTCATATACTCACCGTAGTCCATCGACTCCCGAATGTACGTCAAGTCTTCCAGAACAACAACGGGATTCTCGACGGATTCGGCGTACTCCACGACTTCACGGGTGACACGGTGGAACACATCGTCTCTCTGGTT
>JAQCNF010000061.1 GCA_028275165.1 Haloquadratum sp.
GAAAGGAACGATGCGGAAAGACGCTCAACGCTATCGCTGTCACCACTGTGACAGTATTTTCAACGATCTTGCCGAGACAGTTTTTTCGGGTCATCAGCTTTCTATCTCGGAAATGTACTACATCATTCGGGAGACGGAAGAGTCCACGACAGAGAAAACTATTTGAGGATTTGACCGAACGTAAAAAACAGTCTTGGACTTCGTTAATAACTACGAGAACTTTTGTTAGTTAAGTTTGAGAAAAGAGTAACGGAGCGCTCACGTCGAAAGGAGATTCAGCATCACTCGACTGAGGAAGAAATCGATGAACTGCTACGTGAGGCTGGGGATGATCACCACGTCCGCTGTCTTGGGTTTTTGAAGAATCTCTACCATGGCGACTTAATCCCGGAGGCTGCCGATCGCGAAGGTCGGTCGACCGCCACCGGTGGTCGCTGGGCGGATGCTTGGAACGAGGACGGCTTAGAAGGACTGATACCGAGTTTCGGGAGCGGTCGACCCTCGGAAACTCGACGGGGATGAGCAAGACAAGCTGGGAGAGATGCTTCGTACGACCAATCGTGGAAATCACAGGAGATTCACCACCTTCTTCAGGAGAAGTTTGACATCTCCTACAGCACAAACTACCTCGGTACTTTCCTTCGGAAACTCGGTCTCTCGTACGCGAAACCACGACCAAACGTCCACATCGACCAGAGAACCCTGCTGAAATCCTCGAAGAGCGCGTACAGCTATATAACAAACATGATGGAGAAGACGATGAAGGGTGGACTGTTTACGACGACGTCTGCACTGACGGTGGTACCGTTCTCAGATGTTTTGACGCATCGAAGCCACAGCCGTCCGATAATTCACGGCGTGTTTGGTACGTGGACGATCCACACATTGAGCGGGAGTGAGTCAAGACGCACGACTCTGCGGTCGGATTCTATGCACTGAACGGTGAGAGTCTGGTCGAGTTCACTGAAGACGAAAGGAAAGAGCGAATTTGTGGTGTGTGAGAGCAAATCCGCGAGTAGAATCCGCTTGCCGGGATTCTGCTCGTCTTGGACAAGCATGGGGCACACAGGTGTAGATACACGCGCAAGCGTGCGCATGAACTCGGGATCGACCTGGTTTTCATCCCACCAGGCTCGCCGCAGCTGAATCCAATCGAGAAAGCCTGGGATCACCTCAAATGGACGATGTGCCCGATCGTCGTTGAAGACGAAGAGGAGTTCAAAGATCTTGTTCAGGAAACATTCGAGCAAATAACAGAACGAATCAGCCTCGCAAAGAACTGGTGTGAGGAATTGCTTGACTTTTCAAAGTTATCTTATCATTATTTTCGAAATAACATGAGAGAATGATAATCATAGACAGATTTATTATCAAACAACTAGCAAAAAGTATGTGATTGAGGTACGCTATCACCGACTATGTCTGTTACTGGGAGCTAATTGCTTCTCAACTGAATACTGTGAGATGAGTCAGAGCCAGCAATCAGGGCGAACAGATGACAGTAGCCTTCAAATCCGGTCATGCCACCGATGAGATTGATTTCACTACAGCGGTCACCTCCACCTCAAGTGTACAATATTTATCAGGACTTTGGAAGCGAATCTGACGAGGGTCGCAGATGAGTTCATCGTATGAGAGAACAAACGCGGTTCTACTCAGTGTTTTGATGATCTTCTCAATGGGAAGTGCCAGCATTGCGCTTGGAGTCGACACTGCGGCAGCACAAGCCGGGAATTCGCCCATAGAAGTCAATGTTGATCCGGGCGATCTCGACGGCACAGGAAGTCAATCGAATCCATACGAGATCTCGAATGCATCTGAATTGCAGGCAATGGAAGACGATTTGGACGCAAACTACGAGTTAGTCAGCGATATTAACGCCTCAAATACGGCACAGTTCAACAGTGGAAAGGGGTTCGACCCGGTCGGAACATCCGGTTCTGGGACGTTCACTGGCTCACTGGACGGGGGTAACAACACCGTAACTGGACTCACAATCAATCGGTCTAATGCCGACGAGTTCGTTGGGCTGTTTGGAGTGATTGAGTCGGGAACGGTGAGAGACATCACGCTCAGCGCTGTGGCAGTTACTGGCGATTTTGAGACAGGAGGCGTCGCTGGGCTTGTTCGCGGCAGCAGTGCGGTCCAGAACGTGAGAGTGTCTGGAGCTGTCAGTTCAGGATTCTCTCCGGCTGGAATTGCTGGTGATGTCACAGGTAACAGCACTGTCCGGAATGTGACAGCGGATGTGGATGTCACTGCCGACCCAGGAGACAGCTCTGTAGGGGGAGTTGTCGGACAATTGGATGCCTCTGCTACCCTCAGCGACGCAGTGGCACGCGGTGATGTCACCGGTATCAGCGGAGTTGGAGGGCTCGTCGGTATTAACCGTGGCACAATTCGAAACGCGACCGCGACTGGAAACGTTACTGGAGTCAATAATGTGGGCGGACTCGTCGGGAGCAACCTGGGTAATATCACAGGTTCGACGGCATCTGGACGAGTCAACGCGACAGGAGCGTTTGGCGATGGAACCGCTGGCGGGCTTGTGGGGAAGAGCATTGGGCCAATTCGAAACTCGACAGCGTCCGGGGAGGTTAGCGGAGAACAAGCTGTCGGCGGACTCATCGGACTGAACGACGGGCGTGGTGCGTCCGATGGTGGGGTAGTCCGAAACGTGACAGCGTCTGGTAGCGTTGCTGGCGGGTTCAGGGTAGGCGGACTCATCGGGCGAAATAACGGTCCGGTACGAAACGCGACAGCATCTGGCAGCGTCACCGGAGTTGGCAGGGCTGACAATCTCGGCGGACTTATTGGATTCAATAACGACTCGGTCCGAGACGCAACAGCCTCAGGAAGTGTCAGTGGTGACGAGGTCGTCGGGGGGCTCGTCGGAACGAACCGCGATTCCCTCCGGCG
>JAQCNF010000071.1 GCA_028275165.1 Haloquadratum sp.
TGTAAGCATCAGTGGTAGTCCACTTATAGATTGCGTTAGTATTTACTCAGAATCTGAGTCACCATATGATATCGAATGTGGTATATCCGATCTTCAAATGGCTCGCTGCTAGAGTGATTCGATGTGTAGACGCAGAGCGACTGTGGTGGGCACATTGAGTATTAGTTATCTACTCAAGCCATGGATTTCTGTTTATCATAAGTAGGGGGCACTATTCAGAACAAAATCACATATCACAGATGTCACGACTATGTAGTGTTCTCTCCGTCATGAGTCGCGGAGCGTCTCGTTTCACTTGTGGAATAAATCGCTCGCCAAACAATCGCTCAGCTTAGCCTTATTTGAGTCTTTCATACTCCTCGCATAGTAAACTCCATTACTGTCCTACAGCCTGTATCATTCTCTCAATGTTGGAGTCGTATTGTTTCGGGTCGATCACCGTTGTGTGACCCCCACAGATTTATGTTATTTTCACACATTGTAAGGGTGTAATGACGGAAAATCATCTTTGTGCGACTGTGAGCGTTCGGGGGGTCTTGAGAGGCCCGCACGGGCAGATTCTTGCTATGAAGCGGTCGAGCGATCACCAATGGGAACTCCCTGGTGGACGACTCGAACCTGACGAGCCGCCGGTGTCCGGACTTGAGCGCGAACTTGCTGAGGAAACCGGACTTGATGTGCGAGTCGAGTCAATTCTGTGTGCTGATTCGTGGGTCAATGACCAGACACAGGATCGATTTGCTGTCTATTATGCCTGTCAAACATCCACAAAGGCAGTGACATTGAGCCACGAACACGTCGATTTCCAGTGGATATCACCGACAGAGGCTGAGACGATATTATCGGAAAAGCACATGGCCGCGATTCGTGCGGCTCCGACCCGACCAAGCGATGGTGAGATATCCTCAGTTACTGCGCAGTCGTCAGTATCTCGTGAGTAGCCTCACTTGCTCGCTGTCTGCTCTCCTATGGATCTGCGAGTCGTGAACGACTGTCAGTTAGTCTCCCTCTGCTGGTTCTCTACCTGTCTTGTCTGTGTTGAGCTGATTCTGTAATCGTGTTTCTGCGTCTTCGCGGTCCTCTGGATAGCCAACATCGATACGCCACCCATCCAGTGGAATCGCATCGATGGTCCGCCCCGACTGAATGAGTAAGTCGATTGCATCGGAGATTTCGTACTCGTCTCGATTCGATGGCTGGACGAGATGACATGCGTGGAAGATAGCTGGCGTAAACGTATAGAAGCCGGTCATGACGAGATTCGACGGTGGGTCCTCGGGCTTCTCGACGACATCGGTGATTTCGCCATACTGGTTCGTATCACAGACTCCATAGCGGGAGGCTTCCTCCCAGGGAACCTCCTCGACGAGGAATGCAGCATCGGCTCTGTCCTCACGCTGGCGTCGAACCACATCTGCCAAGTTCGCCTGAAAGATATTATCACCAAGCATCAACATGAAATCATCCTCGATATGTTCTTCGACAGTCAAAAGCGCGTGTGCAAGCCCCTTCTGGTCGCGTTGGTGTGTATAGGTGATTGGAATATCCTCATACGTGTCGCCGTAGTGGTCAATGATTATCTCCTTACGATATCCCACAACGACAACGAGTTCGTCCGCGCCGAGTTCGAGAAGCTGATCGAAACAATGGGTGAGTAATGGTTTCTCGGCGACTTCGACCATCCCCTTTGGCTTGTCTTCGGTCAGGGGGCGGAGTCGAGTTCCCTCTCCCGCCGCGAGTACGACTGCGTTCATGTCATATCTATTTAAGAAGCGTTTACATATTCTTTTTGATGGGTGTGACCATGGTGCAGGATTGGTCGTATGTGTATATACTCTGAGTCTGTAGTAGCGGCGTTCTATCTATGTGGGTTTGGTGTGACCTCTGACAGCGAGATGTTGACACGTGGTCACCTATGATGAAATCGCGGTGTGTTTTTATGATTTGGCTGTGTGATACTTCGCATGCACGACTCCGAACCGACTGCGGTCATCCTCGCCGCGGGTGAGGGCCAGCGATTACGCCCGCTCACGAATCGCCGGCCGAAGCCAATGCTTCCGGTGGCTGGCAAGCCGATTTTAGAGTACGTGATAGAGGCTGTCGCCGAGGCTGGGATTTCAGATATCGTTCTGGTTGTTGGATACCGCCAGGAACGGATTCGAACACACTTCGGTGACGGCACTCACTGGGGGCTGGACATTGGATATGTCGAACAGCGCCGTCAACTCGGGACGGGGCATGCACTACTACAGGCGACCGAGAAAATTGCAGACCCATTTCTCATGTTGAATGGCGACCGTATCGTAGACGCATCGCTTATTGATATGGTCAATCAGGCGCTCACAGGTGAGACACAGACACCAGTGATCTCGATGACGGCTGTCGAGACTCCACGTGAGTACGGCGTGATTCAACTCGATGATGCCGACCGTGCGACTGGAATTGAGGAAAAGCCGGAGCGACGTATCGATACCTCGCTTATCAATGCTGGCGTGTATGGCTTCCAACCAGCGATTTTCGAGGCGATTCGCAACACGTCTACCTCAGGTGAGCTGGAACTCACTGCCACACTGAGCGAGATGGCTTTGGAATCACCACTCGAGACAATCGAATATACTGGTGAATGGCTCGACGTTTCGCATCTCTGGGATCTCGTTGAAGCGAATGCATCACTAGTTGACGAGCGCGCGCACGACGATTTTGATACTACGACCCATATCGCCGCCGATGTGTGTATTGATCCTGGTGTCCAGTGTGGACCTGGAGCAGTTATCGAAGGCGGGACGTCAGTCGGGGCAAACGTCTCGATTGGGTCGAATGTCACCATCGCAAACTCGGTGATCTTGCCTGACGCAGTCATTCAATCCGGGTCGGTGATCGAAGATAGCGTGATCGGCAGTAACGTGTCGATTGGGGCGAACACGACGATCGAAGGTGGCGAGACCACAGTTACCGTCGGGGAGTCACTGCATTCTGAGATTGAATTAGGTGCGGTCATCGGTGATAATGCCGAAATCGGTGCTGGAGTCACACTTGAGTCGGGAACCGTGGTTGGGACGACTGCAGTGATCGATGCAGGTGTCGGCACTGGCGGGCGAATTGGCGATGATGCCTATATCAGGAGGGCGTGAACATGTGTGGAATTATTGGCTATGTTGGTGAGCATTCGGCTGGGTCAATCGTGACGCAGGGATTATCAAATCTCGATTATCGTGGGTATGACTCAGCCGGAGTCGCACTCGTCGACTCAGAGGTAGTGATCGACAAGCGATCTGGTGAAGTTTCGAATCTTGAGGTGCCTGATTCGGATGCGACGACTGGGATCGGGCATACCCGCTGGAGTACGCATGGCCCGCCAACGGATATCAACGCACACCCACACACTGACTGTACAGGTGAGATTGCAGTCGTGCATAACGGCATTATCGAGAACTATGATGTTCTGAAATCGAAACTGAGCTCGCACACGTTCGAAAGTGACACTGATACGGAAGTCATACCTCACCTGTTAGAGGCAGAACTCAAATCTGATACTTCGCTTCGGGAGGCAGTCCAAGCCGTCGTTGCACAGTTAGAAGGGAGCTACGCAATCTGTGTGAGTGTTAAGAGCCGCGATGAAATCGTGGTGGCACGAGATGGCAGTCCACTTGTTGTGGGGTATGGCGATGGAGAGAATTTTGTCGGGAGTGACGTCACGGCGTTTTTAGAACATACTCAGACAGTGACGTATCTCGAAGATGGGGATGTTGCACGCGTTGACGACGGTGACATTGAGGTATGGAATGGAAATCAGAAAGTGGAACGCGATGTTGAGCGCGTTGAGTGGGAAGCCGAGGCCGCTGAAAAGGGTGGGTATGAGCACTTCATGCGAAAAGAGATTCACGAGCAACCCACTGCATTGCGACAAACGCTTTCAGGACGCATCGACATATCGGCAGCGACGGCCGATTTAGACCTCGAATTTGAGGAGGCGTTTCTCGAATCGATCGAGGAAATTCAGTTTGTGGCCTGTGGCACGTCATATTATGCCGCGCTGTACGCGGCGGAGCTATTGGAGAGATTTGGTGATGTGCGAACCAGTGTGACTATTGCGAGCGAGTATCGCTTCGGTGGGGGACGCGACCCATACTGTACGCTGACGGTTGCAGTGACTCAAAGTGGAGAGACAGCCGATACCCTGCGGGCAATCCGTCGTGCAGAGGCAGCCGGCGCACGCACGATGGCTGTTACCAATACGTTGGGAAGCACCGTCACTCGTGAGGTCGACGAAACATTGTTTATTCGGGCGGGCCCGGAAATCGGCGTCGCAGCGACGAAGACATTCGCCTCACAGGTAACGACGCTTGCGCTGTTTTCAGTCTTTCTTGGGCGAGCGCGTGGGGGGATCTCAGCAGCGAAGGCACGCGATGTCTTGGAGGATCTCCAACGAGTTCCGGGAGCTATTCAACAAGCGCTCGATCGCGAACGTGAAGTGATCGACGCTGCCGAGAAGTACGAAGACTCTCGCTCGTTCTTCTTCGTTGGGCGCTCGCTTGGCGTGCCAGTCGCACTTGAGGGTGCACTCAAACTCAAAGAAATTTCATACGCGCATGCAGAGGGGTTTGCTGCCGGTGAGCTCAAACATGGACCACTGGCGCTTGTGACGCCTGAGACACCCGTGTTAGGTGTCTTGACCGAGGGAGCGAATCCAGCGGAGACGATGAATAACGTGACTGAGGCGCAGACCCGGGGAGCAGACGCACTTGGCTGTGTGTCTTCAGACACGAGATTTCGAACGCTTGATGTGAGTTTTTCAGTGCCTGATGTGGGTGTGGCTGAGCCACTGGTTGCAAATGTGTATTTGCAGTTATTCGCCTACCATGTAGCGAATCTGCAGGACAGACCAATCGATAAGCCGCGGAACCTAGCAAAGAGTGTAACTGTCGAGTGACTCGTAATTTCGTGAAACTCGCGGGTTACGAAACCAGAGACGCATATGAGAACTCAGCACAAACATGCTTTTTAGTCGGCTTCGCATGTCTTGCCCAACTGTCGAAGTCCGCGTTGGTGAGACGGATGAAGATATGATGGTACGCCGAACAAGGCTCATGAGTTCGGTCTCTGATCTTGAAGATGGCTCTGTGTGTAGCTATTAATTATATGCTCGATGATGACTAATTTATCCCGTGAGGGATTATCTAACCTACGCGTGAACATGAACTCCCTCCGTTCAGCCTCGCTCTCCGAGGTACCGATCATTGGCGTGCTTGTTGAGGTTCGCACGTACAAACACCTGCTCTATCTTCTGATAGCACTCCCGCTCGGGTTCGCCTACTCGGCACTGTTTTCGATGCTCGTCTTGGGGATTGTGTTCACCGTCGTGGGCATCGGAGTTGTCATTGCATTGGCGACACTGTTTGGCATTCGGGCTGTCGCCGGGTTTGAGCGCTGGCTCGCCAACACACTGCTAGACACAGAGCTTGAGAAGTACGATGACGTCGCTGTCGATGTCGACGGCGCGCTCGGAGACGTCACGAAGTACATTGAGGCGGATTCAACATGGCGCGGCGTTGGCTTCCTCTCGGTGAAGTTCCTCATCACTGTGTTTGCGTTCGTCCCGCTGTTCATGCTCGCAAACGGGCTGCCGCTGATCAGTGCTCCGCTGCGATATCCACTGACGACGCAACTGGGTGAGGTCAACGGCGAGCCGGTGAGATGGTCAATCGAAACCTTCCCCGAAGCGCTTCTGGCGGTCGCAATCGGGCTTGGTGTGGTCCTGGGAACGCTCCATGTGGCGAATGTAAGTGCATACGTCACCCGCCAGATGGCGACCGCGCTGCTCGGAGCCGAGGATTCTCGTCACGACTGAGCTCTGCGATTACTGTCTGACCCAACGGGCTTCTCACTGTGGATGTTATCAGTGGTCACGAACGCTGCAAATGAGTCACGAGCATCATCTATGACCACTATGGGTGATGACTCTCATGAGTCCCACCAGAGTATGCCGGCTGTACTTCCGCACCCTCGTCTTGCAGAACCGTAACCAGTTGGGCCGAATACAAACGCATTCAGAGGTATTGAGCCCATCGTCGTCGGACGAAGCGCTGAGTGCAGTCTATCAAGCTTCTCTTCTCGCTCCGGGAGCGAGGTGGGCTGGTATGTTTATGTGTTGGGTTGAGTCGGTCCATATCGACGAATATTAAATTCTCGTTTCCGAACGATTGTATAGCGATACGCCCGGGACAATAGTTAATGAACCTTACTGTCTATATGGGGTGTGTGTCCAGTGTAGTGTGTGAATTCTTTTTTGATACGGAATCGGGCGAGGGGGGGTGCGTCCAGTGTAAAACTATTCAACACGGGCAGGGGAGCGTCAAGATATGTAAATTTGCACTCAAGTATAAGAATATTTAGATAAACACAGTAAATATCAATCGGTAGTAGTTATCTTTCTATTGAAAAACGAATGTAGCTGCGGAGTAGTGAACGACTGTCTCTACCAGCGTGAGCTTGTATTGGACGCACCCCCCGTGCGAGTGCTTTTTGATGATGACAGTGGAAACATCGCGCAGTTGCTGAGAGTCAGCGTTATTTATGACACTGCTCTCATTCACATCGTTTTGACACTCTACACGGTCTGTCACACCCCCAGGCACTGACAAAATAATCACTCTGTCTGTGATGAGTTTATGTTTCTAGAGTTTTGCTTGGGTGTGGGTCTCAATCAGTCTGTCAGACCTACTTCAAAATAATCTACTCTAAGAGATAGACAGTCTTTAGATGCCACCCGTGGCTACGGACAGTTTCACGAAAACGAGTGATTCATGTGTGAAAAAATATCTTTCCCCATTCGAATTGCGACAATGCCGAGGATAACGGCTGAAAAGAGACTCCACCAGATGATATTGACATTCTCTGGTCCCCACCAATGGGCGGGACCCGGATGAGCTGGAATCGATGTAAGTGGCCAGAGCAAATCTGGTGGAATCTCCCCACTCAACAGGCGCTTATGCCAATCGCCAGGGAGATGAAGCAGATATCCAACACTGAATCCAGCCCCAAGATGAAGTCGATTCGTGATAAAAGCGTATCCAAGGACAAGCGCAACGACAGGAATCGCGAATGGAAGCGAGTGCATGAAGACGCGTCCCCATGGAGTGAGATTCGCATATGACACTGGCTTATCGACGAGATCCGGAAACACACTGCCAAAGCAAACGACTGACAGCATCATTTTTGAGGGGAGTTGACGGCGGCGAACTAATAAGTAAATCGTCACCGGGATGAGAGCAACGAGGGCGTGTTCCAGTGGGCTCATACACGAATGATGGAGGTTTGTCTTCAACTGTGTGTCGGATCGATTCACTGGCTGAAATGGATATTATAGAACATATGGTAGAAGACCAAC
>JAQCNF010000077.1 GCA_028275165.1 Haloquadratum sp.
CTGTTCTGTTCTATTTTGTTTTGTGTTGTGCGGTGCGAGAGCGCAACAGAACAGAATCCAACAGAATCCAACAAAACACACGCCCGTGAGAGCGGGTTCAGGCGGTTCCTGGATTACACGCGAGAAACTTGCAAATGAAATCGAAGTCAAGTCAAGTCAGATCAAACCGAAGTGAAGTCAATTCAACTGGAATGAAATGAAAGCGAATGCAGTGAAAATCGCGCGTTTCGATCTTGACCTCGAATTCAATTGAATTGAAGTCGATGCGATGCGATTCGAAGCGATTCGATGATCTGGTGAAGTGAAACGGCACTGCGAATAAGAATGAAACTGAAGATGAAAGTCAAAGGCGGCCAAAGCGGCAGGGAAAGACCCGTACCCATCCCGAACACGGCTGTGAAGTCTGCAAGCGTCACCGGCGGTACTGGAGTAAGAGATTCTCTGGGAGTGCGGTGTCGCCGCCTACTCATTCATATTCGCATGTCCATCGACGTGAGTTGAGTGAAGTGAAATCGAATCGAATCGAATCGAATCGAATCGAATCGAATCGAATCGAATCGAATTGAGTTGAGTCAACTCACACACCGCAGGAAACTGCACCGGACCGCGAGATAACATAACATACGACGCGGTAGTAAAGAGCCACTGTCCACGCCAAATCTCACCGAGGCTGGACAGTGGCTTTCTTTCTATATTTTATCGCTAAGGTTAACCAAAGAGAGGCATTAATACTATGTGTGCCAAGGTGGCAGAGCCTGGCCGAACGCGTCCGCCTGCAGAGCGGATCATCGCCGGTTCAAATCCGGCCCTTGGCTCTCACACGATACCCTAAAGCCCAAGACGACCTTGTCTTGGGTTCCACTACTTTTCCAGAGACACATATACAGATACTGACAGAACCGAATGTGTCCGGAGGTCGGTATTTGATTGAAGTCCAGTGAATGGCTCTTCTTCATCCGGGCATAGCATTACGTGGAGGTTTTTACCTCTCTCCGAAGACGCCCTTCCACGACTTAGGCATATCATCGGTGTATCCTCGGATGGAATAGCATCCCTCCTAAAATCTACTCTTGCTTCAGATACGTTTCGTGTACCTACATGTGTACGTGAGTACGTACACAAGAGAGTACCTATGTAGCGCAAGTCCTCTATTTGCGTGGTACTGCAGCCGTCTACTCCGAATCAACGTCAAAGCCGTCGCCCGCTTAGGTTATCTCGGCTGCTACATCCTTGAGGTGTTTCTAATGGGACGCCGATGTCTGTACGCTCTGGGGCCGCATTGAATTGGTCGTTTACGATCGCGATCTGTTGTGGTCCCCCGTTTCCAACGGCTCCGACTCGATGTATTGGGTTCAGTCCAAGGCAGGGTGCCCTCGACGCGCAGTTCATGATTGTGTCTGGAAGTCCAGAGTGAAACACAGGATAGAATGATGTCTACTACAGTTCCCGTTCGAGTACCGAGTCGATACAATTGAAGATTGTCTTCATATGACGCGCGGCTTTCCGAAGAGACTGTGAGAGCTCTGAATTCAGAGCTGGAACAACGTTTTCGGCAGCAGTCTTGATGATCTCGATCAAGCTCTTTCCGACTACCGGCACGAACCGATGGGCGACCGAGTCCCGCTCGTAATTGAGTCGGTCGACTATCCGGCCAGTGAATCGCTCCTTCACCTCCGGTCCCCAGACTGAAATCCTGACGCTTGCGGTTGCTCGATACAGCTCTGGTTCGGAGAACGGTGGTGGGAGGTCGTCGTTGAGCTGTTCGATGACCTCCTCGATTTGCTCATGTCGACGGGCTTGTAATCCTCTCGGTGTGATCGGTGATCCGTCTCTCTCGCTGCTCAATCCTACGGATGGTACGTGCGAGTGTCACACCTCTTCCCTCGTATATACTGACGATTGACACGCCTGGGTTCTGGCATATGTCTCGCTTCGGGAGTAATCTGAAGTACGCCATCCACCGGCCGCATGATGAGTTTCCGAGGCGACTGCTGGAGCTACGTTTCGATCAGGTAGTTGGAATTGCTCTGTCAGTGAGGGGCGCGCACCGGGCGATCCGTCCGGCTTGGTCTGTATCGTACAGTTTTCGGTCGATCACTTGCTGCATGCACACCGGCAAAACCTGGAGGTACAGGGCATTAGAGGCCAGATGCAGACTCATAGCACGCCCGCCCCACTGACAGCACGACCATACCTCCGATAGTGGCAGCCATCCAATCAAAAAGCGCCTGAACAGACGATGCACCGAGAGAAGCAGCGCGCGTGCTAAGTAACAGGAGCAGTTTCGTGAATGAACTTTTTGTAATCTCGGTATGTCGCGGCGGAGACCTACTGAAGAACCGCCTGAACTGAAGCGAGCCAAAATCCCTTTCGGAATTAACTATCTGGTCGTTCAAAGGGTATAGCAGAGCCCACATTGAACGACGGCCCCGGGGTCAACGCAGTCTCCACGAGGAAGTATGACCGGCAATGATGAGCTGTCGAGTGGCGAGAAAAAAGACTCCGATCGGGCTTTCGACAGCGGCCGCGAAGAGCGAGAAGCCAATTATCCGGACGTAGGTTACACTCTCGTTGGGATTAATCTGATGCGACCTCTAAGTGAGGCGCTCATAGTGGTCAAACACTGTCTAGCACTCTTCAGTATCGCGACACCTCTTGCAACCGAATTCGAAGATTACGTAGTGTACGACCAGCACGGTCACGCCTACAACCACGACGATCTCCAGGGTCCTTTGGAAGTTGTGGATACGACCGATGTCGACGGGATGGTTGATGCTGCCTAAACGGGTGAGACCAAAGCGCAGCGACTGGCCTTATTCTGGCTTGCATAACTCACAGAAACGAATTCTAACGCTGGTCTTGCGGCCGTCCCCGCACTAACGACTGAATTGCAGGGATCAGATCGGGCTGTTCAGGTTGTCCTGATACATTATCGACTCCTGTGTGAACCGGACCGTCGCCCGTCCATCATCTTCTAACCTGATATACACTAACTGACCGATATCTGTCCATGGATATTTCACCGCGATTGATTCGACGCCCCGGTCATATAGCGCGTTCAACAGCACCACGAATCGCCAACATTTAATCTCCATCACAGGACCTCCTTGAAATCGATTAAATCAGTCGCTGTCCGCGGAATTTCGGCGTAGTACTGCTCATAATACCCTCCGCTTTCCGGTGGAAGTAGAGGGCGTGGTCAGCGTCGAAGTTGAATCCCGCGTGCAACGCTATCGCGGACATGAATAACCCCGAGACGGAACATTGAGTGGGCAATACCGAAGCCTCAGTATAACAGGGTTTTCGATCCCGTGGTTTTGAGTTGGGAGGGCTAATGGGTACGGTGACGAGCTTGTCTATTCGTTTCGGCTCAAGAGGGAGATTCTCCGGCAGTAGGGTATTGATTCGAAAGAACTGTTGGCTCGGACGGTTGGGGATGGTGAGATTGTCACGAAGCTTCGCGGCAACCATTTGACCCAATCGCTGAAAGTGAGCGGGATGACGCATGCTATGGCTACAAAACTGTGAAATGCCGAGCAGAACGATGCCCTCGTTGGTCCTCTTCGTACAGGCAAAGGCAGATATCGAGGAGTTTCCGAACTGCCGCTTTTTATATTGAGGGTGTTCTGGAGACCATCATTTGTTCCATTCCGAGGTAAGCGATTATCAGACCACCTTGTGTAAGTGCTAACCAACATTATGACGGAGCAATTTGACCTCCCGCTGGGCGGCAGGGCTGACACAACGGGACACGTTGAACTCTTCAGGAGCTACGGGCGGTTCAAAACGTACTTTGAAGACGCTGTCCGGATGCGTGTCGTCACGTACTGTGATTCACCGGAGTTTATCCTCGAACTGTTTGACCGGATTGAATCATTTGAACAGTTGGAAGTAGTCGTGGGTAACGTTGCAGATTATCGGGAGCGACTCATCGATAAGCCGGAACTTGCAGATCGGCTTGAGCAACTCAAACGCGATGAGAAGTTAGTGATCTATCTTTGCGAGACGAAGGAAGTACACAGCAAGCTCTATTTGATCGAATACAGTGCCGAAAGTGACGACTCCGAAGTGAGTGACGAGACTGATGCATCCCAGCAAACCTTCGAGTGGACCAGCTCGGACTCAACTGTAAGTGGTGGTGGAACTGATACAGATGGATCTGAGGATGCTGTGGAGACAGAGACGGTGCGCCCAGCGACGGCGATCGTAGGCTCTCCGAACTTGTCGGGTAACGCGTGGACGCGGCAGGCGAATACTGGAGTCGCCTTTGAGACGAAGACAGATACACCGCTATGGGGTGATTTTGTGGATTTCTATGAAGAACACCGGTCTTACAACAACAACGGTCCATTTCTCGATGACCTTACGGAGCAGTTAGGGCGGACATCTAATGGCCGGGCCAAAGTAGTCTTGCTGTACACTGAGGGGAAGGTAAAGACTCGTGATGAAGTAAGTGAGCTTCACGGACGGCTTGATGAGCGGATCGAATCTGAGGTAGATGAAGTTGATCTGGTACTCGGCGATGAGACAGAGCTGAGTGAGGGTGTCGAAGAGAAAATCGACGAGCAGCAGCGTGAATCGGATGATAGTGAGGCGTCTGCGGAAGATTTAGATCCAAGAGATGAGAGTGAGACGCGAATCAACCTTTCACTGCTGGGGCATAGCGATGATGCGATTGAGGCGTTGTCTCGAATGACGGATTACGATGCGTCATTCTCGGGTGATTCATTGACGACGACGCCACAGGCGGTTCAGCAGTACAAGCGCGATATCTATGAGGTGTCGACAATGTGTGTCGGGCGGCCGCAAACAGCTAATGATATCCCGGTTGAATTTGGGCGTACACTGAGCTTTCACACTGATGGGCGAGTCTACCGGGTAGGACAGCCGCTTCCTGACGATCCGAATGTTGTTGATACCGCCCTGTCAGATTTACAGGAGTATTTTGAGACGGTAGATAAGTACGGGAATTGCAACGATGCAGACGCGGTGAAAGCGCATATGGCTGAGGCGTTGCTGTGGATGTTTTGGGCTCCGTTTGCGAACCGCGATGCGGCGTTCTACGACCAGTATGGGATTGATCTTGACAAGGCGCTTCCGAATCTCTACATCTACGGTGAGTCAGACGCCGGGAAAGGGACGTTCGCGCGGTTTGCGCTGTCGGTGATTAGTGGGGGCCGAGTCGTGAATCCGGTCGATGCAGACGAGGTTGGGAAGCGGAAAGTGCGCGGAATGCGGTCTGCGAATACTGCGTTCCCTGTGGTCGTCGACGACATCACCAAAGACACGGTAAACCGGCTGGGTACGTTCCGAAATTACTGGGGGAACTGGACACCGGACGCGAGCTTCCCGCTGTTCGCATTCATCAGTAATGACAAACGGCCGGATGAGTGGTTCCGGAACCGCTCGAAGGTCTTGCATTTCAACGTGAATTTCGATACGAGCTACAAGGGTGAGGCCGAGGTCAATCGGTTGGTCGAGCAAGATAATCCGCTGTTCCTCTGGTTCACCCACAAAATGCTGACCCGGGAGCTGACGCTCTCAAACGATGACGATGCGTTACGGACGGCACGCGCCGTGATGTTGGAGTTATATGAGTATGCTGGTCGTGACGTACCAGAGTGGTTTCCACGATGCCCTGCTGAGCAAGAGTATGATGCGGGTCGTGACCGGTGGCTCAACCTGCTCAAACGAGAGGATATCACGGCGGAGGATCAGGGTGAGCGACTACGCGTGTCGTTCCCTGAAGGGATGTCGACGGACACCTACACGTATGCACGGGATCCGCCGACAGTTGCGCGTGTTGAACGCCGCGGACGCGACCTGTTGATTAAATCACCTGATGAGTTCCTCGATTGGTTGGGAGAGCCGCCAGCTAGTGTTGCATTGGATAGGCGGGTGAGCGAAGATAAAGAAGCCGAAAGGAGTGAGAGTGAAAGTACCGATGGGGTGCTTGGCCGCGTCCGAGGGCTATTCAGTTGATACTTCGGAGTGAGTTGTTCTCTTTTTGAGACAGTTGTCGCGTGAACTGATACTGCGAATCAGTATGTCTTCTCGTCAGGTCGTCACTAGCATCAGAAGGCTTTGATCCGGTCATCGAGATTGGTGAGGACAGTAGCGAGTACGTCCCGCCAGTCGTCAGTTCGCATCTTCCCCAGATATCAGTGCATCTGGAGGCGGGGAGAAGTGGTCGCGGGTGTGATGATCATCTATGTTCCGGTCATATCGGTATTGCTACAAGTTTCTGGTCTGATATTGCTCCGAATAGTGAATGCTGAAGTCGGCGAAATAAAACCAATGAATCCGAGGATACGCGCAGGTCAACTGCCTCGCGGTCAAGCCCCGAAGTATCCGCCTTGATTCTTGATGAAACCGCTTGGAAAGTATTCGAGATCGTCGTCAGTGACGACTGCGTTTGGCGCGCATTCTGGTCGTGTCTAAATGTCGCCGAACCGTTCACTCTGGATTGAGTGTGAACAACCCGGTCGAGGATTTCTATCTTGGCGGGCCCGCGACTAGGTGGATCAGCCGTGTCCTTAGGGACCGACTGGACCGGGCTCGCGACCGGGAATTAAATTGTTTTGACGTGCTGCATCAACGAGCGTGGCCTGTCTGGCCTGTCGTTTGAGTATCTCTCACTTGGAGAGCACTCTCCAGGCTGCTTCAGTGGTCAGATTCCGTTTGTGTTGCAGGTCGCGTCAACGAGAAATACCTCATCCGGGTGCGTTGTATTAAACTGTGGTTTGAACTATTCGATCTGCTCAAGCGTCTCGCTGACGACATCAACTATCTCCTGTTTGGAGTATTCTTGCTTGCATGTCTGCCGATTAGCATGGCAGTGTGTATCATTCCCCGTATAAACGGCAACGATTATAGACCATCTCGCCAAATCTCTCGCTATGCAACGACGTGCTGCCGCGATTTATGTCGTGCTTTTCGTTCTCTTAGGGTCTGGATCATACGCGCTCATTACAACAGCGCAGTCTCCATCAGTGGCGTTTGAAGACCCTGCATACGAGCTGACTGCACAGGATCAGTTTCAAATTGGCACACAGCTATACAATGTCAATTCAATAGAAACATTGGAGCAGGGTGGTGGACACGGAGGAATAACAACGGCGATGAGAAAAGCCGAATTTCAGTATACGAACCAATCGGCCGTATATACAGTCGTCTTAGAGAATAACTCGACACACAGAGTAAATGGTGAACGACACCGAGTCCTTATTCGGCAGAAAGACGGCAACCCAACAGCAGTTCAATTACAGGATGAGTTGAACGAGAGTGCGATTCTCGCTGCAGATCCCAGTGCCAGCGAAGAACTCGTGATGCAAAATAACACGCGGTATGTTGTCCGGAACCAGTCTGAGCTCATTTCCGCGAGCGAGTATTTTCCTCAACCACAGGCGCAGACAATTTCAATGGGCGAAGCGCTTAGATATCAAAATAACAGCACTACCGTTCGTGGTATCACGAATGAGTCTGTTGAGTTACGATGGACCGCTACACGGACGAACACTGTTGATGTATCCAATCATGAAAATGTCACTTTGAGTGGTGAAACATATCTTGTCCACTTTCCTGATACGTCAACAGTTCAGTTGACACAGCAATTTGGCGAATACCACGCCCAAACGACTGCTATTGCACAGTTTAAAACACACAAGAATGGTCTCTGGGGGATCTCAATCGCATCAATGTTGACTGTAATTTTTCTTATCGGGTTTGCATACCTGCCGTCGCGCTACTGAGGCGTGATGTCGTATTTTTTGCTGATAATTCCCGCGCTGAAAGGCGAGAATCCCCGACCACCGTGGGATATGAAGGTTCACAACCCAGCTGTTCTTGTGGGACGAAACACCCATGACGACGGTCGGACAAGCGAATCACTGACTGTGCCAACCGTTATCTCTCTTGCCGCTATCCGTGGCGAGACTCAGGGGTAGCTTGTGCTGAATATTCTCCGCACCATTCACGTCCCGTTCGCCACCGTATCGTACCTCTCACACACGTACAGGCCACGTTCAACAACGTCATACCAGCATCAGTGTCGGCTTACATGCTATGACGATAGAGAGTCAGCGTGGTTATGATTTCTCAGAACCAGATCTGACTATCTGGACTGCTCTCGTATTTGAAAACCGATAGTTATATATGATTATTCATGATACACCGTGATATGTCTGTGCAACGACCATCTGAAGTAAGTGCAGAATGGTGCCCCGATTGTGGCAATGAAATGGCTTTCAGTGGGGTTCAACCTGCAGGATATGCACAATTCTTCTGTAATCACTGCTGTTATCGTCGTGACCGATTTGTAGGCCTTACACCTGAGGACGTACAGTAGCGATTAACAGGACGACAGTTTCTTTCGGATTTATACACGTTCGAGAGTACACATATGTATGACCGATGAGGTCCCAGTAACCGCAACACCGCCGGATAGCTCATTTCACGTAACTGGAACAGATCACGTCACAATCTGGGGAAGCAACGAAGCGGATACACTGGCGTTTTATCGTGATTTACTCGGCATGCCTCTTGTCCTCCGACAGCCAAATCTTGATGACCCCTCACAGACTCACCTGTTTTTTGACACCGGTGATGGTCGTATTCTTACAGTTTTTGTTGGTGATCGGCAATCAACTCGTAGACCACAGCAAGGTGGTGTCGGCGCGGTACATCATCTCTGCTTTCGAATTGACCCAGCAGATTTCGAAGAGGTTGCTGCAGCACTTGATGCTGATGGACGTGGCTACAATGTTTTTGATCGAGGTGTCTTCTTTTCATTGTATACACAAGATAACAATGGGTTAGTAATCGAATTATCGACAGATAAGTACGATATCCCTGACGACCGCCGCGGAGAGGTGCTTGCAAAGGCACAACAGATCCGCGTCAACGATGATGCTGATTATGCAGAAGATCACCATGTTGAAGAAGCGCTCAAGCAGCTCGAATTAGATGCAACTGCATATGATCTCCCAGACGCAGAGAGCGGAATTGGGAGTGTGGAATAGTGTTGTGAAAGATACGCACAGTCCGGTGAAGCTCTACTGGCAAGTGAACTACCCCGTCCTACTCAGCCGCTGGCGCGGCTTCGTTGAGGACGGGACTTCCGTGCTCTCACATGAGATTTTCTGCTTCTCGGACAGTACTTGCAAGCAGTGCGTCCCGATGACACCTGCCCACAGAGGATCCAGTCTCCACAGACATTTGTACTGTCCCAGCTATCATTGTGACTGTTCAAATGTCACTCTTAGTTTCCTCAGATCACACTAATACGTTTCCAACGACGCGTTATGATCGCGGCCAGTCTTGAACCCACAGTCCGGACAGGAGTGTTCACACATATATAAATGGTTTTGTGACTCGACGCCACGTTGAGCGCATCGCCTTGTCGTTCCATCAGGGTTAACAAGAACGACGTGGCATCCATTCCTTCCGCCGTGCCGATTGAACGCTTTGATTGTCCAGGACCACGACATCGCGGCCACGTTGCGACTGTTCTTGTCCAACCACTGGCGAGACTGCGTGGAACTACATGCAGGCTTGCCGAGAAGTGTACAACCACTCACGCAAGAGTAACCACCCTGCTCCTGACGACGACAAGCCATCGTACACTGCGATGCAGATCTTCCAGAATGGAAATAAGAATGGTCAGAGTGGAAGCGAGTATACTCGAAATGCCTGCAAATGGCTGTCCGTCGTATCAAACACATAAAAGCGTGCTTGAATCACGACAGCAACGCGGATTCAAGACTGATCGTCTCAACTGCGACTAAGGATCCGAGAGAATACTGCAGTATCAAATGTAATCAGTCAGGTTTTGACGTGGATAGTCACACGGCTCGGGCTGGTCACGCGATTGGAAACACCTCACAAATGGGCGATTTCCACCTAGACTCCCATCGACCACTCCCAGACAACACAGATGTTTCTGAGGCTATTCTCCAAAAATAACAAAACGGAAACAGCCGCAACATCGCCGCGATGTCGTGGTCCCAGACAGTCAAATCATTCGAGCGCCACAGCATAAAGGGTGGTTGTCATGTTGTTCTTGCTGACCGCGATCATAACGCGTCGTTGGAAACGTATTAGCGTGGTTTGGAGAGGTTGGGAGTGGGGTTCAACCAGTCAGAGTTAGGGATAGAGTTGGGACAGTCCAAATCAACGCCTGCGGAGACTGGCACCGCTGTTTGCAGGCGTCGTCGAGACGCACTGCTTGCAAGTACCGTCATTGAATCAGGAAGTCCAACGCGAGAGCACGGAAGCCCACCCTCAAGGAGCGAGCCACTGCCGTGGCGAGCAAGTAGGCTGGGGTAGTTCACTGGGTCAATAATCACGATATTCAGTCGAGCAGATTTCCAAAGATATGTTCCAGCGTCGTCTAAGTGAACTCATCTACTTCGATGGGTTGAGTCATGAAAATAGATTGCTGGCGACATGAGCATAAAATTCATTTAACAATATACTCAAAATCGTTGAGCCATTCCACCCCTGTCACGGCCAAAGGGGAACTCTCAATCACGTGGTGAAATACCCCGACGCAAACACGAGGAAGATGCGAGTGAAATCAAACAGAGTAGGCGTCAGCGCTGAATCACGAAGCTTAGGCTATATATAGCTCACTGGACGGTCACGAGCACTTTGACAGCATCTCGTCTATCCATTGCCTGATAGCCCTCTGCAATATTGTCAAGATCCACTGTCTTTGTAAAGACAGGTGCAGGGTCAAGAGTGCCCTGTAGCACGTCTGCGAGTAGTTCATCTGCGTACGCTCTAACAGGAGCAACTCCCCCTTGAATAGCAATGTTGTCGCTGAAGAATGGATAAAGGTCAAGTCCATCACCGAGCCCATGAGGAACACCGACGTATCCAACGGTTCCACCCGGCCGACAGACCTCAACAGCGGTCTCCATCGACGAAGTGGCGCCAACACATTCAAGAACGTGTTCTGGACCACCGTTGGTCAGCGATTTGATCGTTTCGATCGCCCTATCAGCCTGCTCATTGACTATCTCAGTGGCACCGAATTCTGAGGCAATCTGTAACCGATCGTCGTGGTGACCGACTGCAATGATTTGTGAGGCACCGAGTCGTTTCGCAGCAAGGACACCACAGAGGCCGACCGCCCCATCACCAATCACAGCACACGCTGATCCTGGTTCGACACCAGCGCTCACCGCTGCATGGTGTCCTGTTCCCATCACGTCTGTCAGTGGCAAAACCGACCGGAGGGTTGCTTCGTCGTCGGCATGACGGTCAGGTATTCGGACGAGGGTACCGTCAGCGTGTGGGCACCGCACCATTTCACCTTGAGCTCCACCGTTTGGAACACTCCAACTCTCGCCGTTGACACAGGATGTGTGTAACCCACGGCGACAAAACTCACACTCACCACAACTAATGCGGAATGGAGCGAAGACTCGATCTCCAGGAGAGACCGATGTGACTGCGTCACCGACTGCCTCAACAATGCCCATCGGCTCATGTCCAACCCGTGATGGAATATCGCGATCGACTTCGCCTCGATAGAACCATAGATCAGATCCACACACAGCAGTATGCGTCACACGAAGCACGGCTGATTCTGGATCTTCAATACTCGGCTTATCTACATTTGAGACACGAATATCTCCAGGTCCATGAAAAGTTGCAGCACGCATGTTAGTACCGAAGATTGATAAGTTAAAAAGTCTCGCTATCTCTGTGAACATTGACTGGGGGAAACCACCCAGAAGTTTCGGCTGGGTAATACTTCATCTTGAAATACACACTCCATCTGTGTGGGACTCATGTCTTCGGTCAAGCCAACAGCAACGACCGAAGAGTAGTAACGACTAGCTGAACGTCGAAATCACTCTGGATTCAAGAATATGCACGTCCGGGCTGCGGTCACACTGAGAGGAGGGAACGAAACGAAGCGCAACGGATACGGTTCTTCTTTGCAGCAGGTGACATCTTCTGGGCCGTGAACGGCGGGATTCTCTCGCTATGAGAAGATCGTTCTGGTGTGACGAATCGTTGCCTGAATCGTAGATATATGCGCAGACTGCGCCTCCTGCTCTGTGGAGATAATTTTCGACTTTCAGAACACGCGCTCGTCAGATATGTGATGACGCTGGCACGGGCACGCACCTGACGAAGTTTTACAGGATTGATATCAGAATCCGGAAGTCACAGATGGTTGAGCAGTGTTCAGAACAGTCTCTTGCGTACTACCTCGGTTTGCGTTACGATGAGACAAGAATACCGATGTTGAAAAGGACTCACATTGAATAGCCGTACGAGGGTTTCAAATTATGACAACACCTCGGACAGTCATCGTCGGGGGCGGTCGCGTTGGCCGTCGCACAGCACAGTTGCTCAATAGCCGTGGCCATGATATAGTAATTATCGAGATCGACGCTGATCTCGTAGATGAACTGGCTGATGATTATATTGGCACAGTTATTGAGGGCGACGCAACACAGCCAGATATTTTAAATCAGGTTGATCTGGAGCGGACAGACGTGGTCGCAGCACTGACTGCACAGACTGGCACGAATCTTGCAGTTTGCCTTGCAGTTGAGCGATTAGAGCCAACTATTGAGACAGTGATGCGAACTGAAAGCGAAAACGTCGAACAGTATGAAGAGTACGTTGATGAGGTCATTTTCCCAGAGAACGCTGGTGCCAGGGTTGCAGCAAATGCAATCGAAACAGATGTTCGTTCAATTGAGGAAGTGGCTGGTGCACTCGATATTCTCGAAATCACCGTCGCCGAAGGAGCACCGGTTGATGGGCGAGGATTAGATACCGTCCAACTTCCGCGCGGATGCATTGTTATTTCAGAGACTGGTGGTGATCGAATTGCGGGGGCCTCAACAGAATTGCAGGCCGGAAATACCTACACAGTTGCTGTTGAACCATCGGTAAGCGATGAGATAATGAACCTGTTCCGAAGTCAGTGAACAACTCCGTTTTTCATGGTGCTTCACTGGTTTCAATTGTTAAGTCTGCCTTCGGATAAGCAACACATGTGAGCGTATACCCATCTTCTAACTCATCGTCATCCAACATCTGCTGGTTGTCGTGAGTGATATATTCTTCTGAGTTTCCGCTATCGATAATCTTCCCACTACAGGAAACGCACTGACCCTGTCGGCAGGCATACGGCATCTCCCACCCGCTCTCCTCACCAGCCTCAAGAAGAGTTTGATTATTGGCAACGTCGACCGTTTCACCCTGTTTGCTGAACTCAATTTCAAAGTATTCGACTTCATCATCAGGGATATCTGCTGGGCTCTTTGAGTCCTCTGTGTCCGTCTCCTCTAACTCTGCTTTTTCTCCTCCGGTGGAGATGGATCCGGCTGGGATGGCTCCTCCACCAACAGAACGGTTCATCGGCTCGGCGAACTCTGTTTCCGAGATAGTACTTGCCCGCTGTTCAAGCACCTCCTGTGAAATATCTGGCTTCGGGGTCCATCCAGTCCCCCGAGCGTAATGCAGTGACACCGCCAGAAGCGTGAGTGTCACCCCTAAGCTGAGTCCTAAGAAATTGATGTCCACCATAGCGGCGCTACGAAGTGGGGGGTTAAGGAAATTGTGATAAAGTGGAGAACAGCAACGAAATGTTAAGACTGTGGTGTCTTAGTATGTAGCTGGATTGAATTGACATCTACGAATGTGATATGACTCTGTATCTGTCGGTCATTAGTCACCGTGTGAGTATAGATCTCTCGAGTGGTGTGTCTCAGAATTTCATAGTGTTCAATCTCGCATTAATCTGTTCGTCTCACTGGATGTCGCCCGAATCCATACCGTAGGCGATTCGCTAGTTTTCTGGCGAATCGTCCGTCAGTGCCACGACTTCCGAAGCGTTCAGCGAGTGCTTGATAAATAAGTGGCACAGGAACCTCCTGTGTGAGCGCCTCTTCAACTGTCCACGTCCCTGTTGAGCCTCCAGCGATATGATCTGCGACGGTTTCAAGATCGGATCCTTCCTCGCGAAAGGCCTCTTCACAGAGATCTAAGAGCCACGATCGAATGACTGCACCGTTGCTCCAAGTTCGAGCGACCGTTTCAAGATCAAGCTCGTATCGGCCATGGGCCAGCAGCTCGAATCCCTCGCCGTACGATTGCATGAGTGCGTACTCAATACCGTTGTGAACCATCTTGACATAGTGGCCAGCTCCGTTTGGGCCAAGTCGTGCGTGCCCTGCGGGACCTGTCGCAATCGCATCGAAGACAGGTGAAAGTGATTCGTATGCCCACTCAGGGCCACCAATCATCAATGAAAATCCAGCATCTGCACTTGCTGGCCCACCAGAGGTGCCACAGTCAAGATACGCAGCATCAGTCGCTGTCGCTCGCTGAACCGATGACTCAAAATGTGAGTTCCCTCCATCGATAATAATATCATTACCGTCGAGTGTGTCTTCAAGTTCAGCTAGCGTCATATCAACGGCTTCTCCAGCAGGAACCATCAGCCACATGTACTTGTCGTCTCCCAATCGGTCGCAAAAATTATCCAGACTCTCGGCTGGCACTGCCCCATTGGCGGCCGCCTCTTGTACATTCTCGTGGTCGACGTCGAAGGCAATTACTTCATGCCCTCCAGCGAGTACACGGTCGACAATAATCTGTCCCATGCGGCCAAGACCGATAACACCTAATTGCATATGTGCCACTCACCACCCGATTGAAGTAGTGATTGTGATTCCTCTCTCTGTGGTCCTTATGGAAAGTGCGAGGCGAAAACCCACGGCTTGAGCCGTGAAGCCGACAACTGGGAGACTCACCACGCTTGAACGCTCGGCTGGATATTGTATGTCAAACACAGTATTTAAATGGTTTTTCATAAGTAACTGTACATCACAAAACGGTGTTGGAGACAACTCACCCCACCGAGCGAAAATCACGAACCACCAGCAGGTTCGTGACGATCTCAACCAATACGGGTTTTCTGTCTCGAAACTGTGGAACGTCGGACGCTACGACATACAACAACGGTAGGACGATGAAGGCGAGATACCCGACGAAGCCGGAGTTGAAACACCACGAACGCGACAGTGACCGACACTTTCAGTCAAGTTCGTTCGAGACGGCACCGCCGTCTCGTGATGCCAGTGAGCTTCGATTAGTGAGCACAGCGATTTCTCGAAGGACTTGCTGAGGCGTTCACCGGCTGGGACAACTCTGACGACGGCAACAACCTACCTGGCTACCGGAAGCGTGGTGACCGACACCCACGCTCCACAGTGACGTGGAAGCAAAAAGGCATCAAACACGACGACAAGCATGGGCAAGTTCGCCTTTCGAAAGGTTGGAACCTGAAAGACGGGGGATCAGACTTCATCCTCGCAGAGTACGAAACCCGTCCTGACGGACAGGTTGAGAACATCCGGCAGGCAGTCTGGAGTGGCGACGAATAGGAGCTCCACCTCATCTGTCACAACAGATCCCCGTCGAAGACACGCCGGACGACGAGACGGCAGGCATTGGCCTCGGCATCAGCAACTATCTCGTCATCGACTTTTGAAGCCAGATAACTGAGAGTCCCCTGAGGGAATATGAGTCACGGCCGGTTGGCCCAGCCCGGAGTCTTCCTGTTTGACCGCGAGAGCGGACGGTTCACACCGAGAGAACAGTAAGATCGTAAACTGTCATATCCCACCGCTTGGGAATCCCACCTCTGAACCGGTGGGAGGAGGTCAGGTTGCCGTTATGTGCTATTGTGACTCACCATATCGAACACAAAATTTATGTTTCTCAACGGCATACATGAGGATGTATTGGAGGTGAACCAAATGGTCGCAGGTACACCAACTACATGGTCACGAGCGCTTGATCTGCCGAATCGCTTGTTCGAAAACAATGGCGGATTTATGCCCTCTGACGATGGGTATGAATTGTATGAAGAAGATGGACAATTCATATTGACGATCGATATGCCGGGATTTGACGCTGACGAGATTAGCCTTCGGTGGAACGATGGTCGGCTTGCAGTCTCGGCAGAACACGTTGATGAGGATCGTAACCGGCAAAAAAACGCTCATCGAACGTTCCGACTACCCAAGGACATCGTTGTTGATGACATAACTGCAACCTATTCTAATGGTGTTCTTGAAGTAACGCTCCCTATTGAGGGTGAACTGACTGCCGGTACCGAGATCCCTATCGAGAGCTAACTCGGTTATACGCAAGTTAGCACGCAGTAACACTTCATTACTGCTTCGACGTTCTTTTGATGATTCGCCTTTTATAAATAGCCATGGTAGAATTCAAGATTGTCGTCTCCGATGAGACGGGGTATACCCAACAGTTCGAAGTTGACGGACAAAGTGCAAACCGCTTCATTGGTCGAGATCTTGGTGAAGAGGTTGATGGAAATGCAGTTGGGTTAGATTCAGGAACACTTGAACTCACTGGTGGTTCTGATGAAGCCGGCCGTCCAATGCGTGGCGATGTCGCAGGCTCCGATCTAAAAGAGCTTCTGCTTGAGGGCGGTGTTGGCTATCATCCAGAACGAGACGGTGAACGAAAACGGATCACCGTCCGAGGTCGCCAAGTCTCAGAGGAAACTGCTCAAATCAATGTCCGTCTCACCGGCGCAGAATCTATCGAGGACCTCCTTGAAGCGGATGAAGAAGGCGAGTAAGCGTGAGCGAGCGAATTCCCAGTGATGCATCAGCTGTGACGACGGTCACAGCACACCTCGATCGTCGTGGCGGGATGCACCGGCCATATCTTCGTCTTCCAGATCAAATCGAACTCTCGCCAGAGGTGGTCATTCGATTATCATTAGATGGGACACAGTATTTTACCCACGTACAGTCAGACCGAGACGGATCTTACATTGGCGGCGCGTATGATAATAAACGCATTGCCAGAACGCCCACAGAGGGGAAAAATCGTCTCGAAGAGTGGTGTGATACACATGAGTGTAGACCCGGGGATGTAGTTGAGCTTGATATTGTTTCACCTTCATTTCTCTACGGCATGCGTGAGCCAGGTAAGCGACAGATATACACGGTTCCGAGTCGGCCGGAAAAATCACTTCAGGACATAGCTACAAAATTTCATGACTCATGAACTCCTATGATGAGTTTTTAGCTGGAAATCGGCATGACGATATCGTGCTGTTTCTCTCCGAGCATGTGGTTGATGAGCATTCGGCGATCCGCGATCGAGCTCTCTCGGTAGAAACCGGATGTGTGCTTACCATTTCTGGCACACGTGCTCAACAGATTGTTGAATCAGCAATTGGTATGGGCCCAATGGCATTTGCGAAGAAAGCAATGGGAACGCGTGTACACGTCGATAGAGAACTCAAAGATGCAGCGTGCCCCAACGGACATACTGATCATGAGACAGAGTTCATCCTTGCATTCTCTGAGGCAGAAAATCAGGCAGTCGGTGGTCTCTACGCTCAGGGTCCCGTTATTCATGCCTACACACAGTGCTCGTGTGGTGCGCTGGCTGCTGATAAATGGGTTGCGGATGCCCCAACTGAAACGGGCGTACAACCGGGGTCATCTGTGCCAGTCGAAGAAAAATAATTAGTCTGACTGCTCTGTCGCGACTCGCTCAAATGCATCCAGAATCACGCGTTTCGTCGTTGCTCCCTGTGTCGACCAGTGATGCGCATAATCGAGCATATCGTCGTATATGTTTGGTTTGCACCCAGCGGCTTTCGGATGCCCTCCGCCATTTACATATCCAGCCACCTTGTGCGCCAGCGCAAAAGACTCTGATCCCCGAATTGAGGCGCTCCCAGCCGGCTTGACAATCACTGCTGCATCTGCACCCTGTGTTCGCAGCGCCTCTGCGACTTCGTTCTGTGAGCATCTGCCATACGTCACTCCGACAGTCCATGGCCCTACCTCAGTGAGTTCAGCACGATGCACCGCGGCCTCAATTAACTCTTGTTTCTCGGTGCGACGTAGATTAAGAAACTCATGAATGAGTGATGAAAGCTCGACACCATAGGTTCCAATTGCAGTGACATACTCTTCAGTGCTGACCCAGTATGCATAGTCGGCTATATCATCACTTCGGGGGTCTTCTTTCTGCCAGAGATCGTGATCGCGAGTCACTGCGGCTATCTCCTCCCATCGCTCATCAAAGTCGTCTGACAGTCCCCGATAGGCGACATCCGTCGAACATTCTTGATCAGAGTCCCCAATCAGAAGTTCAACACCAGCTTCACGAACCGCAGTGGCTGTTTCTATCTCCCATTGATGATGATCAAACCACCGAACTGACGAAGCTTTCGCCACGGCATCTGTCAGTGAATCCTTAATGTGATGAAATCCATCCGGACAGAGGTCACAAATGTACAGATCAACACCCTGTGGCGCTGACTCTGCAACAAGCTCGAGTGTCTGACCAATCGAGTGAGGGCCTGCCCCAACTATTCCAACTGCTGAATCAGTCGGCAATTCGATTTCATCACTCTCCGATGATTCCTCTTTGTTTCCCCGATATCGCTCAATGCGCGCCTGTAACTGTGTCTGATACGGTTCCCACGGGCGCAGATCATTATACTTTTCACGAATAAGAGCTGCACACCCGAGTCCATCAGCATCTGAGTCTGCAACCACGATAGCTGTTGCCTCACTCACCGTCGCTTCGATACGCTCAGCTTTTCGATCTGCATCGAGTGAATCGGGATAAAAAAAGCCAGCCCCAGGAAGCTGAGACTTCCGAGTAGTACTGAGACGCCCATCGTCAATAAGTGAGTCATCCATAGCTAACCTCAGGCTTGAGTATACAAAAACTGGCGTGGTTTAGCAGTTTACAGATGCTCACCCCCTGTTCTCAAGCAGCGAGCCATAGACGAACGAGTCGGGCAGGGATACAGCGTCCCTGAAATGTGAGTGCTGGTGTGCGAACGAATCGCGGAGCGATTCGTCAACGCCGTCATCATCTCGCATACACTGTCTTGCTGCAGGCCCACAGGCATACGACCGATACAGCTGTGTTGAAATCATATTGATAGATAGACACGAAACTGAGGGTTACGAGATCATCGAAGGTGAAGTGAAAGCAACTGACAATGGCGCTCACACTCGGGGTTCCAAATATCCAATTCCGAGGAATAACGCGATGCATTACGCCCACAGGTATCAATTCCACCCAACAGAAACCCAGCGCGAGACGGTGGACCATTGCCGCGATACCTGCAGGCAACTGTATAATCACGCACTCAGTGAGTTCACAAAGATTCCTGAGTCAGCAGGCACGCACAGCGCCCACAGCACGTTCCAGCCCATCAGAGACACGTTCGGTCAGTCGGTGGAACAACGACTATCTACATCAATGCTCGAAACAGCTCGTTGAAGAAGCCAAGAAACACAGATGTACCCCATATCGCATTCGAGGACGTGGAGCAAATTCGCGATCGCATGAGCGATGGAAAGAAATTCCAGCAGTGAAGATTCAACGCGTGTAACAGCAAACTGAGTGCAAGCCAGAGCCGGCTGGCATCGTGGTTGAAACGTTGAGCCAGCGTACACCAGCCAGCAATGCTCAAAATGCGGCTATACACTTGAGGAGAACTGTGACGGACATGACGTCGCCTGCCTCAACTGTTCGCACTCGGGAAACGCTGATCGTAACGCGGTCTCCGAACTCCGTTCGGCGGGCAGCAAAGTCACGCCGTGACTTTGCGACGGCGAAGAACGTTGCTCGGGAACTCGCACTCGAACTCCAGCAGGGGTAGAGATCCCTTGATCCAGGGGCGTTCAGTCAGTAGCCCTGAAGGTAGCGATTTTGATTGTGAATGCTGCTCAAGTAGCATCTGATACGTTCGTACTGGCAGAACGATAGTCCACTCACAAGTCCACGGCTGACGTCCCATGCGTCAGATTCTCAGAGAGACATCCCTGTTTCATCGTCAGCCAATTGCCGGACGGTCAATACAGGCTGTTCAGCTGATCGTACAACCTCCTCAGCGACCGACCCTATGAGAAACCTATTTTCCCCATGTCGACCACGAGTTCCCATTGCGATACAATCTGCATCCACCGAGACTGCATATTCAGTGATGGCTTGGGCTGGTTCTCCATATTGGATTGCAGTCTCCACTGGCTGGTGAGTCGCTTGCTCTATGTCTGTCACCACCTGTTGACCACGACTAACAAGGTCAGTCTCCATTTCATCCCGAAGTTCAACAGGTGACTTCTCGATATCTGATGTGTCAACGACATACAGGCAATGTACTGTTGCATCGAATCGGTCTGCTAAGTCCAGCGACACCTCAACTGCGCGCTGGACGCTGTCGGAACCATCGGTTGAGATGACGATTGTTTCGAACACATCATTATCTCAGTCAGTCGATTTTTAAACCCAACCATTCCTGTAGATTGCCCTTTGAGCCAAAGACGAGTAGAATAAGTTTTCTCTCTTAGCCACGACAGCATCGGACATGAGTGATTGCCGGTCGCCATCTATAAAGCGTATTCTCATCCCAGTGGATGCCAGCAATAAGTCAACAGAGGCCCTCAAATATGCAGTCGCGATCGCTGCCATGTATGACGCTGCAGTTCATGTTGTCCAAGTATTCGGTGAAGACTCAGCTCGGGCAATCAAGGCTGGAGAGGGAGACACAGAGCAGATAGCCGCCGATGGACAGTCGATTACTGACACGGCGACAACGATGGCTAAAGAGGCAGGAGTATCACTGTCAACTTCTGTGGCATACGGCTTCTCGCCAGAAATAAAATTACGCCACCCTGGAAGTGTGATCTTGGATACTGCAGACGAGGTCAATGCAGACTTTCTTGTCGTCCCAAGAGAGCCTCAGTCAGGAACTCCAGGCGAAGTGTTATCGAAAGCTGCAGAGTATGCTTTGTTATACGCAACCCAACCTGTTTTGTCGGTGTAGCCTTCTCTTAGCAGTTGTTGGCAATGTGATCTACTTTAGTCAGTCTGACCAATCTAAACGCTGTTGAATCTTCGCTGGTCATTACTTATTTGTCAGTACTCCTGCTTTGGCTTTTCGATACGTTTGTTGAGGTATATTTCATCTGGAATGGCTACCACCCTCGAACCCGCTCCAAAACTGTGCTCTGAACTACACCTGAGATTGAACAGTGATCAGGCTCTTAACCTCATCCTTTGCAATAGTTAAGTATTTGAATATTTGTTCTCTTTTCATAGATGACTCAATGTCATTATTTAACGAGGCATCATAAATCTCGTTCAAAAAGTCCCATATCTCGTCGTCATCTTGTCAGATATGATCTGAGATTATCCTATCTTCTATCGTAGCGTAATCCACTTTGTTTGGATCAAATTCGGTTGCTCCGATATGTACATCTTCAATCCACAAAGGCTCCTCAGCAATTACCAAAGCGGGGTAATCTTTCGAGGATAGATTATCAGTAATAGCGTCCCATGTGATTGGAGTGAGCCGATCTCTATCAATAATCGCCACTTCTAACCCTAATCTGTGACGATCAATAACTGTTAGACAATCATCAAGTTTCTTGAATTGTAGAGTGCAACAACAAGAGATGGTCAACGAGAACGACGAGCCGAACAAACGGGAAGAAACCGTTCTGAGGCTGTTCAAAAAGGGAAGAAAATCTGGAGAACTGTGGGGACGTGTGAACCCACGGTACCTCCGCGAGAACTCCGAATTGGACAAAGGGCAGGTGGAGCACGCGCTCCGGAATCTGAAAAATGCTGGATGGGTGGAGCAGCTGAATCGTGGTGGACTCTCCGAACTGGTTGAGGATCCGCGTGAGAATGACTGGCCGTCATCAGGATTGGCGAGAATTCGCCCATAGATGGGGCGTCGAAACGTCCCATCGCATCATTGAGTGTCGGTTTGCTGTGTGTGATGAGGAATGACGGAGGAGCCAGAGGGGTACGACCGAGAGTTCACGACAATCATCAACCGGCGCAGATACGCGCTGGACTCTCGACAGACCGTGGCGACGTGACGCGGTTCTTCGCCCAGTTGGAGTACTGGCTTGACGGTGAGTGGCTTGAGGTCGTTCGGTTCGATCACAACCCCGACACGGATTTCGGCCACGACATCATGGAAGACGGCCTCCACATGGACATCTGCCGTGATGGAGAGAAGCACCGCGTGAAAGACGACTTCCCGCCGGTGGAGTTAAACCGCGCTACTGTACGACAGACATCTGCGAGCACGCCGACCGGCTCATCAGGAGATTCGAAACATGCACAACGTGAACGAGACCGACCGATGACCGAGGAAGAAATTGAGGACGTAGCCGAGGCAGCCGACGAGCTCGGTGAGCGAATGGTCCAAGCTCTTGCGGAGGAGACAGGCCGCGATCCCGACGAGTTCGACATTGACTCCGAGGGTTACGAGTTTCCCGGGCCCGACACCTGAGAGCGGGGACAGTTCTTGCTGGCGGTGTTTGACCGGTGTTATTTAAAAGGCATCAGGAGACATCTACGGGCAGTGGACGAAAATCCCAGCTTCGACCCCGAGAAAACCGAATACGTTGTCGATCTGGGAGTAGGAGAGGAAGATCCAGACAAGTCCCGACTTCCTCGAATCAAAGCCATTGAGGAGCATCTCAAAGAGCGATACGAGCTGATCCACGGTGATCTTGACTCGGGAGAGGTCCTACGCCACGACAACGGCGTGTGGATCACAAGCAACAACCGAGGGTATTACAATCTAAAGCACCAGCTTCCTAGCGCGATCATCGAACACGACGACCTGGCCGCTGCTGTCGGAGAGTTAGATTTCTTGGCGATACACGGTGGCGCTGATGAACTGCCCATATTCGGACGGAAGTTCTCGGTCAACGACCTCGCCCGCCCGCTCCTGCTGGCAACGCTCCTCAAGAACGAAACGCCCAACAGCGTCGTTAAAGTTCTGGATGATGGCGAGTACGTCGAAGACCTCAATCTCTCGAAGGTAGTGAGCCAATCCTCGCTCTCCGGGTACGGGGGTGACGTATCCGAATTCTTCAACCCGTACTGCAGCCGTCTTCAGGATGATGTGATCGAGTTCGTCCAGGGCACGAAACACGAGGAACTCGTACCACCGCCACCGACGCTCGCCGCCGATGCTAAACCCCTCCGCGACTTGCAGCTGATCAGCCGCGATCTCCGCCAGAGGGCGCTGAAGTTTCTCCAGTTCAAGCGTGTCTCAACAACACCACTCACAACAGAAACGTGATGTTCAAACTGCTGGATGTTGCCTGCCTCCACGGGACGACGATGGAGCCCTCACAGGAGGCCATCGAGGGGAAACCGTGGCTCTGGAGCGGTGACGCACCGAAGCGCCGGAACTTCCTCAACCATCTGACCAAGTCCAGTCGGAAGGAGATCATGTCGATGTTCCTACCGGCGAACGGAAAGACGGGAACTACTGGAAAGCAATCGCGTTTCTGAGTAACATGATTGACGATCCGGCGTCACTCGAAATTGGGGAAGTTCCCGAGGGTGACCTATCAGAATTCAGTGAGATGATTCGGAACGAATATTACCTGAAATTTAACGCCTAAAGGATGTCCTACCTGCTGCACCCTCGAACTGGATAACAATCCCCAAACTGCCAAGGACTGTGAGGACACGTATTTTGAGACATATCCCACCTACCCTTCGCTATCGACTCTTTATCAAGCTGCCTTCGCTCACATAGGCACAAGCTGCTTCCTCAAAAACGAACCACGACTGCGACGAATAGGTTGTGTGGCAGGTAGTTCATTGACAGGACCTATGAATTGGATAAGAATGAGATACTGCCGCACATGTGATGTATTCACAAACGATACACGGCTTCTCGAACTGCTGACTCCACTCCACGATGTGCCGAGACAGCTTGTGGAGTCGGCCGCGGACAACCGTTCCTCACGCCCTTCCAACGTGTGGTGGATGCTATCCCTCCCTGCGTTCTGGACGCGCTTCCGCATCGTAAAGCAGCAGTGCCGCTCAAACTTGATTTCAGGGAAGTCGATGACCAGCGTGCCCTCAATACTATCTTCGGACAAAGCGGTGAGGGCCACGTTGTCCTCGTTCACGTCTACACCGACGACCGTCCGCGAGTCCTCCCTGTCTCGAACGATCTGTTCGGTGTTGGTGACATTGACGTGCAACTCGGGAGTGTCGTTGTAGAATAGAGCTTCTGCCGTCCCAATCTCCCACCCGTCGCTCGTGAGCGCGGTCTCGAGAATGTTGAGGTGGGCGTCACTCCCTTTGAGGACACGCTTGAGGCGTTTGTACGGGTCCGCGTACGGAACACCCCGTCACCATTGTCAGTGAACGACAGGTTGTACCCTTTCTGGTAGTCCGCGCGAAGCGGGTACGCACCATCCTCGGTGTGAGTCAAGAGTCCGAAGTCATTGTACTTATGATAGTTCTCCATCGCGTCGAGAGCCTTGGCAACGACGCGCTAAGTCGTTCACGAGCTTGGCATCGTCGGTCATGCAGTCGGGAATGTTGTCCCAGTCTGCGCCGTCTTTGGCAAGTCGGATGGTCTCGTCGTACACTCGACGGGCTTTGAGCGTGGCGTCGTACAACAGACCCTCGCTGTCACTCTGGATGTTGAGTTGGAAGTCCAGCCTTTTTATGAGAGCCTCTGAGTCGGTCATTCTTCGTCTTGTTCAGCGGGTTCTGAGGTTCGGGCGACTTTCACTTTGGCTCCACGCCAGCATTTAGCGACGGTGACGTGTGCGCTGTTCCCGAACAGTTTGACCTCGCCGTCGAGAACTTCTTCGCTGTCGATTTCAAATCGATCCCGCACATGAATGTATACATCTATATGTAACGGAATTTGTTCCTTAGAGCGTATGGGCTTCAAGCCTCGGGGTCAGTTCAAAGCCCCGAGCCACTGGACCTGCTCAGCCTGTAGAGAGTGCTCTGTGATTGAGGCCATGATGGAGTGAATTGATATCCTCGCCGATCAGCGACTGCCGATATCATGTGACGTGAGAGTGTCACGCTATTCAATAGATGGGCGTGGTAGCTTACTCGTCTGCGGCAAGACGAATACTCATCTCTATTTCAAAACTCTCGGTCTCGCACATCTCAAATCCAACTTTCTCATAGAGTGCAACAGCAGCGTGGTTCCACCGTTCGACGGTGAGCCATACCTTTGAGACGTCTTGAGCGGCACCGTAGCCCAGCAGTGCGTTGACCAGCTGTGTTCCTATTCCGGCTTGTTGAAACGCCTGTAGGACGAAGATAGCTAGCTCGAATGCCTCCTCATCAGGAACAAGCGTTGCATGGCCCGCGACTGTATCGTTATGCCATGCAACCACATTCAAACAGTTTCCGTCAAGAATATTTGCGAGCCAGTCTCGTATCCGGTCCTCTTGGCTTGGCGGAATTCCCTGTGCACGATCTGCTGGATCAAACTGATCATACATGTTGACAATCGCTTCGAATTCTGTGCTTGTCTCCGCATAGCTTCGAATTTGAATACTTCGTTCCTCACCATCTACAAAATTGAGTGGAGGCGGATCAAATCCTTCACTCACTGTCTCGGGGTACCCACGATTGTGGTTCATCGAACCAGCGTCACCGTAACGTGTGAATTCAACAAGACGAACTCCGCAAGGCTACTAATTTGAATCTTGCCCATTGGACTGGTCTCTCCGCCGCCAATAATGAGGTGATCAAAATCCTCTGATTCGGCATATTCAACAAGTCTGCTACCAGGATTGCCTTCAAGATGCGTGATGTTTGCCGTGATATCCTCATTTTCAATAACCGAGCGCACCTCGTTTTTGATTTCACCACGGGATTTGTCTGTCTCTGGGGTGTCAAGAATAGCGATTGTCACGTTTTCATCGAACATAGCCGCTCGTCTGACCGATTTTTCAAGTGCCTGAATCGAATCAGGGGATCCGTTGACGCCCACAAGGACTCTCATATCCGATAGCGTCTGCACGAAGGCAGAAAAACAATTGGATGACAGAACACTTTTTGATATCACAGTGTCACCCGCTGATATGGATAATGAGGCTCCATCGTCGGATTCGGACACAGCGACTGAGACTGAAACTGCAACTAAATCTGAATCAGAATCAACACCCGAACTGGAAGCTATCGCTGAAGACGTTGAGAAATATGCCCGATTTAAAAAAGTCGATGGGGCACAATATGACCGGGTGAATGAATTCCTTCGCGACCGCACGTATATCACTGCTCGTGAGTGGGCAATCGCTCGTCTCTGTTCGGACTTTCGCACAGAGACAGGCGTTGAAATGACGAAGATTGGCGAGAACCTACCTGAACTTGTTCCGTTTATGACAGACACATACACGCCACAGGCAGTCAATCAGGCACGCGCTTCATTCGAGAGCAAGGTGACACAGGCAGGTGCAACATTTCTGTATGGTGCAATGTCTGGCTTTTTTAGCGCTGATGAACTCGATGAGTTGATGTACGAGGTGACTGAGACTGCGAAATTCTTGTTGGAAGTTGAGGGAGTTGAGCTCGATGTTGCTGATGAGCTTGAAGTTGAAGATAGGATCTCAAGCGTGATGCGCGAAGTTCGAGCAGCGAGCGACGAGATGCGAACAGCCGAAACCGATGAATAACGTATCTAAGGAAGTATTGCAACTCACGTTGGCTCGGCTCAGTGCGTACGAAATGGCTACTACATACAGAGATTGTGTCCGGCAATTGGTGTATAGCTGTCATTCTCGTATACAACGTTCCCGCGAAGCAATGTTCGAGTCGGGAATACACCCTTAGCACCCTCAAATGGTGTCCATCCACAGGTAGTCTCGAGTTCTGTAGCAGTGATAGTCTGTACGGCGTCTGGATTCACAAAAACGAGATCGGCATCATAGCCTTGGGCGATACGGCCCTTATTCTCGAAACCAAACAACTCAGCAACGTTTGTGGCTGTCACTGCTTGGATTCGCTCATAACTGAGCCGGCCCTGCTCTGCCTTCGCCAGCAGCAGTGGCAGCATCGTTTCGACACCTGGGACACCGCTTGGTGCTGATTTGAGCGTTGTGTTTTTTTCCTCATGTGTGTGGGGAGCGTGGTCAGTCGCGACAATATCTATCCGTCCGCTCAGAAGTCGTTCGAAGAGCGCTTCACGCCGCTCCTCAGATCGAAGTGGTGGATTCATGCGTCCGTACGTACCCAGTTCTGCCGCATCGGCCTGTGAGAGCAGCAAATGATGCGGAGTAGCCTCACAGCTCACACCAGCAGCCACCGCTTGGTCAACAGCTTCTGGCGTGCTTACGTGTGCAATATGTAGTTGAGCCCCGCTTGCTGCTGCGAGGTCAATTGCGCGTTCAACTGCGCTAACCTCGGCATTGGCTGGGCGATATGCACTCCAATGATTAGCGCGAGCCCCCAGACCGATATCATCAGTTGCACGGTGCAGAGCTGTCGGATTGAACTGGTTCTCATCCTCTGCATGAACAGTCACGAGCGCTTCGTTCGATGTAGCAACGTGGAGCGCAGATTCGAACATCGAGAGCTCAATCCCCATTTCACCCGTCGAGTCTGCAAGAAACACCTCTCCAAGTGCGCACATTGGGCGCTCAAACAGCGTCTCTGGATCCCATCCATGGGTTACCCCTCCATTGAGTCCATAGTCGACACCCGCGGCAGCAGCGTACGTCTGCTTCGCGTCGAACGCAGCTCCGGTCGTCGTTGGTGGGTCTGTATTCGGTTGATCGATTACGGTTGTCACGCCCCCAGCGAGAGCGGCACGCGAGCCACTCTCCCACGTCTCTTTATGACCAGCGCCTGGCTGACGAAAATGAACGTGAGCATCGATCGCACCAGGGAGTACCAGCTGGTGGTCGGCATCAATTGTATGCGTCGCCCTGTCTGGATCTGTATCTGTATCTGGATTTAGTGTCGAGATCTGCCCACCTTCGATAAAAATATCTACCACCCGCTTATCAGCTAAGCGTGCATCTGTGATCAGAGTGGACATAGGAATATCACTCAAGGTGTTCACCTAAATACGACGATTTAGTTGCGAGCCCTGAATTCAACCGCGTCTGTTTCAGTTACTTCACCAAAGAGCCAGCCTGCATGGTCAAGAGCATACTCGTGGTGCGCCGACTCAATCGCTCCGATCGCATCCGAAAGTAGCACTGGTTGGTAGTCACGTAGTCCCGCACTCCCAGCGGTGTGGAGCACGCAGACATTGGCGAGCGTCCCGCAGATCAGGAGGTCTTTGACTCCATGTGCCTGCAACCATCCGTGTAACTCAGTCTGATAAAAAGCATCATACGTGTGTTTTTCGACGATATGGTCGTCTGGGTGCGGCTCAAGTTCTGCCACCAACTCGCTTTCCCAGCTCCCTTCGACGACATGTTCGCCCCAGCGATCAAACTCATCGTAATAGTGTGCGCCTTCGAACTGCTCAGGGGGATGAACATCACGTGTATACACTACTGGAATATCTGCGGCGTGAGCCCGCTCAGTGACCGATTTGATTGGCTCAATCACAGCCTCGCTCTTGGGTGCATACAAACTTCCATCGGGGTGACAGAACCCATTCTGCATGTCGATAACGACGATTGCTGTCCCGACGGAGTCAAACGTCAACTCAGACATAAATGATGAATGTAGGTGTATGGTCAAAACGCCGGCGGAAAGCTACTTGAGCGTACATACGTAACTTATCATACAGAATGTTTTCACGCCGCGCGGCGGGTGGACTCGTGCTCGCATTACTAATGATCTCTGCTGGTTGCGCGAGTTCGATAACACCATCAAATTCAACGACTGAATCAAATCAATCTGTCGGACAACCGGATGGTGTTGCGACACCCGGGCCCTCGTTTGAGGACCCATCGGCAGACGTACTTGGATGGGAAGGTGGGTACTGGTATAATGAGAGTGTCGATATAGATCAGTCAGATGGGCTCTCAGATAAAGAACTTAATGCATACGTCGCGCGGTCGCAGGCACGCGTAGAGTATCTCCGACAGAAGGAGTTTCTCAATCCGGTCGATGTATCAGTCATCTCACGCTCGGAGTACACCAGTTCAGATAACAACAGAGGTTCAACACAGTACACCAAGTGGAATAATCAAGTCTGGGAAGCACTGTTCATTATTGGTGAATCACGAAGTACTCAAGAAGCTCTCGAAGCAACACGTGGGGCTTCTGTTGCCGGCTTTTATGACCCCGCAAGTGATGAAATCAAAATCATTACCGACACGCCAGAAACACCTGTCATTGATAATCGGACACTCGTACATGAGCTTGTTCATGCTGTTCAGGATCAACATTACAACTTGAGTAGTGACCGATTTACCGCAGACACACAAGACGGGCAACTCGCCACTGATGGACTCGTCGAGGGTGATGCGCGGTTCGTCGAGAAATCATATGTAGAGCAGTGTCAGAATGAGTGGTCCTGCGTTGCGACACCCTCTCAGTCAGATGAGTCCTCAGGGGAAACCCCAGATCTTAATTATGGACTATTCTTGACAATGTATCAACCATACTCAGATGGACCAAGCTATATCGCCCAATTACGCGAGCAGGGAGGGCCCAGTAGTGTCGATAATAGATTTATCGATCCACCAACAGCATCGAAAAGTATCATTCACAACGAAGAATACACTTCTCCATCATTGTCGGTCCCTGACCGATCTTCAGCAGAATGGAGTCGGTTTAATTCAATTGGTGATGGTGGCGCCGACAGCGTTGGCGAGGCTTCTATCTATATGATGTTCTGGTATCAATCGCGTCAGCAGTCAACGGATATCGTTGATCCAGCCGCGTTCTCACAGCCAAAAAATAATTATGATACGTACGATTACTCTGCATCCCCCTCAGATGGATGGGCAAATGATAAGCTGTATCCATATCGCACAACTGAGGATGGAGAAACACAATATGGATATGTTTGGCGGATCTCATGGGAAAGTTCCAGCGAAGCACAGGAATTTGTAACGGCATATCGAGAGATGTTGTCTGCACAGGAAGCGGTCACAAAGGGGTCTAACACATACGTCATCAAGGACGGTGACTTCGCAGACGCCTTTCGGATCGAACGGTCTGGATCGCAGGTAACAATCATAAACGGACCGACACCGCGCAGTCTCGATGACATTCACTCGTCGTAAGCTAACTGAATAAACGACCTTTTCTCACTCCCGTTGTAGTGCTGAGTATGGATTTCGACATCGTCACTCCAGATGCCATTACCGATGGTCGAGCCACCGACGCATATTTTGAGCGGACGGAGACCACACTTAGGCACGCGGATCGCAATCCGCAGGTGGTTGCCGAAATAACTGCGGATCAGTTTCCCTCGGGTGAGTTTGAACTCTTAGCCGGAATGAAAGATGCAGCGGCGCTATTATCTGACTTGGCAATTGATGTCGATGCTATCCCGGCGGGACGACTGTTCGACGGCGGCCCAGTTATGCGACTTCGCGGTCCATATCTCGAATTTGCCCGGTACGAAACAGCGTTACTGGGATTTCTTTCACACGCTTCTGGGGTAGCAACCGCCGCCTTGGCAGCGCGTCGCGCGGCTCCAGACTCGATCGTCCTCTCTTTCGGGGCACGACATGTGCACCCATCAATCGCGGCGATGGTTGAGCGGAGCGCATTATTAGCTGGCCTTGATGGCTTCTCGCACGTTGCTGCAGGTGATGTGCTTAATCGGTCGGCTGGCGGGACAATGCCACATGCGTTGATGTTATGTTTTGGACGAGGAGAACAGGAAGCTGCGTGGGAGGCGTTTGATACTGCTGTCCCAGAGTCGGTCCCGCGTGTTGCACTCTGTGATACGTATTCTGATGAAGTTGATGAGACAGTTCGTGCTGCTCTTGCGCTCGGCGATCGGCTTGACAGCGTGCGAATAGACACAACCCGTTCACGACGTGGGGACCTCAGCCACATTGTTCGAGAAATACGCTGGACGCTTGACTCACATGACCGCGACGAGATTGATATTTTTGTATCTGGAGGATTGACCCCAGATGATCTAAACTCCCTGGCGCATATTGTTGATGGATTCGGCGTCGGTGGAGCAATTGCGAACGCTGACCCAGTTGATTTCGCACTTGATATCGTAAGTGTTGACGGCGAGGCAGTTGCCAAACGTGGGAAACTCCCGGGAAAGAAAGCAGCCTATCGAGCCCAGGATGGGTCACATCTTGTCCAGTTAGCTGACGAATCGCCTCCGGAGAACGCAGAGCCGCTATTGAGTCCACTTATTCGTGATGGCGATATCGTCTCTTCATTCGATCTCGGTCTTGAGGCGGCGGCACAGCGAACTGTCGCCGACGTATCGCAGTGTCAGCTCTAATCCGCAGACACCCCCTCAGATAGAAGTTCAACGTGTCGTCACACTCAGATTAAGATGGCAGAACGATGCTAACTCATAATCTGTGCGCCAAATCAGGAACTGAAACTTTCCGAGGAGCAGTGCTCTCTGGAATAAGGCGCCCATCGGTGTGATGAATGACCACTGGAAAGTTTAGTTGGCTGCTTGAAGCTCTCTGTAGAAATAATATTTGTGTTGATTTCTCCTCGTCGCTTCGCTCGTTGAGGGTCATTTTCGAGCGAGGGGAGTAAGCCTCTACACATTCACTTCTTCAACACTCCCCCCATCAGCACGCTCACGGAAGACTTGCCCGTCAAAGAGTGTGACATCAGTGGTATTATTTTGCCACGCGAGTGGTGATATTCCCGCCTTTCGACAGGCTAATGAGAGGAATTTCTCTTCGTGCCAGCCATTCTCAAGTGGAACTGTCGGATACAACCAACTTCGTCCGTCACCTGCCTGAATCGCTACTCCATGTGACCCTAACGTGAGATCTGTGGCTGGGTCTTCAGTTGTGAACGTATCTCCAACAATACAGACCGATATTGTCAGATTTGAGAGTTCCGGTTGTTGTATTTCAGAGCCGCAGGAGTTTTTCGATGCTGCCTGTATCGTTGAATCAACGATTGCATGACCGAGTTGATCGCTCCCGTTGTACGTTCCAGCACACCCGCGCAAGCGCCCCCGACCACGAGTTGATTTGATACGGACTAACACGCCTGTTCGCGCATAAAATGAATCTCGCATGCTACCAGGTTGCTCGCGCTGACCGTGGAGCACGTACGACTTGAGCGACTCACGCGCAAGTTCGACAGCTCGAGCCCCATCATTATAACCAACATCAGCGGCCTGCACCTCAGACATAATCTATCAGACACTCCGGCCTGACTTGAACGCTTCCCTTCATATACAGGATTAGTAGCATCTGTGCTGTGAAACTGTCTCTACACATCGCGGAGCAGGCCGAGTGGGAATCGTTTGAAAATCTTCGATTCCGTGATGGGACGTGGAGGGTCTCAGACCGTTTCAGTTGAGAGGATGAAGGCCCGACGCTCCGGTGAATAAACTCTGTTTCGTGTGAGTGTCTATCATGTAGGTTCAACTGCTGTGAGTGCGAGCATCAAGACCGCGCTGACCGTGGTGCTGGTATCAGTGTCACTCAAAATGATTGAGAAAGTGCGAAGACAGGTGCCTGCTCTCAACACATTCCCGCAGGTTCGGAAGTGGGAGTTGCGACAGCGGGGCCTGTGGACGGCCCAACCCTGGCCTCTGAGACCGTTCAAGACAACCAGACCGATGGTATCTGAGGTGTGTCTGACTAATCCACGGGAACGTCAGGGTCGTATGGAAGACGAAGTCTCTCGAACTAATTGAGCTTGTGGCGGTTCACCGAACAGTTTATACCGATAATCACTCCTATTACCAGTGGCAGAGAGAGCTCGGCTCCCGTGGGCAGTGACCCAACGAGGAAAGTCCCCCCACCGTCCGGACAGGTGACCGAGTGCAAGCTCGGAGTCGGAGACGACTGGCTCTGAAACAGAAACGAGACCCCGCGACCCGACCAATGAATCGTGCGAATTGACCCGCAAGGGAAGAGAGTTAACCCGACGAGGTGACGGTCGCGAACGGATGGAACGGTGAATCCTCACTGGTGCAAGTCCTCGCTACAAGGTAGTCTGGACAGAGCGCGGACGCTTAGCCGAATGCCGAGATGAACAGAAGGGGGCTTACTCCTCTCAGCCACTTTCTTCCGAATCACACTCATTGACAATCTCAGGAGTATGTATCCACGAGCCTGCATCAGGCTTGAAACGACACATCAGAGGGGAGTCTGCCTTGCTATCGAGCGCGGTTTGTGACGTTGAGTGTCGGCTTTCTCCTCTCGCTACTCGTCAGCAAGGCTGACTACTTAACGGAGAGGACACCACATCGAAAATGTTGAAAAGCAGGTCAAAGATATTATCCAGCTATCCCGTGGCCGACTGTGTGAGTTGATCTCAGAGGAGATGAATTTCATACGATTGATAAAATACTGGTCATCAGTATATGAAATCCACCTCGTCGCTCCATTGTATCAATCCTCAAATAATTCAACCAACCGATATCGATGGCTCAACTCTCTTGACAGTACACCGTAATAATATCCTATGGACGATGATTTCAAACCAAGGCGATGCTGCGAATTTACTGCTGTCGCAATGAGAGAAGCACTGACCGAAAGGTTTGCTGGAAGTGATGCTGAGTATGAGACAGTCGCAAGACAGGCACGTGACTTAGGTGATGCTGAGAAAGTAAGCAAAGATCGAGGAGCTCAGCTCACTGTCGATGTAATTATCCGTAATCTACAGGACGCGCCAGATGAACTCAGTGTTGCTGAACGATGGAACTGGTGGCTGGGTGCGCTTGAAGTCGCATACGGTGGGTATGAGCGATTTCAGGTTCGCACAGTCCCACAGGGAGACTCACACAGCTAAAATTCCCTCAGGCAACGGAGATCTAATGTGGTCTGAATTTCTTTCTCATACTCGCGGAGAAAAAGGTGTTATTGCAATCGTATACAGCCGATTCTCACTCTACTCGCTCATCTCACTACATTTCGCTCGTTGGCTGAGGCGGCAGAAGCGCTAAGAGTGAACGCTCTCTCCCAACACCCGACCTTCAGACGGCAGATCTGCATGAGCAAGGAAGGTGAGTGTATTTGGACAATCAACGAACACAAACAATCTGGGTACCTAATCCACATGATGGATATCCAATTTCTCGGTGGGGCTGGTGAAGTTGGCCGGAGTGCAATCTATATTAATGACTCACTGTTACTGGACTATGGCCTGAAGACTGCGACCCCACCGCAGTTTCCCGTGGGATCTGTGGAGCCCGAGGCAGTCGTGGTCTCACACGGACATTTAGATCATGTCGGATCGATTCCATCACTCCTTAGTGGTGCTCGTCGCCCGCCGATCCACATGACAGCACCGACACTCGAATTGACGCGCACACTCGCACAGGATACGCTCAAACTGCACGGGGGAAGCTACAATTGTCCGTTTACTGCTGAGGAGATTCGACGACTTCCTGAAGTGGCAGAGACGCACCAATACACACAGACATTCAGTGCTGCCGGTCATCAAATCACGTTTTATAATGCGGGCCACATTCCCGGGAGCGCACACATCCTCGTCGATGATGGAGAGACTCGTTTGCTCTATACGGCAGATTTCAATACGATTGATCAGCGCCTTGTTTCACAGACGACAGCACGTCCCAATGCAGATGTGGTCATCTGTGAGACCACGTACAGTGATATTGAGCACCGCGCTCGCGAGACAATCGAAACAGAATTCGTCAAGAGTGTCAAGTCAACCCTCTGGGAGGGTGGAACTGTCGTCATTCCAGCCTTTGCAATTGGCCGAACACAAGAGATGCTACTCATTTGCGAGGCACACGGGATTCCCTGTTATGTTGACGGGATGGGGACACAGATCACCAATATGCTTCAGCAGTATCCTGGCTTTGTTCGCAATGCCGCTGCCCTCCGTGAAGCCAAGTCTCACGCTCGCTTCGTCACTGGCCGAGATGGGCAGCGACGGCGGATTGCTGAAAAGAACGTTGCGATTGTCACCACAAGTGGCATGCTCTCTGGCGGACCCGCGATGACGTACATCCCTGCAATTGGTGCAAATCCGGTGAATAAAATAACGATGACCGGATACCAGGTCGAAGGGACTCCAGGCCGAAGTCTCCTTGAGACTGGGGGGGCAGAAATCGATGGCCAACACATGACAGTTAGCGCACAGGTGGAGGCATATGATTTTTCCGCACACGCCGATAGTGATGGAATTCGTGAACTTTTAGATGCATACCGTGATGCGACTGTATTGCTGAATCACGGTGATCGGTGTGCCAGGTTTGCCGAGGAACTTCGCTCACAAAACATTGAAGCATCGGCTCCAGAGATTGGACAAAGTCTGACAGTGTGAACTGCCTGGGCTCAAGCGAGGTAGTTTGAGAGACGAGCTCAGAGTCATCAAAAAACATAAATGTTCGATCTTCATCCAACCCCGAGGCACCCGGCCTGTCCCGCCTACAGAAACCACTTGGTTTGATCATCAAGAATCGGGGAGAATAGCTGACTCTTACCCATCAGGGTGAATCCGACGCCCCCTCAACGATCCACCACTGATGGCAGGCCCAGATATTCTCCCGTTCTCAACCCGGACATTTGACAACAGCCACACAAACAAGTTTAATATCGTCGGTCATTATGCCTCCTGTCTCTTCGCTTGGTCTATACGAATAGCGAGCATTAGCGAAAGTGTCTATTGACCACCCATGGAATGACTGTGCATGTCAGACCCGTTTATTGTGATTGGTGCAGACGCTGCTGGCCTCTCAGCAGCAAGCAAGTGTCGTCGGGATAATCCCAACCGGGAGGTCATTGTTTTTGAGCGTGGCGAGTGGGTCTCATACGCTCACTGCGGAACTCCATATTTTATCAAAGGCGCTGTCGATAAACTGACTGACCTCCAGTCACTTACGCCGAGTGCAGTCGAGAAACGCGGAATTGAGCTTCAACGAAAGCACGCGGCGACAGCAATTGATACTGTTTCTCACACAGTCACGGTGGCTGGCCCGCATGAGACTCAAGATGTTGATTACGATACGTTACTTATCGCAACAGGTGCCGAAGCAATCGACGCCCCGATTGAGGGGTCCAATCTCGGGAACGTCTTCAGCCTGCACGGGCTTGACGACGCTGCCAACATCCGCGCACTATTAGAGCCGCCAACTGAATTCAGCAGCGACCGACTCGGGGGCGGGGGCTATCTTGATACAGATACAGTGCAGACGTATGGCGCTCGCGAACCACCAGAGACCGTTGCCATCATCGGTGGTGGATATGTTGGCATAGAAATGGCTGAAGCATTCCGTGCATGGGATTGCCGTGTTCATCTGTTCCAGAGGGGTGAGACACTGCTCCCTGCATTTGGGGAGGCAGTTGGTGACATCGTTGCTGAACGACTTACCGATGCAAACGTTGAACTCCATCTCGACACAGAAGTGACAGCACTCACTGGCACTGACGGGACCGTTTCAGCAGTCACTTGCGATACCGGTGCCCAAATCTCGATTGATGCTGCACTCATTGGTATCGGGATTAAACCAAATACAGAGCTCATTGCCGATACTCCTATTGAGAGTGGAAGAACCGGTGCAATTCAAACAGATAAGTACGGACAGACGACTGTTGACGACGTCTATGCGGCTGGTGATGTAGCTGAGGTCACTCATACTGTGACCACTGAACCGACATGGAGTCCATTGGGCCTTCCAGCGAATCGTGTCGGCCGTGCAATTGGCATGACCATCGCCGGTTCACCAACCCCAGTCGGGTCCGTCGTAGAAACAGCGATGCTCAAAGCATTTGATCTTGAGTGTGGCCGAAGCGGGATTCTTGATGATGAACGAGCGGAAGCAGCTGGTTTCGAGCCGCGCTCACAGACCATCACTGCACAGTCTCGTTCAGGATACTATCCTGGTGCTGCAGAGACGACTGTTACACTCATGGCTGATGCAACCACAGGTCGACTGTTAGGTGGAAGCATCGTTGGAACTGATCGAGCAGCTGTTCGGATCAATACAATCGCGACCGCTTTAGGTGGAGAATTCACTGTTGGCGAGCTTGAGCTTCAGGATCTGGGATACGCACCACCGTTTAGTCCTGTCTGGGATCCAATCCTCACTGCAGCGAAAGTTCTTCACGGGAGAGTTGGATAGACAGTTAGTGATTCCAAAGTTTGCTAATCAGGCGATACTCTGTATCAGGGCTGTATCGACGGAACAAAAGACTGTTTGACAGCACTGATACTGATGAGAGCGCCATTGCTCCAGCAGCAAGGATGGGTTGTAAGAGACCCAATGACGCCAATGGAATCATCGCTATATTGTAGCCGAGTGCCCAAAATAGATTCTGTTTGATTTTGGCGAGCGTCCCAGCTGATATTCGGATTGCCCTCAGCACATCCATTGGGTCATCACGCATGAGCGTTACATCCGCCGCCTCAATCGCGATATCAGTGCCTGAGCCAATCGCAGTCCCGACCGTAGCAGTCGCAAGCGCTGGAGCGTCATTTACTCCATCGCCGACCATCATTGCCTGCTTGCCACGGGTTTGGATCGAATCGACAGCCGAAGCTTTCTCATCTGGAAGCACCTCTGCCTGGACATTGTCAGCTTTAATCGAGAGATTGCTCGCCACCGCTTTCGCTGTTATTTCATTATCACCTGTGATCATATGTACCTCCATCCCGCGATTACTCAACGCTTCCACCGCGTCGACAGCACTCGGTTTCACCGTATCTGCTCCTGCAATGACCCCGAGCAAGCGGCTCTCATCTTCAACCTGTTCACCCACTAAAATAACACTCTTCGCTGCCGATTCAAGTCTCTCTTGAGCAGCCCCTGCAGGTGCTGGGTCAATACCATGCGCCTCAAGTAACCGATCATTGCCAACAAGCACGGTCCGTTCATTAACGATCCCCTTAACACCTTGACCGGGAATGCTCTCAAACTCCGCCGCGCTGTCAAACTCGATGCCACGATTACGTGCAGCCTCAACGATTGCCCCCCCGAGTGGATGCTCGCTGTGAGTTTCGACACTTGCCGCTCGTGCGAGTAGCATATCGGTTGTTACCGCCACTGACGATTTCTCAAATGCTCCTCCGTCGGCACTTGGAGTGATCGGGACAACGTCTGTGACAGCGATTTCACCCTCAGTCAGCGTCCCCGTTTTATCAAAAATCACTGTCTCTACCTGTTGAACCCGTTCAAGTACATCTCCGTCTTGAAACAGAATTCCATGCGTCGCACCGATCGTTGTCCCAACCATCGTCGCTGCTGGTGTCGCGAGTCCAAGTGCACATGGACAGGCGATTAAAACAGCTGAAGCGAACACTAATAAGGAGAACTCAAGCGTTGAAACGGCCCCGCCAGCAACGGTTGGTCCCCCCGCGATAATTCCCCACAACGGCAATGAACCAACGAGGTTAGCAAGCGTTTCTGGGAAAGCCATCCAGAGCACTGCCCATATAACAGCATTCGCGATGACTGCCGGGACAAAGAATGCAGAGATGCGATCAGCAACATTTTGAATCGCTGGCTGCCGTGATTGCGCCTGCTTCACTGTCTCAACGATCTGCTGTAATGCCGTCTCTTCACCGATTTTTGTCGCCTCAACGAGTAGAGATCCATTTTGATTAACTGTCGTTCCAACCACCTCATCACCAGGTGCCTTCGAGACTGGCAGTGACTCGCCAGTTAGCATTGATTCATCAACTGTCGAGTCTCCCTCGATAACGATACCATCAGTGGGTATTTTTTCTCCAGGTCGAACCTTCAGGTGATCTCCGACCTCAAGTTCTGAAACGGGAACTTCAATCTCACTCCCGTCTGCAGTGACTCGTGTTGCGGTATCTGCTTCGAGTTCAAGCAGCGACCGCAGGGCTTCAGAGGCCTGACCTTTTGATCGTGCCTCCAAGTAGTTGCCAAGAGTAATAAACACAAGAATGAGGACTGCTGTATCGAAATAAAGACCAGCACTCGGCAGGATGCCAATAAGCGCAATCACCGAGTATATATATGCAGTTGTCGATCCCAGAGAAATAAGGACATCCATATTTGCGGTTCGATTCTTCACAACTGCAGTGTAGCTGTTTGTGTAGAACTCTCGACCGAGGATAACCTGAACAGGCGTGGCCAGTGCGAATGCAACCCATCCCGTGGTAATCGTCGTCCCGGGGATATGAGCTGGTAGCAGACCTGGGGCGAACAAGTGAGCAATCATCATGCCGACAAGTGGGAGAGCAAGTACCCCTCCAAACAGCGCCAGTCGTTTTTGTGTGCGAATTTCCTCGCTGCGAACGGTGTCATCCGTTCGGTCTGTTCTTTCCCTCTCAGTCGCTGGAGTATATCCAGCCTGCCTGATTGCTGTTTCGAGGTCTAATCGGTCTACTTCTGCAGGGTTATACTCTATCTGTGCCTCATCAGTCGCAAAATTAACTGATGCATCGATGACTCCCGTGGTTTCTGTGAGTGCTGCTTCAGTTGACTCTGCGCAACTCGCACACGAGAGGTCGGTGACACCGAGTGTTTCTGTCTTCTTGCGTGGTTCATAGCCTGCGGTCGCAATTGCGTCGTATATCGTTGCCATATCGGCACGCGTGGAGTCATATTTGATTGTTGCCTCATTCGTGGCAGGGTTCACATCTGCGTTCTCAACCCCCTTCACCTCATTGAGAGCTGTCTCGACACTTTGTGAACAACTCGCACAGGACATTCCGGAGATACTAACGGTGCCGCGAGTAGTCACCATAGCATAAACTACGAGGTCTATACTTACGTGGATTGCTCTTTTGAATCGATTCCCAACATGCAGGAATCCTTTGCAATCCAAGGGAGCAGGAGAAGTTTCTCGACGGAAGCTCGAAAGGAGGATATCAAGAGGACTCTTGCAATCGGTGATATCGCGATTCAAACGCCTCTAAACAGGAGTCACAACAGAACTCATGTCGCTCTCCGCCGAACTCTGCGTGGTCACCCTCCGCAGTGACAGTATTCCCACATTCTGCGCATGTCAGCGTGAATCCTGTCGCTCTGACCGCTGGGTGCCATTGGTGTGTGTCCAACACCTCGACTTCGTAAGTATCAATCAGCGAGAGGTCGAATATTCGTTGGATCTGCGCTCGAATTTGATCGGTGCGAACTCGCACTGTACAAATAACGTCTCCAGTGGCTGTCACAAAGCGGTGCTCAACCGCGGTGTCGTGCCCAATGTCCTTGGGCAAGGCATCTGATGCCGGATATATACGAATTAGAACTGTGATACCAGCTTGCATCTGTTCTGTATTGATATTGATAGTAAAGTGCTCTATCACCCCCGCTGCTTCGAGCCGGTCTACGCGACTTGACACAGCCGGAGCGGATAATCCAACTGCATCGGCGATCGTGCTGTACGGCGTCCGACCATCATCAACGAGATGTTCAAGAATTTCGATATCAATCTGGTCAAGTTTAGACATTCTTTTGGCGATATCTGGGTAACCAAATGGTTTTAATTTGAAAGCTCGTACCCCATGCAGATTAAAATAATTAACTAAATTCACTCTGAGACTGCCTCTACCCGATCGGCGTACTTGTTCAAATCCATGGCAAGCGTGCGTGCTTCTTCGGGCGAGAGAGAAAAGATGTCAGCGTGCGGGGCGACTGTTTCCAGCTCAGTGTTATCTATCTCGAGTTGAAGATTGACGCTTTTCGGAGTGTCTCGAGCAGCAGTAATATTGACGATTCCATAGGTCTCGGCGGTTCCCTCTGCACATTGTAATTCTGCATCAGCCATATTGAGCGAGGTATATGCGTTAATCCGGAGGAATCGATCCGGCATTAGTCATCTGCTGGTGCTTCAGGACCAGCGTCCAATGCATCGTTTTCAGCGTATGGATACCACGTGCGTTTCGTATTGTGCATCATTGGATCTTCGTAAGTCGTTTCCGCAGGCTCAATCTTGGCAGCTAACTCTTCATCGGTGTGCCTCTGAATGAACGTGCGGAAACTTTCATCTTCAACGCGCTCGATAGCATAAGTATCGATCAGATTCGCAATTGCCCCGGGCACCTCATCAACAGGTACCCGTTGACCTACCCACCGAGCGAACTGCGGGTCGGAGCCAAGACCACCCCCGAGTCCGATATCAAGTGCCTCGACAGGTTCACCATTTTTTCGTGTTTTCATTCCTCGTAAGCTCACGTCAGCAATCTGTGGCTGCGCACATGAGGCCGTACACCCGGAAAGATGGATATGGAACTCCTCCAGTCCATCAGGAATCGTCACGTTCGCCTTGAGCCACCGTGCAAATCTCACCTGCCGATTTTTTGTTTCAACAATTGAAAGCGAGCAGAACTCCGTTCCGGTGCAGGCAACTGATCCGCGCATGAACGGCGATGGTGTTGGCGAGTAATGCGTGAGTAACTCTGCATTCAAAAGAGCATCCAGCTCTGATTCGGGAACATCAGTAAGGATGATATTCTGCCGCTGAGAGAGCCGAACCTCACCAGACGCGTGTGTATCAGCCAATTCAGCCAGCTGTTTTATATCGGCCGCCCCCATCCGCCCAACAAGTACATTGAGTCCAACAAAGTACTTTCCATCCTTTTGAGGAAAGACTCCAACAAGATCGTTTCGTGGACCTTCGCCAGTATTGTAGCTATACGACCTCCGCACATCCCGACCGGCGGTTTCTAACTCGAAGTCAATGTATTCACTCTGGAGAGTCGACCGGAGCTTTTCTGTGCCCCACTCATCGACGAGGAATTTCATCCGCGCATTATATCGGTCATCGCGATCCCCATAGTCTCGGAATAGCGCTGAAAGACCGCCTGCAACTGTCGAGACGTTATCAGGTTCCACCCAGACATCAATATCACGAGCCAGTCGTGGTTCATTACGCGACAAGCCTCCCCCAACTCGAATATTAAATCCAACTACCTCTGCTCCATCACGGGTCTTGTATGCCGGCTCAAAGGCTAGATCATTGATATCTCCCTGTCCTGACCCATCAACCGATCCAGTCACCGAAACCTTCCATTTCCGAGGGAGGTTAGCATGATCATCGTTTCCTTTGAACGTCTTGTTTAACTCTTCAATAACTGGCCATGCATCGATAACCTCCTGTGCGTCCTTCCCTGCGACAGGATTTCCGACAATATTTCGCCAGGAATCTCCGCAGGCCTGCTGTGTCGAAAGCCCGTTCGCTTCGAGTTTCTCAAACACTGCAGGAACGTCCGACAACTCAATCCAGTGAAGTTGAATTGACTGTCGAGTGGTGAAGTCAGCATATGACGCTCCAAAAATGGGATTGACACCTGGACCACGAGCATATTCGTCGGCAATTTCTCCTATGACCTGTAATTGTCCAGGTTTGAGTACGCCATTCGGCGTCCCAATCCGCATCATAAAATATCCTTCTTGTCCGTTTCGCTGATGATATAGCCCCCACCATTTAAATCGTTCAAACCACGCATCGCGCTCGTCATCCGGGATCGTGTCAAATCCACTCTCAGCGAACTCAAAGAGATGTGTTCGAATGTCATCGCCGTACACCTCTGACTTCCACCGTTCGACATCCGTTGGCATATCACTTCAAACGTTGGGGGTAATGAAAGACGACCGCACTGCGTCAAACTTCCCCGTCACTCCGACTAAGCGGAACGTGTGACCGGTTTTCGAATTCTCATGAAATACGAATACTATCAAGTGCTTGATTGTAAAACTCACCGTCAATCACCCGTCCTACGGGTAACCACTGTAGTGTTCCATCTGTCCCACATCTAATACACTCACCATACACGCTCACACAAATCTTCGCTCCATCAGTGCTGACCGACTGAAAGTTTTCAACGAGTAGATCAGTCAATGCACACTCACAGAAATCGAGTGCCCGCACCCGCCACAGCTCGCTTACACGCACCCTTCGCGTGTCATTTACTGAAATCCAGGCGCCATCATCAAGTACACGCAGCCGAATTGTCATATCGTATCGTGACTCGGAAGCGGCCAAACACTGTGGGTCAGGGCAAACAGCGACACTGCTGCTGACATGTATACATCCATAAAACCGCCTGATGGAGCAGGTATTCACTCGCTGTATGCCGTCATGAGTGTCGGCACCGACTTCCGGTACTCTGGAGTAGCGGACCCGTATTCCTCTGGCTTTGCGCTTATACCGCCCCGCGGGGAAAACCAGGACATGGTAAAACAGTCATCAAGTTCAGCTGGACCATCACGTCTCGAAGTTGTCGAACACGCACCAGCTGATGTCGCACCAGAGCTGTACTTTTCTGATGAGGCGAGCACATGAATGAGACAGAAAGTGCAACTAATCCTGGTGAGCAGCCTGAGACGAACGAAACAGATACAAATGTTGATGTGCCTGAAGAAGAGGCTCATCTTGACGATGTCGCGGATGGTGCAGGCTGCTGTGAAATCTGGGAACATCTCTCTGGTCACCGCGACGAGTGAGTTTTCAATGACTCCGAGTGGGGGAAGCTTTTATTAGCCAACCGACTATGATGAGTTAGAATGACTGCTGAGGACTCCGGCACAGACGGCCGATTAGACTCGCCACCGGCCGATCGAGAGGAACCGGTTGGCGAACCTGTCGTTCGATCGGACCCGAGTGTCGCCGGTCCCAAGGCACGCGATGCTGTTGGATTCGATCCTGACGATCCAGAGAGTGTTCAACGCGCAGCTGAGACAGTCCGTGCGTTCGCTGAGAACACTGTTGGAGCCGATGATAATGTGTATATCCTACGCGGAGCTGCCGCATGTGCTGCCCTCGTTCGAGGCGTTGGATCGTATAAAGGGGCGGTAAAACGGGCCGGCGGTGAGGTATCAATCTCATTCGTCCGCAAGTGGGCACGAGTCCATGACCTCCCGCAGGCAATTCGCCGTCATGTTGCCTCCGGCGATATCGCGCCGACTGCAGCTAAGCATATCGCACGTGTTTCTGGAATTGATCGATTAGATCTTGCTTGGGCAGTGATTGATGCCGATCTTACGGTTAGACAAGTTCGTCGAATCGCAGGAGAAGTAACCGACGAAACAACGGCTGCAGACGCTCTTTTAACTCGTGGTATCGATCTTGGAAACCTCTCGGTGCGACTTCCGACAGATCACTATCGAGAGCTCAGGCGTCGGGCCTCGCTTGAAGATAAGCCCCCTGGTGAGATCATTGCAGAAGCGCTCAATCGAAGATTCAACGACTGAGCACCAAGCGCGACGTGTACTATCCTCTCAGTTCACCGGAGGGTTCGAATCTGTTTTCAGCCGACCTTCGGGGCTACACAGAACCCGGGAGGATACCTCAGGGCTTGGCGCTGGCGGACACACAGAACCAAGGAGGAAGGCAACGGCTTTAGCCGTGGGAGGAATCCGACTCGGGTGCAGAGGGAGATCGATATACGATTTCCATCGGAAGTCCCTCGTCATCAATTGTGGGATCTGCTGGGAGCGTTTGCAGTTGTGATCGTGGGCCAACAGCAGTGAGTGCTGTCGCAAAAGCATCAATAAGGTCGTCATCGCTGGCTCCATCAAGACCAGACCTCGTCGCCTCCCAGAGATGATCATATACACTTGGTTCAACAGTTCGAAGTGCATCGACACGTTCCCAGTATCCACGTCGCGGCTCACCCAATTTGGAGAACTGCATTGCCTCTCCAGTAAATGCCCAGAGACATACTTCTGGGTGGCACTCTCGAAACACATCCCGTGCACGCGGAGTCTTTAGTAAAAACTGATCGACTTCATCGATCTTTGGTGTAATTCCCCACGTTTGACGATTCAAACTCCCATCAGTGCATGCCTCTTGTACCTGCTTTGCAGCTGTATAGGTTGGCTCACGAGCCGCTGGACGGATTGGTGTCGGGAAGACACTCGTGTGTCGGTGTGGGCTCAGTTTTTGACGGGCTGCGGTGTCGCATGCACGTGGCTCGTTTGAGTCATTGCGAAGTCCAATCGGAACATCAATACAGATCCGCTCAGCGCTGCGATGTGCATTCCAGATGTCGGTAATACTCGCGTACACTCTCGCCGTTTCAAACCCACTCTCTGAGTATACGACTGCAAGCCATCCTTCAGGGCATCCATCTACTCCGACAAACATCTCCCTTCTCTATGTATGCCGTACTGCATAGACGCTACCCTCTCACAGTCAGACCAGTAGCCACATTGGGTGTGAGTTTTGTACTGTATTCGAACATCTCTTGCTGTGGGATGGGTGTTTGTGATACCTGAACTATACCATCCCCTCTGTAGCAAAGTCAAGAGAACTAACTGGTTAAATATCGCCTGCATCACTGTGGATACGTCTCTACAGTCTGGTTATTGATCCGATACTGTAACTCAAAGTTTCCTTGCTGAATAGCGGTGATTTGGCTCGTGTCCAACTCTTCAACGGTCACCAGCTCAATTGAGATATTTGTTGCAGTATTGCCTTCAACACTGAATGACTGTGATTCGCTGGCGATGACCGTTGAGTCAACTATCATATCAACCTGCATAGTATTACTCACTGATTGCCCAGTTGGATTATTTACCGTTGCATCTGCATTTAGCGATGTACCCGAGACTGAGACTGACCCATCAACTTCAACTTGAGGGTCATTCGAGAGAATATCGGGAATCGTAAAAGCCCCTCCAAGGACGACTCCACTCACTAGAATGACGCTGACAACGACACGCCATGGGACAACCTGTCGTGGGTTCGACACATTGCGAATTCCGACAAGTAGGTGACCTCCAGTCCCAGCAATCAGCGATGGGACTGTGACTGCGATGATCGGTGTAATATATGCCTCAGCTGAGAAACCTGTCCCAACGGTTGTCTGCCCGCCGGTGATTGATGATGTTCCATCACCAGTGAGCGAAAATCCAACGAGCAGGACACCGATGACGATACCCATCATCACGAGATATCCACCACCAGTGCCAGCAGCAGTGACAATGAGCTTCTCCTTGTTGGCTAAGTCTGTCTCTCCCCGTCGCAGACCGATAATCAAGCTTATTACAGGTCCGATAAGAAAGGTGACGGTAATGACAACCAGTGTGGCCAATCCGGCAATCAGTTGATTACCACCCCCCAATTGTGTTGTTGCGACAATACCAGAGAGACCCATCGCGAGACCGACCAGGCTGAATATCCCGAATATCTCACCAAGTTCCTGCGGAATTGAGTCAATCGACTGTTGGGGTGGTTGTGTTCCCATGCAATACTATACCACCCCTGAGTGAAAGGTGCTTGCGATGCTTTGCTCACTTGAGTAGCGCTTCCATTTCGTCCAAATTCGCTCGCTGTGTTTCCATTGCTGTCTCAATATATGTGCTGTCGGTCACATCGACTCCAGCGTGATCGAGTATTGCAACTGGATATGCAGAGCCACCCATCGCGAGCGCCTCACGATATGATTCCGCTGCAGCAGGACCCTCTGTCTGGATACGCTCTACAATCGCCATTGCTGCGGAGATACCTGTCGCATATTTGTATACGTAGAAATTATAATAGAAATGTGGGATGCGCATCCACTCGCGATCAATCCGGTCGTCAAGAGCAGCGGGTTGATAATAGGTCTGTTTTAATCCGCGATATAATTCATCGAACCGATCAGGCGTGAGTGGCTGGTCTGCTTCAGCTAACTCGTGTATTTTAGCCTCGAATTCAGCAAACATCGTCTGACGGAACAGTGTCGAGCGCACCCGTTCGAGGTACTCATCGAGAATATGCCGGCGGAATGCTTCACCCTCGACGTTGTCAAGGAGGTGCTGTGTGAGCAGCGTCTCGTTTACCGTTGAAGCCACTTCCGCGACGAAAATCGTATAATCTGAGTAATGCCACGGTTGGGCCTCCTTGGCAAGTTCAGAGTGCATCGAATGGCCAAGTTCGTGAGCCAGCGTATACATTGAGGAGATCGTGTCCTGATAATTCATGAGAATATAAGGCTGTGTATCGTATGTGCCGGCGGAAAATGCACCAGATCGTTTGCCTTTATTCTCATACACGTCGACCCACCGACTCTCTAATCCCTCCGCTACTCTCGACTGGTAGGCTTCGCCGAGCGGGGCGAGAGCGTCTATAATATATTGCTTCGCCTGCTCATACTCAACCGTGGGGCCTTCATCACCCGTAATCGGCACATACAGATCCCACATGTTGAGTGAGTCGATATTGAGAGCCCGACGCTTTAGTTCTGCGTGCTGGTGAAGCACGTCAAGATTTGCTCGGACTGTATTTGTTAATGTCTCATACACCGCAGGCGGAATATTCGGTCCATCGAGTGCCGCCTCAAGCGCCGTGTCATAATTCCGCGCACGGGCATACTTGACATCCTTTCGCACGCTATTTTGTAAGGCTGTTCCTACGCTGTTACGAACGGTTTCCCATTCATCATAAAAGGAATCGTGCACTCGTTTTCGAAAGTCTCTGTTCGTATGTTTTTGTAAAGTCGTAAAGTTCCCCTGTGTGATTTCGACCGTTTCACCGTCAGGTCGCTCAACGGTGGGGAATGTCATATCCGCGTTCGATAACATACTGTAGATATCCGACGAACCCCCCGCCACCTCGCCCAGATCTGCAAGCAGGGACTCGATCTCTGGACTCCGTGTATGTTCAGCGGTCCTTCGTACATCATCGAAATAATGTTCGTACGATCGAAGTGCTGGCTCGCGCTCTAAATACGTTTCAAGTGTATCCTCTGGGATTGCCTGAAGCTCGGGTTTCATAAAGCTCACTGCCGAGGAGGCAGCGGATGAAACCGCTTCAGCTTTCGATTTGAGAGCTTGATACTCTTGATTACGTGTATCTTCAGCACTTCGTAGCGTTGCATAGCTGCGAACAGTCGCAAGCTTCCGAAAAACAGTCTCACGTGCTTCTAATGCCTCTCGAAGCGTTGTGGCGTCACTCTCAAGCTCTCCTTCATACTGTTCAAGTTCTTCGATCCGGTCCTGGACGTCTGCATATGCCTCCTCCCACGCCTCGGCATCTGGATAGACCTCATCAAGCGCCCAAGTGTAATCCTCTGCAATCTCATCACGTTCAGGAACGCTGCTCATAATCATATGGAGTGTAGGCGGCGGCTAAAACTTGTCACTCAGACCAGTGTCGTGCAGCAGTCAATACCCGACCATCTCAGGCGTTGCTTTGCCGTCCTGTCAGTTGACATCTTCCCCGCCCTGACCGGTTTTACTCTTGAAACTTCCCGATAAGACAACGACGACATGACAATTCTTTATCTGAACTCAGTGGCTGTGAACCGCTTCCGCCTCGGGGTCAACTGAAGTGATTCAAGAGACGAACTTGGAGTCATCACGGGAACTCATATCTGTCTATTTTCGCGATGGCTCTGAGTGTGTCTTTTATTGCAGCTGCGGTCAGCATGATCAATCCAGATAAGTGGTATCCTCTTACTGATCAGCTGCTCTTGTACGAAGAGACTCAGCAATCTCAGCTCTCACACCAGCTTCAAGTCGGTCCTGCTGGTATTGTGTTTCGATTGCTTCAACAGCTCTACTATGTGCCTGTGAGTCAATGAGAAACTCACACTGTGGGTATTCCACTGCAGCAAGAAAGAGTGGCTCTGGCGGCGCTGGCGCCACTCCGTGTTCCCCTCGGACGGGTCCTGCGAGTAGCGTGTCGATACTGTCTATATCTCGCATCCCACTTGCGACACCACGAATAACGGTAGCGATTCGTCTCACGAACTGCCGCGGAAACCCATCTGCTACGACACTGAGAACCAGAAACGGCGGTGATGACTCGACCGTAATACTCACATCTCGAACTGTCCCAGTCGTATCTAAACTAAAGTTTTGAAAATCATGTCTTCCCGAGAGCCGCATCGCTGCCTTGCGCGCGCGCTCGGCTTCAAGTGAAGACTCCATCAACAGATACCGATACTGACGGGAACTCGCCTGATGAGTCGCATGGAATGAGTCTGTAACTTCTGTTGACGCGTACACATGGATTGAGCGAGGGAGCTCAGAATCGAACACCACTGGTCGACACCACTCCGAACACTCAAACGTAACCGTCTGTGCGATTGCAGAGACGCCGGCGTCGGTTCGACCCGCCGCGCTGTACCCTGTTGGTCTTGACTCGGACACTGGATCGTAGATATCTAGCGTCGCTAAGGCTGCAAAGAGTTCGTTTTCCACAGTTGGCACGTCTGGTTGGCGCTGAAACCCATGGAATGGACGTCCGTCGTATGCAATTCGAAACGCACGCTTCATTATTGATATTCTAACCGTGACTGCTCCGTTACAATCGGCAATATTTGAATCTGATTAACTGCCGTCTCATCTGTAAATATCATACGATGCTCAGTTGATCCGAGCCAACTCACACAATCGAAGACTGTCTGCTGAATTCATTTCAGAATACCTCTGACGTATGTCTGCTCGTGATCTGGGAAGACACGACTCACCACCTCTGGATTTTCAAGCTCAGCGATCAGCGTCCGCAATTCGACTTCATAATCGCTCTTCGGCACTGTTTCTGACGGTCCCACTTCAACATCCAGTCGCTGATCAACCAGATGGTCGACAGCACCCCGACCAAATCCAGCAAGCGGAGATACATAATCAATATCATGTCTATCCTCGATACTCTGTGCGCGGGCTCGCGGCACCGTTGGTACTCTGTCATCACGCCGTGTACCGTCTGCAACTGCAGCGATATCACGTTGAGCGACGACTTCGAGTGTATGTTCATGAACAGTCTGGATACCCTGTCGCGGATACCCATCAGCGAGTATCTTCTCAACTGCCGTTTCTGCAACAGCACGGTTTAGTTGAATCTGTTCGAACGGATATCCGATGTGCGCTGCCGCTGCGCTCGCATATTTCCAATTGTCAGTCAACCCAAATGTTGCAGTGACGAGTCGGACATCGTAGAAGGAATCTAACAGTAATGCAGCAAGTGTCGAATCTTTCCCTCCACTGTACAGGAGCGCAACCTCCACAGCAACCTACCGCCGTCGGATATTGTAACTGTTTGAATCAGGCTTGAGTTCTTGAAGCAACTCACGCATTTGATCCTCATCAATGCGATCCTGTATCCGACCACTCTGCGCAAGTGCAACGAGTTGTTGTTTGACCTTTTCTGCGAAGTCTGGCTTCGACATCTCGATTGCGCTGAGTCGCTGTCGTGCGTCGTCGGTCAAGTGTTGTTTGAGCAGCGCTTCTTGCTTTGCTTCGGCCTGTTCACGGGCAGCCTCCTGTGCTGCCTCCTGTTGGCGTTGGCCCTCCTGTTGTTGACCTTTCTCGTCCCGCAATTCCTGAAGTCGCTGCTCCCGAAGCTCCTCAAGACGGTCGTCGTTAGGTGATCCACTCATTAACACATTATTATAACGGAGTGCTCAAAACGATTACGGGCTCTACAGACGGAACAGGCCGAGTGCTTCTCTTTTCATTCATCGATACGCGGACAGTTCAGGGATGTCATCTGTGTCCATCGCGTCACGACCGCAGTCTCCACAGGCGTTGACGAGAGCGAAGCTCTCGTTCGCACATCAGAGTCGGTCCACGATTCTGAAGACGTCCCTTCGGAATTTCTCACTCCGAGCCCCCTTTCGAGAGGCCGCGGGACAGAGTGTTGACAGCCGCATTTCTCTGTCTACCTCACAGCTACAGGCTGGGCAAGAATGATCACGTACCTACAGCGGCTTGTTTGTCTTCACTCTATACGATGCACATTCCCCTGCCTGACGCTATATCCCCACTGTACTCGCTCCCGACTTCGCTCTTTGATGACGCTGAGCGGCTGTTCACTACTAAAATATTTAACCTGGTTGTATGTGAAGGACCTGAGGACCGCTTATTCCTGACAGCTCTTCATTGTGATGCACGTCTGCACACCCTGAAGCTCGCGTATCCAGTTAACCCCTGAGAAACCACACCGTGTCATACCCCAGCCGGCTGAATTTTCGTACACCCACGTCGAAGAGTCAGAATGCGGTATCACACGTGCTTAGGAGTCTCGTGAATCGCCCCGGGGTCAACAAGGCTTCCCGTTTCTACGACGTGACCTGCAGACACGGACTCGAAGTGAGTCGTATCCATAGCGGTCACAGTCTCCACGGGCGTGTCTTCGGGTCATCCCAGCCGTCGTTCAGAAACCGTTTTGTTGAGAACATTTATCGCTGCGTTCGCGTCCCTATCCGTCTCGAATCCACAACTCGGACAGGGGTGTTCCCGGATCCAGATGGGTTTCGCTGTCTCCACGCCACAGTTCGCACACTCCTTGGTAGCGCCTCGCGCCTCAACCTGCTTGAGCTGACAGCTGTACAGGTCGGCTTTATATCTGAGGAGGGTGATGAGTTGTCGCCACGCCACATCTTGCTTGTTCTGAGCGTTCCACCGCCGCCAAACATACTCTGGGGGTTGAGGTCTTCCACGGAGGAGTCATCACGTCAGATATTTGCATCATACTCCGAGGCACCCGCCTTGTCTATCTGTAGGATAGAGACCTTTCGTTTGAGCTTCTTGACGATGCCCACACAGTCGCCGGTCAGACAATCACCATGTTTGACAGATGAGCACTGTATACGTGGAGAAATCTTGAGTTCAACGGAGTATTCACGATGGCTGCTACAGGCTGGATATTGAACACAGCCTCGCACTCACCTGTCTTATCTTCAAATCTCTATAAAGAGTGTCTACGCGTATCGCTCAAGTTCTGGTCGATCGAGTTGTTCGATTACATCCGCAGCCGCGTTATCTAGGAAGCTCTGCCCCGTGCCGGAGATACGCCGACCTTGGCCCTTTGCAGTCTCGACGAGGTCCTCTTCTTCAAGTTGCTGTAGTGCATGGCGAATAATCTTCTTCGATCCACTCGCAGAGCGATTAGACGCAACTTGATATCGGGTTGTCCCTCGCTTGCGTCCCCCATACTCAGTTGAGAGGCGGTCAACACCAATTGGACCTTTCATTGCAACTTTCCGAAGTAGTGACGCCGAACGGACATACCAGAAGTCGTCCTGTTTCGGTGGGAGTTCTTTCATCTCGCCAGTTTTGGTAAACTCGATCCAGCTGGGCTCCTCTATTCGATCTTCGAGCCGATCAGCGACTTCCTCAATTAGGGCATCTGCCGGAACATCGTAGACACTTACCATATAAATGCTATCAGATTAATTCGTTTAAATTCATCGTATCATTTCGCCCATTTATTTGATACGACTCACACTTCCAATCCAAGCCACTACTCCACCGCCGATAAAGATCGGTATCCAATACACTGCGCTTCTGAAAATGACGACTGCAGCGACAATAATCGCCTTTGAAACGCCAGGTAATGGTGCAGCCATCAGCAAAACGACCAGTGCTGTTTCGATACCGCCTGCTCCTCCGGGTAGCGGCGTCGCTCCCGCGATTGCTGCAATCGGAACGACAATCAAAGCGATGCTCAGGCGAATGCTGACGCCGACTGCCTGAAAAGCTAGCCATAACGCAATCATTTGTGCAGTCCATCCGAGTGTCGACGCTGTCAGTGCCATTGCCAACTGTTTTGGCTGTGTTGCAACGCGTTCGATTGCCTGAAAAAACCTCTCAATTCGACGTATGATGCCTGCTGGTTCAGGGACAGAGAGACGAGGAATCCGACGAGAGAACGCTTGAACAAGTGGGACAAGCCAATCAGCTATCTTGGATTTAATTCTCTGTCGCCGCTGCCATCCACCATATGCCAGCGTCGGAACGCTAACGGCGAGCGAGACAACTGCGATGAGTGCGAAGAGGACGCCATCATTTGCACTGAGTGCCACTTCCGTTGCAAAATAACTCACCCCGGTGAGCGCAATGGTGATTGAGGGAATGAAATTAAGTGCGTCAACACTTGCAATTGCGGCGAGTCCCCGCTCATACTCCGCATCAACCGATTGCGAAATGAGATATGCGGCAATCGGCTCTCCACCTGCCTGTCCGAATGGTGTAACGTTGTTCGAAAACATTGCTCCTGCGAAAATGAAAAATGAGCCGGGATATGAGAGATCGATATCTAATGTATGTAGCACGATCTTCAGAGAGACACTCCAGGATATGAGCCACCCAAATATTGCGAGGACTACCAACGTAATATCCTGACTGTTGGCGCCCCTGAGTGTCGTCAGTAGTGCATTGAATCCAGCAAAGTAGAATAGAACAGCGAACACTCCGATCACTCCCCCGAATCCGAGGATGCCAGCCCGAAGGTTCGCATTTTCCATGTAATATCCAATGATGTGAGAATCCTATCAACCCATCGAAGCGGACCAAGGCTACTTGTAAGTTAGCCGACGGTATACACACATGGATGAGCGAACGGCCCTCACACAGATATCGGATACACTGACTCCTGCAGGTGATGACGCAGCGACACTTCCACTCCCAACAGCCGATAATATCCTCATTACTACTGATATGTTACACGAGAGTACGGATTTCCCTGACGGCGTCAGCCACTATACAGCAGGCTGGCGAGCAGTTGGTGCGTCTCTATCGGACCTCGCGGCGATGGGAGCCACGGCAACCGCAGCCGTTGCAGTTTATGGCGTGCCGGCATTCAGTGCGTCCAAACTCTCTGCGTTTCTTCGTGGCGCCTCAGACGTGTGCTCTGTCGTTGGTGCAGAGTATGTTGGGGGTGACCTGGATACGACAGATGAACTCACCGTCGCAACCACAGCGATTGGCGAATCACCTGATGCAGTCAGTCGTAGTGGGGCCGCACTTGGAGACGTGGTTTGTGTCACAGACACACTTGGACAGACTGCGGCTGCGCTGTGTGCGTTTAACGAAGGGAACATAGATCAAGGAAATAGTCTATTTCAATTCACTCCCCGTGTTCGAGCAGGAGTTGGGCTCGGGAAGTATGCAACAGCGATGATGGATTCCTCTGATGGCGTGGCCCGATCACTTCATCAACTGGGTGAAGCGAGTGATGTTGGGTTTGCAATCACTCGTGATGACATTCCAGTTCATCCGACACTCAGTGAGTATGTCTCGTCAGAGTCGGAAGCACTGTCACAAGCACTCACATTCGGTGAGGACTTCGAGTTGGTCTTCACTGTCCCGAGTGAAACTCTTTCGGCAGCTAAAGAGGCCTGCCCTGTATCACTCCACGCTATCGGTGAAGTCCAATCTTCAACAGGTGGTATCACTCTCGACTCAGAACCACTCCCTGACACGGGATATACACACGGCGATGAATAAGCATAGCTAAGATTATGTGGGTAGGTCAACTGGACCGATTCTCGTGGTAGCGCTTGACCTCCTCCCACAATTTCACCCGTGGGATTCCCGATAGGGATATGAGGGTTACGCGTTTCCTCGGCGGCTCACAGACGCTTTCGCGTGGCCAGCTTCGCACGTTGCCGCCCAATTGTTACCAAGGGCATGCTTTCCAGCGCGTGTCGCAGGATCAAAGCTGCCTTCGCACTCGCACATGGCGAGCAACTGCGATATCCAGCCGAGCGTTCTGAGCATAGCCTCTCTTTCGTCGGCTTTATGCCACATGAGCTTTCGCCTTGCTCAACTGTAAGGTCGACAGCTTCTATCCCGCCATTTAATAGGAAGGTGAGCGGCTGTTGTCGAGTGTGCTTCGTATCGGGTGAACGACCTCGGAGATAACTGGTTCGAGACGCAAAGCGTTATTATGGGAACGGAAGCTCACATCTTCGGTTTCTAATAGGGAACAAAGCCGAGACACCAGCATCATAGTTGAGAGAGTGTTTCACCCGCTTCTGTCGGCAAACAATGGGTCTCTCAAGACCGATGGTAAATTGATTCACATTGTCGCTACTTCGATTGGAACGAGCAGAAAACAGAGTGCCCCAAGTGTGAAAGTGGCGAGACCGATAAGAAATCGTCCTAATCCAAGTGGTTGTTCATCAACCGGATTCGCTGGTCCCTTGAATGCAATGAATGTAGACAGAAGCCCCCAGAACATCCACAGTCCAACCGATTCATTCAGAGCGTATCCTTGGATATAATGTAGATATCCAGCTAACGCAAATAGTGACACCGGGACAATGACAGCAACTCGTTCCTGCATTCCTCCAAGCATCGCACGAAGGATATGACCACCATCAAGTTGCCCGACAGGCAAAAGATTCAGGAGTGTGAAAAACATTCCAAGCCACCCTCCGATAATGATCGGCGAGACCGAGGCTCGTGGGTCTGCATATGTCGTCGGTTCACCAATGAACATCGCTAAGATATCCAGCAGTGGCGGATTATTGAATATAATCATCTGCCCTGACTGTTCGAGCGCGCGCGCCGGGATTGTGATTGGTGATTGCGTCAGCCCAATAATGGTCACGCAGGTCGTTGCAGCCAACCCGGCTAACGGTCCGGCAACACCAATATCGAATAACGCCTTTCGGTCAGGCATCTGTCCACGTATCTGTATAATCGCTCCTAATGTCCCGAACGGGAAAATAAATGGAAGGACGTATGGAAGTGATACGTCCACACCATGATATCGTCCCATCAGATAATGTCCAAGTTCGTGAGTCATCAAAACTCCGAGCACAGCAGCAGTAAATGGTAACGCTCTGAGCAGTACAAGCGGATTTTCGATTGCTGCTGAAACCGGAATATAATACCAGGTAAATGCACCGACTAGTAGCGTTGAGATGACAGTCGAGACGAACAATCCGATGTTTTTCCATGGAATCCCGTCAATCCCAGTTTCCATCGGACGAGCGATAACTACATCCTCATTCGCCGCAGATGAGCTAAATTCAACTTCGTAACCCGCTTGGCGAAACGCTGGCCAGACTTCTCGGATTAGCATTTGCTCTGGCACCAGTGACTCACCATAGAATACGACGCGGCCGTCTTCGCGTCTGGTTTCGTACAGGTGAAAGACAGACTGGAGCGTCTCAACGGGTGGGTCCGATGCCGGGTCGACAGCTCCCATTAGCATATTATACGCCACAGAGCCGAATAAACCCCTTGACAGAAACTGAGCGGAAAGTTACG
>JAQCNF010000079.1 GCA_028275165.1 Haloquadratum sp.
TGCATAGCGGCCCGTGGTGCTCAATCAAATGCAAGGCGCTGAGTCCCTGTTTCTATCCACCCTTAGGAAGCACCGCAGCTCGATCAGCTGACAAGATGCTACAGTCGGGCAAGAGATACACGCCATCATCATGTTTACACGTTGTCCTGCTGCAGGATACAGGCCAATACAACTGTTATTGGTCTTCACCTGTAAGTTTGAGTCCGACAGAAATGCGAAACCCACTCAGTAGACCACGTTCAACAGAGGGCAAATGGCTCCTCAGTCTTGCGATAACGGTGAATATTCTTTCTCGAACATCTCAGGAGCATCGGTAAGACAGCGCTCATAAAGACTGCGCTTTGTGTGGGTACCCCACATGTAGAATTATCAGGAGCAAAAACTCCTGTCCTCAAACACCGTACAATCAAGCAGGGTAGTTCACACCGTCACTGAGTCGCCAATTTCCACGATCTCAATTGCCTTCGGGTAACGGTAGCTACGAGCGTTTGAATGAAGCGCATGAGGATCAGCCGTGACTCCCTTCCACATATCCCAGTGTGTGGGAAGAACACGGTCCAGTTGTAGTGACTCTGCGAGTTCAATCAGCTCATCACCTGTCGCATACCATTTCGTTCGTTGTGGCTCGCAAGTTTCCTTATCACGAATATACCCAATAGAACCGAACGCGATTGCGCCCAGATCAATGTCGTATCGGTTTCCTATGGTGGTAAACTCTGGTGACGGCTTTGAGTCACCAGCATGGAAAAACGTTGAATCCCCGTGTGAGATTACATACGAGACTGGATCAATGGCATCTGGGTCATGAGCAGACTCAACACAGATGTCAAAGCTACCCACCGAGTGTTGCTGCCCAGCATCAACTTCAATGAAGTCAGTCTCCGAGAGATCATACTCATTAATCCACTCTTGTGAAACGGTCTTTGACATTGACGCAGGCGGGGCAAACAAGTGTGCGTCTGTCTGGTTCATCATTGGCCCTTGTGTTGGACCGTGTGTGTGATCAGTGTGCTCGTGAGTCGTCAAAATGGTATCAAGGGTTGTGATATCAGTCGGGTTAAATGGGACTGGTATCATCCGAACGGTCCGAGGTGGGTCGCCTAGACCGAGGTACGGATCAATAGCAATCGTTGTTCCGTCGCTGGCTTTCAGTATAAATCCGTTACACCCAAGATACCATATCTTCAATCCGGTCGGTGATGCTTGCTCAATTTCATCAACGAGCCACCGCCCCCAGTCACTCTGTATCATACAACGTAGATACTATACAGACAAAAAAACATTGAGCATATGGAATCGCTCGAAAATACGCATTTAGCGTGTCTGTCCTCTACCTGTTCAGGGCTTTTTGAGTTTGTTACCAAGTCCCGTGGAATGTATCGAATTCTAACGCTTCAAGCGGCTCGTTGCCAACCGCGATGTGATATTCCTGTGGAGTTAACATTGGTTTATGAAAGCGTGGTCCATCATCAGTCGTAATCCGTGGACAGCCGGTGTTGACAAACGCATCCATGTCGAAATTCCGTAACCTATCTGGTGTCACCTCATCCATGGTGATGAGGTAGGCATTATCGTTATCTGATAGAATCTCTTCAGCTGCTTCCATCCGACCTTGCCCGATCTTGGTGCAGAAGATCACACCCCATTTCTCGGCATCCATCGCTTTATGAACAGAGGCATATCGCTGCTTCATGAATTTCTCTGTATCTGCAAGCGTTACGACATTGTTGACTGGGTCTGCAATCAGAACACGTTTTTCGGGATATTCCATTGCCAGTCCGAGCGGATGAAACTTACCTCCACCAACATACAAGACCTGGTCAGCGTCGATATCTGCCGAGGCATAGTTGCAGCCCAGGACTTGTCCCTCATGCGTTAGCCTATCATCTCCGCGGCGAGTGTGTACATTAAATCCACGCGTTTCTAACCACTCCACCATCTCTGAGAACCGGTTCATATGTTGCGCAGTCGTGACGAGGCCGACATCATCCTCTGGCAGTTCCTCAGTGGCCTCTTTCATTATTGGAACCGGGTCAACATTTGAGAACAGTGGAACGTAAATAATCTTATCAGACTCCTTCATCGGGGAGTGCCCGAAGTGCACAAACACATCAGTACGACGCATTAGATATGTATCTAAATCACAGGCTCCGTAGCACGGTTGTCCAGATAACATAAATGTCACATCATCAGCGACAGATGCACGTAGGTCATCAGCGACTGCTGGCCCACGCCGTTTGAGACCCTCAGGAAACTGAAGTCCAACCCGGCTCGCATCTCGTTCCTCAACCGCCTCAATGATCCGATCAAGTTCATAATCCCACTCGCGGTCATGTTTCAGCGACATGCCAGTATTCCGAAGGTCACCCTCTGTGGCTGGTTCGTTACTCATTTAATCGATTTATCAAGTGTGGACAGATAACCCCGGCGAAAGAAACACACTTCTGAGATTCTTCTCATCCTTGACCAGAAATCCACGAAGCAAACCTCCGAAGTGTGCGTGGCTCTTACGCTCGATTTCGGTTATATCGTCAGCGAGTACCTCCCAATCGCGACCGAAAGAGTGCGTTGTAGCAGATGATACCCTGTCAAAGAGATTTTCCTCCCCGCACAGGCGTCATCGACGATTGGTCCCTCAGCCAGCGAGGTTCCACGATTACGATAACGATTCGCGTTACCTAGCTGAGACGTCGTGAACTGGTTCGTTCAATACTGAACACCCTGGACTCACAACAAAGCTTTATGCCATTGAAAACGGCGTCTCCCGACGAGGGGACTCCAGTCAACCGCTGCGTGAGGATGGGGATGTGAATGGGGACAACGACAACTGAAATGAATCCGCCTGAATTTTTCGGCACTCCACAGTTGAGCTTTTTTGTCGGTTCCACGGTTTCCTGCACGAATAGTTCAAATAGCTGCTCACAAACATTCATTCATGAGCATTCAAAAAGACCAAATCGGAGAGTTGAGCGAGTCACTGGGCGAAGCCATTGCCGAGATGCCTGAGTATAAGCGATTTGTCAGGGCAAGGCGAGCGGTTGAAGCTGACCAGGCAGTTCAGTCACAAATATCCACTTTTGAACAGAAACGCACGGCGTTCATGCAGGCAAGAAATGCCGGGAATGCAACTAAGGACTCTTTAGAAGAGCTTCAGCAGGCCCAACAAGAGCTTCACTCAATGCCGAAAATGAACGACTATTTAACCGCGCAGGATGAGCTACAGCAGCGCTTGGAGACAGTCAACAGACAGATATCTGCGCCACTTGAAATTGACTTTGGGGCTGAGTCTGGTGGTTGTTGTCAAGACTGAGCCTGTGAAACGCTCCCATGAGTTAGCCTGAAGCACTTCAATAGTAAGGCCGGCAGTGGTAGTATGATTGCAATTGCAGGTGGTAAGGGCGGATGTGGAAAGACCACGTCAACTGTCGGGTTAGCACGGAGCACGCCTGAAGCCACGATCATTATCGACGCCGATATTACTCTTCCAAATCTCAGCGCCCGAGCAGGCGCACCGCAGGCGTCCTCATCAACGCTTACGCGCAGCATCGACCCAGATGACACAACGACAATTATCGAAACACCACAGTCGAAGTCACAACTTCAGAGCCGGCTTGCTCAGTTAGAAACCGCACAAGAGATGGTGTATATTGACTGCCCTGCAGGGGCCACGCCAGCCGCAGCGATCCCGCTAAGATTCGCAAGCGCAATCATCGCAATAACGACCCCAACGACTGCGAGCATTACTGATACGTTGAAGACGATCACGATGGCTACGACGCTTAAAGCCCCTTGTTTAGGTGTCATGTGTGTCAAAACCACAGAGCATGACCACTCGGTTGCGGACTGTTTCGAGTCACCGCTACTTTCGGTAGTCCCATTTGACCCAGCGCCACTCCGATCAACACAAGTCCATCTGGCATTTAAACAGGCCATCTCTAATCTGTATCAATATGTGTGATACTTTCTCAGAGAGTAAGAAACACATCTGTAGCGACCTCAACACAGTCGCTAAGACAGCGGAACACAGTCCGCCATTCCGGAATGAGGTATTATTTCAGACGATACCGCCAAACCCTCTCGGGGGCACGTGTCTTGAGAAATAAACCTTAGAGTCAGCACAGATTTCTGTCTGGCTCCGAGGTACTCACACCTACTATGATGGGTAACAGCACTGTCGCAAGGATACGATAGATGACCCTATTCTTGGGATCCTTCGAGTTCAGCGGCTAGCTCGTCAGCATCTACATCAACGTCTTCGACTGCATCTTCAATGTCTCCTGCAGACATTCCGTCGCCGCCCATCATCCCTCCAAGACCGCCCATCATTCCACCCATTCCCTCGATGGTTTCCTGAACGATTACACGGTCCAACTCTAATCGGTCGATAATATCTTGGGCGATCTGCTGCTTTTGAAACAGCCATTGTTGATTCATCGTCATCTGAGGCGTCGCCTCGATATAGAGCGTCTCTTTTTCGACTTCAACGACTTCCTTCGTAGGTTCGTCATTATCGTCTTCGTTTTCGTCTTCATCCGCTTCCTCAGTCTCTTCAACCGCAACAGTTTGCTCTTCCTCGACCACGTCGGTTTCAATTCGTACCTCAGGAACTTCCTGTAAATACATTCCGAGCAGAGAGCCTGCACGTTCATCTCTGTCTTCGACTTCTTCGAGTATCTCGTACTCATATTCAAGATCATCACCAGCAAGTGGGTGGTTGAAGTCGACGCGCGCGCGGCCAGAGACAATCGTTACAATCTGCCCCTGCTCACCGTCTAATTGAACTTGCGCACCAGGGTATCGGTCATCCTCATCGATTTTTGAGGCACTGATTGTTCGTACCTGGTCATCCTCATACTCACCAAATGCCTCTGCAGCTGGAATTTCTACTGTTCCCACATCACCTGGTTCTGCGCCGACAAGCTCCTCATCAACTGCGTCAAATAAGTGCCCAGCACCGACCACGATGATACGGGGCTCAAAGTCATACTCATCAGTATCGATCTCTGCTTCTTCGGCTGTTTCTGCATCAGTCGTATCAACAACTCGTCCGTCCTCGGCAGTCCGTAGAGTGTAAGAGAGCCGAATAAAGTCTCCATCTTGAATGCCTACTGACTCATCAGTTTCCCCGTTCGCCTGCGATTCATCGCTCATGTCCCGAATAACTCTCGTCTAACTCTTAAGAATCACGTTTCGCGGCGCAATAATCGGATGACGGGTTTATTGATACATATCGAACGAAGATAACGCACAAATCCGGGTATTAAACGGATCGCATACGAAGCACAAACGATGTTTGAGGTCGAACTAAAGCTCCCAGCAGAGCACGATAGTGTAAGACGTGAGTTACAACAGCGGGAAGCGATCCGCTGTGGGGAACTTACTCAGAGGGATCGATATTATAATGCGCCTCACCGTGACTTCGCACAAACGGATGAGGCACTACGGATACGCACCGAGAGACCAACTGATGATTCAGCATCTCAACAGGTAGTTGCAACGACGTATCTTACTTATAAGGGGGCGAAGTTAGAGGAAAGCTCGAAAACACGCCCAGAGCACGAGATCAAAGTTGGCTCGGAAGAAAGTCTCGTACAGATTATCGAATCACTTGGGTTTGAGATCGCTGCTGCAGTCATAAAGCATAGAGAGGTATATGAAATCGAACAATTTGAGATTACGCTAGATAATGTCGAAGAGGTCGGAGAGTTCATTGAAATAGAGCGCGAGATAAAGAGAGAGGAGAATGTTGAGGTTGCGAGCAACAGAATCCGTGAGTTCGCCTCTGGACTGGGAATCGACCCGACGACGCATCTGCGTGAGTCTTATCTCGAAATGAAACTACGGAATGACAACTGAAAACGGTCTCAATCCTTTGAAACCTCTCATTTTATTACTTAAGGTTATAATACGGTCAGAGATACTATCCGCAAGTTATAGCACACCGTATGCTAAGAATAGTATAATGACCTCTCGGAATATCTCGATTGAGGCCGCAGAGCGCCGAGCAGTCGAAGACCAAGCGGTTGAAATAGTAGAGCGGAAGGGAATTGGTCATCCTGACTCGATTTGCGATGGGATTGCTGAGGCAGTTTCACGGGCTCTCTCGAATCTATACTTGGAGCGTGTCGGCAGGGTGCTACACTACAACACAGATGAAACGCAGTTAGTCGCTGGTAAGTCTGCACCTGATTATAACGGTGGTGAGATGCTGGAACCGATTTATATCCTGATCGTTGGTCGAGCTACGAAGGAGTACCAAGGAGAGCGCTTGCCAGTGAATTCAACAGCCCTGACAGCGGCACGGGAGTATTTAGAGAAGAATATTCCAGAGCTCTCGATTGGGACGGATGTGGTTGTCAATGTCCGCCTTGGACAGGGGTCTGGTGACTTACAGGATGTTTTCGGGGAGGATACGGTCGAGATTCCGATGGCGAACGATACCTCATTCGGCGTTGGTCATGCGCCGTTGACTGAGACAGAGCAGATTGTTCGTGCTATCGAGACGTATCTTCATGGAGAATACGCTGACGCTCATCCGGAGGTTGGTCCCGATATAAAAGTGATGGGAAAACGACAGCATGAGACGATTGATATTACAGTTGCAGTGGCGATGGTGGGTAAATATCTCTCGTCTTTGGATGCCTACGACGATGCAGTTAATGCTGTGAGTGATTCTGTCAAGTCTCTCGCCGAGTCATACACCGACCGGGAGGTAACAGTAGCAGTCAATACCGCTGATGAGTACGAAACAGGGTCAATTTATTTAACAGTCACTGGAACAAGTGCAGAGATGGGTGATGATGGGTCAGTCGGTCGGGGCAACAGAGCAAATGGTCTCATTACACCTAACCGCCCGATGAGTATGGAAGCGACCTCTGGAAAGAATCCGGTTAACCATATCGGTAAGATATATAATCTTCTTTCGACTGAGATTGCGCGTACGGTCGTACAGGAGGTTGACGGAATTCGCGATTTACAGATTCGGTTACTCTCCCAGATCGGCCGGCCAATTGACGAACCACACGTGGCTGATGCAAAGGTTGTGACTGATGCTGGACACGACCTACATGCGATCGAGCCAGAAATACACGAGATAATTGAACAAGGGTTGAGCGACGTTTCGGAGGTAACTGCCCGAGCCATCCAAGGAGAGCTTGACACGTTCTAACACTCATTTAGTCACTATTGGAAGAAATATACGATAATCAACTAACAGATTCAATTATAATCGTAATCTACCCGAATATTCATACAAAAATACATTTAGATGTGCTGAGTCCCTACAATTCAATATGACAAGCGTACCTGCTAGGCCCCCACCATCGGTGAGTGGTGAATGGAATGTAAGACAAGTAGCACCGTGTAGCCAATGGAAGGAGTCTGATAAACAGTGTCCAGAATGTGGGGAGTCAGTGAACTTAATGCATCCACATTATCAGGTAGAACTTGACCGCGAGCGGAATCCAAAGGAAGGATCAAAACTGACGCATGAGCGATGGTTACTGGCGTTTTGTAATCAGCAGTGCGCAACCGAGTGGCTTGATACGAACTAATAACCTCGGTTCGGATGTGAGTTCAGTGACAGGAAGATCATGTCTCCGTCTGCACTCGATTATATTGACTTACTCAGGTATTCGCACGATCAGAAAATATGATGCTTGAGAGGGCGAACAAAGTGTCTGAGCAGAGAAAACAGAGGGGACATCTGACAATCCAACAGATTTATTACATAAACGACTCCACTATCTTCAGATATAATCCTGTGCCTACATTTCAACTCTTCCATCTCAAACAAGGGAACTATTCAGAGAAATCAAATCCGAACTGAACTTGGACAACTCCGAGAGTGGTGTCAAGGCGTGGACACCCTATCATGAACTTTCGGATGGGGATTTGAGAATCTGCGGGCACTGGAGACAGAGTCTTGCTCTCAAGACAACTGTCTTCGACCGGTGAGTAAGTCGGGACAACTCACTACGACATCAAATATCTCAATCATGACTCAAGTATGCTTCATTGGAACGTCAGAAACAGGGGTTCAATATGAGCTACTCTCCCGGGAAACAGCGCGCGATGCGCTTTCAACATATGAAATCTCTGAACCATTTACCAACTCTCTCGCAGTTGAGACTGTCAGCCTTGGGACTGCAATCACACTGTGTAACGATCTAAACTGGTATCTGACCCGGTTCGTGGCACTCTCACTCATTCAAGAGTCAAGTATTTCTGATACTGAGTGGCTAAGTCGATCTCTCGCTGAGGCGGTGCGAAATGGGGAAGTTGAGCCTGAAGAGAGTGGCAAATATTTGGCCGTATACGGAATTGAAAAAAACCGCCCGGTTGAGCCATTATATGTAACACGTGGGGCAGATGAGACGATTCCGAGGTATGACCTTCGCAATGTCTCAGAGACGCTAATTGTCCGTCTCTCCGCTGACGAGTTTAAATAAACTCACCTGCAGTACAGTTAAGAAGGATGCTCTCATCAGTCGGCACATGGACGATTCAACTGAAGAGATTACTACATTGGTGGGTCGTGAGGTGTATTCAAATAACGGTGTCTTCGTGGGTGAGGTTGAAGACGTTCGATTAGATCTCAAAGAGAGACGTGCAGTCACTGGACTGGCATTGACACAACTGAACACAGAGTTGTTTGAGGGGCGGATCGAACGAGGCAAAGGAGTGATTATTCCTTATCGGTGGGTGCGGGCAGTTGGAGATGTGATTCTTATCAATGATGTCATTGAACGAATAAAAGATCCCGCAGACGAAGAGAACGAAAACGAGTCTGTTGTTGCTTCCTGAAGTTATCCTCCGTTACTACTCTCTGTCCCCTCAACTCCCATCGCAGAGAATAGTTTTCGACGGACAGCTTCCTCAGTGAGTTGTAAAAGAGTATCTCTATTCTCCTCATCGGTCTCAATTCCAGTGAATATCCCCAGTGGAATGACGACATCACCCTGTGTGGACTGCCCTCCAGCTTCGCCCATCTCAGCGAAGGTATCCTCAAGCAGTCGGCCAATATCCATTCGGATATCTTTTGAACGGGCCGAGAGATAGATTTGATCATCGGCGATTCCGAAAACTGCTGTCGTTGTAATCCCCTCAAGTTTGAGTAGGTGCTGTGCAGCTTGGCCTAACGCATCTCGGTCTCGAATAAATCCCGCGTTAGATACCAGGTGACTCCCTTGAACCTCGCGACTTTGAATCGCCTCGGCTAAAATATCAAGCGTTTCTGGCGACATCGAGGGAGATTCAACCTGTTCAAGAGTGTCGTGATCAGTAAACGGATAGAGATACGCAGCCGCAGTCAGGTCCGCTGGTGTTGTCTCGCGTTTAAAATCAACTGTCTCAGAACGTATTCCATACAGAAGTGCTGTCGAAACGATCTCACTCGGAGCCAAGTCGAATTCTTGGAGATACTTCGTCAAGATAGTTGACGTTGAGGAAACATTTGGCCGAATATCAGTGAAATCTGCTTCGATATCCACCTCTGGTTCAAGATGATCAATGAAGATATTGACATGCGGTTCGAAAAAACGTGTCTCTGAGTCTATGTGGTCAACCAGCGCGACAGAGTCGTACTCAGCAAGATCTTTCTCACCGGTCAATGATGTGAGTTCAATGCCAAGCAGGTTAACAAACGCTCGATTCTCATGATGACCAATATCACCATTGTAGCTAATCGTCGCTGTGAGACCATTCTCCTCTGCGATTGCCTGTAAAGCGACTGCTGAAGCGATTGAATCAGAACTTGGATTACTATGTGTGACGATTAAGAGTTGACCAGATGTCTGTTTGAGTACCTCTTTCAACTGTTTTGCCTTGTATTCGAGCTCACCCGATTCTAAAGAGCGGAGGGCTGAGTCAGCAATCACCTCAGATGGATTAATCACGACATCAGCACCCATCTCTGTCAACTCATCCTTTGTGACCGGATCTGATGCTCGCGCGACAATAAACTGCTCACCACCGCGCTCACGAATCGAAGAGACTGCTTTTTTATTCGCCTCGATATCTGAGGAGAGAATGAGGACGACTTCTCTATCAGCTACGACTTCAACAGACTCGGGCTCGGCAATATCGAGCTGATTAGCGTTAAGATCCTGATCGCGGAGAGACTCAACGCGTGATTCGTCTTTATCCAGAATGAGGACATCCTTATTCTCAGCGATGAGTTCTTCAGCGACGGCATAGCCGACGCTGCCGCAGCCAAGAATAGCATATCTCGACACCGACGAAATGGTTCCCTCAACGCTCATTGGATGTTTCACCGTGCGGGTCATACTTAACACCACTCGTTTCGGGTGTCACACCTCCTTGATTTAGCTACGCTAAGCGTGCAAAAAATGATGTTAGGCACAATATCTATATATTACGGACAAAAATCGCAGTACGATATCGTTTCTAAATAGCATTTCTCGGCCAGGATGAGCTCCTCTATGCACCAAAGTCGCTCGTCAGACTCTTGAGACACGTGTGCACCACTGCTCAATCGACGCTATCAGTTATCTATTTTGATGATATCCTCACTGTAGGGCTCGCGGTAGATAACGCGCCAGACCACACATTCAGGAAAGCTTTATTTTTTGTAGATAGGTGATAGAAATGTGTCTTCATCTCAGTCTGCTGATGAAACAGCGGTCATCACGGGTGCATCACGCGGTATCGGGTATGAACTGGCGAAGCAGTTCGCCGCTGATGGCTATGATATGGTACTCATTGCCCGAAGCGAAGAGCAACTTCAGACAGTAGGAAAAGAGCTCGAAACAACACATGGGATTAATACATCCGTAATCGTCTCAGATCTGTCTGCGTCTGACGCCGCGAATACAGTGTATGAGCGGATTCAATCTCAAACACGTGTGATAGATGTGCTCGTGAATAATGCGGGATTTGGTATATATGGCGAATTTGTCGACACTAAATTAAGTGAGGAAATGAATCTCATACATTTACATATACTCACAGTTACCAAACTTACAAAATTGATTGCACGAGACATGGTCACGCGTAATCACGGATATATTCTCAATACGGCCTCGACAGCTGGGTTTGCACCACTCCCAAAGAGTGCAGTTTATTCAGCTGCGAAACATTATCAACGGTCATTTTCAGAAGCGTTGGCTGAGGAACTTGCTGATGAGGGTGTGACTGTCACCGCCCTATGCCCTGGAGAAACAGATACAGGCTTTATGAGCCGTGGTAATTACGAGGAAACAGGGTTCAAGAAAGAAGAGTTGATGGATCCCACAGCAGTTGCTCAAGCTGGGTATGACGGATTAATGAATAAAGAGCGAATCGTTATCCCGGGCATCAAACACAAAATTCGAACATTTTTGCGACGGATACTACCGCGCAAAACATACGTCAAAGCGGCTGGAAACTCATTAGAACAAAGGTGACCTCTGCTAAGGTCAACCCTGACTGTACACTTAGACATATCCCTGCTGCGTGCAAACGTCTTCTCCTTCCAAATTAGTATGGCCAGTCACCGATAATCTGCATTCCCTCGGCAAGATTTTCATCTGCCAGTTGCTCGGCGATTGCCGTGTGAGTGCGACGTGACATTCTTGTCGGATTATTTGCCAATTCAATAACTAATTCGGTAAGTAAGATTGCTTGCTCGCGCAGGTCTCGCACTGCTAACTTGTCAAGCGTATCCGCATGTGTATGTCCCCAGCCGCGCCCCCTGTCACCAGTGTCAGACCGAATGTGATATCCAGGGATACCTTGTCTGACATATGGCCAGTGGTCGCTATGTGGATTCATCTCTGGTGGCGCATGAATCGGATGACTCAGTCTATCTTTGATTCGCTCGGCTGTGGTCACGAGTTCATCAAATCCGTGCGCGTAGCAGGACAGCGTCCGATCTCGAACGACGCCGTCATTATTGACGACCGCAACTATATTTTCAGACGGTCGGCGTTCCGCATCGTGATTTGACCCAACGAGACCAACTTCCTCGGCTCCAAAAACTATGCAGTGGACCCGAGTATCTAACTCGTCTTCTCTTTGGGCTAGTGCTCGTGCGACCTCAATTACCATCGCTGTCCCTGCAGCATTGTCAGTCGCCCCCTCTGCAATATCGTGAGCATCAACATGGCTCGTGAGAAGAACCTCGGTTTCAGTTGCAGGGCCAAGGTCAGCGTGGATATTCTGGCTGGTTGCTTCATGAATCTCCGCATCAACTTCCACAGTGACAGGCTCACCGTCAGATCGTCGGGATAATCGGGTTCCTACTTCTTTCGAAACCCCGACAGCTGGGATACTTCCCACAGGGGCATCTTCAGTCCCAACGCTTCCGGTTGGTGGGAGACACCCTTCAACGTGATTTCTGTAAATGAACGCGGCTGCGCCAGCCTCCACGGCATGATAATATTTTTCACGGCGATGAACATATCTGTTAAACCACTCTGGCATATCACTCGCAGCCAACACAATTTTATTCTCGAGATCACGGCTGAAGTCTGACGGAAGTCCATGTCCAACGTCAACCAACTCGCCTGTGACACTTCCGGAAGGACTACGCGGCAAGGAGATGGTGTGATATTGTTCGCCATTATCACTGATTTCTGCATCACCACGCGTCCAGCCCTGAAGGCTGAACTCATCCAATCGCGCATCTCTGGCACCGACCGTGGATAATGCATCAACCGTTGCCTCAGCCGCACGCCGTTCGCCCTCACTTCCAGCCATCCGATTCCCAATGTCAACGAGTCGTGTCAGATGAGCCCAGCCGACGTCACTCGTGAATGTCTCTCCGATCCAATCAGACATATACTCATGTTAACGATTGGAAGAATAAAACTGGGTTACCTCTCTATTGACATCCTCCTCCAGCTTCAGGCCGAAGAATTCAGACCGCATTTGGAACACAGAGATTTGCAACTCATGTGTTCGCTTGATGCGAAACGCCCCGAGATTTGGCTGAATAGTCCGGCGAGAGGGCCGACAGTGATGTTTGAAACAGGAACTAATTTACCGAGACTCCTGGGTTCGTATCACGCTCAAGATCTATTGCACAGGACTCAGAATATTCGACATCATGAACCGAGTCGATCGTTCGATTTTTTCCACAGACAGGGCAGTCGCTTTTTTGCGGTATCTCGACCGTGTCGAATTCCATATTCAGCGCGTCGTAGAATACCATTCGTCCATCGAGCAGGTCGCCTTTCCCAATAATCGCCTTTACAGCCTCTGTTGCTTGTATACATCCGACAGTTCCAGGAAGTACACCTAAAACCCCAGCGGTTGCACAGTTAGGGACCATCCCTTCTGGTGGGGCTTCAGGGAACATACACCGGTAACATGGTGAATCTTCGTTATTGGTGAATGTTGTAATCTGTCCCTCAAACTTGAATATTGAGCCATGAGAGAAGGGAATTCCAGCCAAAGTGCACGCATCGTTCACCAAGTATCGTGTCTGAAAATTGTCAGTCCCATCGACGACAAAATCATACTTTTCGATAAGCGCCTCGATGTTGTCTGTACTGACGCGAGTATTGTGTTTTATGACGTCAACGTCGGGATTAAGACGTTCAACAAATTCTGCTGCACTATCTACCTTTGCTCTGTGGACGTCGTCATTTCCATGAATGACTTGTCGCTGAAGATTCGATAATTCCACTTGGTCATCGTCGGCAATTCCAAGTGTCCCGACTCCTGCAGCAGCGAGGTACTGAATAATCGGCGCACCAAGTCCACCAGCGCCAAGAACGAGAACATCGACATCTAAGAGGCTCTTTTGTCCTTCTGGACCAACATCGTTCATAATAATGTGACGCGAATATCGGTCTAACTGCGTCGGATCAAGGTCAAGATCGCTCATACATAATATAAGGACCTGCCGAGCGATAAGCCCGACGGACCCGTGTCGCATTCTTTTCGGCCGTGAATCGCCCTGAACTCAAATAAGCAGATTATCCCCAATGTGGTCGCTTTGTGCTGTTATTTCCGCTGACGTGCGGTTTATGTATCACACAAACCAATCTCTCTCATGGCTCAAATCAAGATCCCGGCAGTGCTGGCCGGTGGTAGCGCTTCCTCAACGGTCGAAATAAGTGGGAATTCTCTTGCGGAAGTATTCGAAAACCACGCTGCAGAGCATGGGTCTGAGTTGCGCGACAGTGTTATCCAGGACGGCGAAATTAAGGAATTCATTAATGTGTATGTAGATGGAACTGAGGTATCTGACCTTGAGACAACAGTTTCAGATAAAAGCCAAATTCGTGTTATCCCCGCCGCGAGTGGTGGATAAAACGGCGGTAGTGATACAGGATTGATCATCTTAGCTCATCTCAATTGAAATAATCTTGCCATAGAGGTATATCCGCGTACTTGTCCCCGCGGTCACACAAGATAATTACGACTGTATCACTGCTGCTCAGTCCGATGGTAGCGTGAAGTTCATGAACTGCTTGGAGACCGCCTCCAGAAGAGGTGCCGACAAGGAATTGATCGTCAACACGAAGCTGGTTCTGGACGGTCGGTATATCATGCTGACCTGGATGAATGATTGGAATATCCGTCTCAGCATATCGTTCTCTGAGGAATCGAGCGCGGTCATAGGCATCACTTGTATTCACGTAGACCTTCTCATCAAGCACGGTTTCATCATACGTTGAAGGGTGATAATGGTCACCCTCTTTGAGAAACTTAAGTCCATCAATCGCGTGGAGCGCCTCTGCCGGTTCAAATCCAACGATAGTTACATCACCTCGGTCGTGAAGTCCGCGACCGGTTCCCGTGATTGTTCCACCAGTCCCTGTGCCAGCAATAAAATGTGTAACCGCTCCGTCAGTCTGCTCCCATATCTCTGGAGCTGTCGTTCGTTCGTGTGACTTTGGATTGTCAGGATTTTCATACTGATTGAGCCGGTAATAGGTATCGGGATTCGAGGCAATAATCTCCTCGCATCGCTCAATCACTGCATCGTACCCTAATTCGGCGTTGACAAAATGAATGGTTGCACCAGCATCCTCAATTGCTCCAATCTTTCCACCGCTGGCATTATCTGGCATCACGATCTCAACATCATAACCACGGGTAGTCGCTAAGCGGGCGATTTCACTTCCTGTGTTACCACTTGTCGGCTCAATGACTGTCTTATCAGGCGTTAACTCGCCTCGCCTCTCAGCCCCGTCAAGCATTCCTTTAGCAATCCGGGATTTGATTGACCCACCACCATATGGGGCATCATAGAGGTTCATCCACTCAACCTTCGCATAGACCGTTGCTGGGACGTCAGCAGCGAGTTTAATCAGCGGTGTCTCGCCAATCTGTGACTCATCATATGCTGTGGATCTTGCCGTGTCGCTCATGTGATACCCAACCACTCTATGAGTGAAAGGCTACCGTCATTGAACCGCTAAGTATAATCCCCTCCGCTGGTCTGGTGACGAGGCCAAGTCAATTCAATTAGCTTCTATCAAACACAAGCAATGATTCGTGTGATGATATAGAGAAACAAGGAGAGCACCCGTCTCAAGAGGCCGGCCACTGAGATGCTCAGTTTCGGTATTCGACACTTGGTTTAGTTCCTCTGGCGCATCAGGGATCGTGGATGGAAAGCGCGCTCGTGAGAGAGCATCTCACGGGCTGTCAGACGCTGTCTGACACCGTCGTGGAAACAGGAAGCCCCACCCTCAAGGAAGCGACGCCAGTCGTTGAGTAGGGTGGGGTAGTTCACAACAAGTGGCTTCTGAGACATTGGTCTTGGCTATTTATCCATCACTGACACAAAAGTCAGCATCCGAAAGGGGTATTTTTACCCATCATATAATGACTGTTACGATGCATGTTGGTCATATAATCCCCTCAGATCGAATTCAACCAATTATAATACTTGATCCCAGCAGATGCACAGCACGATCAAGAACTCATGAACTCCTCGCCGATTTGACTCGATAACAATGGTAGATGAAATCATGCCTGAGGACCTTCACGAACGGTTAGAAGATGGAGATGCCCCACAGATCATCGATATCCGAAGTTCGTCACAGTACGCCGAGGGACATCTTCCAGGGGCGCTTAACATACCCATGCACAAACTTCCAAGTCGCATCAAGGAGGTAGAGTGGGAGAATGATGTCGTTGTCGCATGCCCTATCGGACAGTCCTCTGTTCAAGCTGCTCGACTCATAAACAGCTTCGAGGAAATTGAGGATTCTGATGATGTCCGAAGTATGGCTGGCGGCTATGATGCATGGGAGTACGAACTTGAACGAGAAGATGACACTTAGCTTTACAACCTCGTTTGCATGACAGAGACTGCGCTTGCATTGACACGGGAGATATATGATAAAATTATCTATCAGGGGTATAACGGTCAGGACAAGGAGATTTGTGGGGTCCTCGCCGGCACATATGGCCCCACTCAAAGTGTTGTAAGTGATATCCAACAGATTGAGAATGTCGCTGAGACGCCACAGACTCAGTATGCAATGGACCCAGAGGCACAACTTGAAGCAACTCAGTCACTTGAGGCAGATGGGCATGAGGTCATTGGATTTTATCATACCCACCCCACAGGCCCCCCACGGCCCAGTGAGACAGATGCTGCACGGGCGACATGGCCTGGCTATTCATACGCGATTTGTGCGTTCGATGGGTATCCGTTCATCGGCTCGTGGAGATGGACCGAGGAAGGATTTCAGCACGAGTCTCTCCGTCTGATTCAAGACACAAATAACTGAGATCTGATTGCTCTTTTACACACAGTGGGCACGATATCTATTGATTCATCTCATCAGCAACGAGTCTCTCAAACTAGTCCATACGTGAGCTGTGAAATATCTCGACAGTAGCGGCAGAAACTGGAGAATAGACAGGCCGTATATGTGAGAGGAGCTCCGCTTCCGATGCCAATTATACCCCACAGACCGAGAGGGCACAACTCTCTCGTCATCCCAAGGAACTCAATAGATCTGCACTTGCCCATCGGCCTTCTGATTTGATGAACATCGGGCGAGAATGCTGAAAAATGAGATAAACCGTGCATCGGGGCGTTATACACATTGATTATGAGTCTTGTGTTAATGACATATTATTGCCAAGTTCGCCGAGCGTGAAGCTTCCGAATGGCCAAGTCGAGCCAATATCCAATAAAGCCAATAATGATCATTACTGCCGGAATCTCTGCATACGCAAATCGATCGCGTGCATCAAGGACATAGTAACCCAAGCCAGTGTTGACACCAAGCATCTCAGCAGGCACGAGGATAATCCAGAGAATACCAACACTCAATCGAAGCCCAGTGAGCATATCGGGGACGATAGCCGGTGCAATAATCCGTCGGATAATTTGACGGGTATCACCACCAAGAGACTCCGCAACAGTGAGCCAATCCTCATCGATAGTGGCGATACCGTGTGCTGTATTCAATAATATCGGCCAGATACCAGCCATAAACATCACAAAGACTGCAGAGCCAGTCCCAACGCCAAAGACGATGATTGCGATTGGGAACCAAGCAAGCGGTGAAATCATTCGCATAAACTGAAATAAGACAGTTGTGGCCCGTTCTGCAGCATCGAAGAACCCAACGAGAATACCCAGTGGAATCCCGATAGACACGCACAGCGTCAACGCAATTGCAAACCGCATGATGCTGACGAGAACATGATTATAGAAGCTGGGCGTTGTCACCAACTCAGCTAAGACCACGAACGAGTCGACCGGGTGGAAATTAGTGATGACTCCACTGGAATACGTCGTCACGAGATACCAGATAGCGAGTCCTAGCAGGAGACCTGCGACTGGGAGTAACCGTCCAGCTTCCTCACCGAGTTCAGAACTGTATCGTCTCGTCTCTTCTGTAGCCATTGTCTTCCTGTATGTCGAAGGCAGATGGACCGCCGACCTGTTCGAGTGCTGTTTCTACCGGGTTGTATGCAACGAGATCCTCTGCGACAGACTCAGGATCAAGTTCACCGAGGAATGCAGTCTCTCCCTCAACACGGGTTTCGTTCATTTGTCGAACTAATTCTTTCGTATATGATGGATACGGATACGGATAGAAGCCAATCCGCTCGGTCTGCCACTCAGGGTGTTGAATCGCCCCTGACTCAATGTAGCTTTCATGATTATCATACAGTGTCAAAGCTCGATTAATTGGTTTTGGTCCTTGTGGATAGAGTCCGGTCTCTGCACTTGAAAGCAATTGAGCTGCTTGATTCCGGTTCCCTCGGAGCCACTGTTGTGCATCAACAATACCGCTTACGACATTCGCCGCCCACTCTGGTTGCTGCTGGACAAGATCTTCCTTCATGGTGACAACACAACATGCATGTTGACGCCAGATATCGCCGGTAAATCGGAGTATTTTGCCTCCGGCATTAAGCTCACCAATCGCGTTGAATGGCTCTGCTACAATGTAGCCTGCGATAGAGCCGTTATCGAGTGCCGCTGGCATATCCGGTGGAGGCATGACTACGAGGTTCACTTCCTCATCGGTCACATCTTCCTCGGAGGAGTCAGTTCGCGGAATGAGGTTGTGATCTCGTAATCCCAACTGAAGAATAACGTTATGAATCGAGTACCAAAATGGAACTGCAACGGTCCTACCACCGAGGTCCTCCCAACTCTCGATATCTGACTGGACTGTCAGTGCTGACCCATCTGTGTGATCCCACGCAACTACATTGACATCCGAACTCAATTGTTCGCCATAGCGCATCCAGACAGTCATTGGCATCAGGAAATGCGCGACATTCACCTGATCGGAGAGAAATGCTTCCGCGAGGTCAGACCATCCACGGAATAAAGTCGGCTCCGCTGCATTCACGCCATGATCCGCAAGGTGATCGTTCGCATAACTAGTCAACAGCGGTGCTGCATCCGTAATAGGTAAATAGCCGATTTTGGCAGTTGTTTCGCCGCTGCCACCACCACCAAGACAGCCTGCTGATGCTGTCGCACCGGCAACTCCGAGTGATGCAAGTCCAGACTCGCGCATGAACTCCCGGCGTGTCAGGCCGTATGTGCGTGCCTTTTCGGATGGATTCTTCCAGCCATCGCCCATGATGAACGACCGTGTCTTACGATCAGAAGGGCTCTGTGTGTGTGAGCTATCTTGTTCGTTCATTTTGCACCTGCCTCCAACAATTCGAATACATCACGACGTCGCTGCATCGATTCACTACTCTCACGTGCACGCCCAGCCTCAGAGACATCTGCAATTCCTTTGACTCCATCTGTATCTTCGCCAAGAACAACCACGCGATCACCGAGATAGACCGCCTCCTCAATGTCGTGTGTGACGAAGACTGCAGTCAGATCAAACTCATCAACAATCCGCACCAATTCATCTTGTAATTCCATTTTTGTCAATTCGTCAAGTGCACTGAATGGCTCATCTAACAACAACAGCTCAGGGTCGTTTGCCAATGTTCGTGCCAGAGCAACGCGTTGCGCCATTCCTCCCGAGAGACTGGATGGCGATGCATCTTCTACATCGGTGAGACCAACCATTTCTATTAATTCTGTAATAAGATCATCGTCAGGCTCTTGATTCCGAAGTTGCGGACCGACTTCGATATTTTCGCGCGTGGACATCCAAGGGTACAAATGCGGGGACTGGAATACGACGCCACGACGGTAGTCGGGTCCCTCAACGCGGGAATCGTTGACTAAGATGCGACCACTGGTTGGATTTTCAAGTCCTGCAATCATATGCAAGAGAGTCGTCTTCCCACATCCGCTCGGGCCAATCAGACAGACGAACTCACCGGGTGCCACTTCAAGATTGAGGTCTCGGAATACCTGCTTCTCATCGTATTTTTTATATATCTGTTCAGCTTGAACAGTGGGCACCTGAGCAGTTGCGACAGCATTCGACATTCCCTCAGCACTCGGCGTACCGGATGTGGTTATCTTATCAGCTGCTGTGTTCATCTGTCCTTGGCCTCTCAAGTCTGGCACTGTATGGATATTTGAATCAGTGAGTGAGTGATCAAAACGTGAATTCATCACATCATCAAGAAGGTCTCGGATGAACACTGTCTAGTCTGATGCTGGTGCTTCTGCTTCCTCTTCTTCAGGAAGCGTAATATCGCTCGTATCTTCTACGAACCCGGACTCAGCCATCCATTCTGTTGTGCTTTCTACACGTTCCTCATCAGGCTCACGCACTGGGAGGAATGACCGTAGTTCGAATTCGTCTCGAAGTCTCTCGAAATTCACGTCAGCGAACGTCTCGGGTTCCTCTTCGGCGGCTTCTTCGAGCAGATCAACATACCGATCCTGATACTGATCAAGATCACTATTAATATCATCAACCGCTCGATTCAATGCAGTCCGGAATGCATTCACCTGCTCAGGGTCAGTTTCAGGAGGAGCAACAAGTGCTGCACGACATGGTCCATCGTACACCTCCTGAAGTTCATCATCGTAGCGTCCGAGAGTGACATATGGTTCTAATACACCAATACAATCGACCTCTCCCGACTTGACCGCATCAAACCGCTCTTCAGCGGACCCAATGTGTTGAAATACGATTTCATCATCTTCGAAGCCCTCGTTTTGAAGCATCTGTCGGATCGAATAGAATGAGGTAGCATATTTATTAATCCCAATCGACCGATTCTTCAATCCCTCAAGTGTTTCAAGCTCAGAATCGGCGGCTGAAAAGAGAACGCGGTCCCATTCGCTGTAAGATCCGACGATCTGTCGGTCGGTCTCTGAGGACTCTTGAACGGCGTTCCACTCACAGACGCCATGGGTTTGTCCTTGTTCGTCTAAGTCATTCCACCAGTCTGCATCATGAGCGTTCTCTCCTCGCTCTGAGAAGTCTTGCGTGCCAGGTGCAAAGTAGTCAAGATCAGGGTCAACATCTTCCTGTTCAAAATAGCCATTTTGTTCTGCGACTTCTTGAACAAGTTTCCATGTAAAATATTCGTGCGCAACATCAACAGACATGTTGTTATAACAATGCACACATATTGTAATAATACTCGCGCTGTCCCTCACAATTGCAGTCATATCTGACAGCTATTCACGCGACGTCGTAGGGAGAAACGACGTGTTTAATTACCAATGTACAGATTGAGACGAGAAATAAAATTTATATGTGTTTATACGAGGTGAAATCATACATTTGTGTATCTATTTTCGGCATGGGAGCAGCGAATGTGTCTGCAAAACCAGACAAAAATTCCGATTTCTATGCCGCGACGAGTTACCGCTCAAACAGTGAGCTATGAGGGAATTTTACAAGGAGAAACAAGAGTTTTTAGATTACTCATCGTTTAGCCATCTCGTCTCATCAAGAACCCTTCGTTTCTAGCAGTTGCTGGGATGTGATTTTCTTGATTCGAAACGGATCGTGCAAACTGTCGCTTCAAGTCAACATTGGTGTGGTTTCGGGTAGATATATTGGTCATATTGCCGATGATTAGTGAACGACCCCCTCTTACTCTGCCGTTGACGCGGCTCCGGTGAGGGTAGGGCTCCTGTCTCGATGACGGTATCAGACGGCGTCTGACAGCCCGTGAGATGCTCTCTCACGAACGCGCATTCTATCCACAACGTCTGATGCACCAGAAGAGGCCAGTAGAGGGAGCGCAGTCTTCATAGCCATTATGACCTCTGACTGTCCCAGTTCTCGCTTCTCGAAACCGCGAGATAGGATATCAATTGCAGCGTTTGCATCTCTATCCATCTCAAAACCCCAGGCAGGACAGAAGTGCTCAGGAACCCACTGTGGTTTGTCTGATTCAACGCCATAAGAGACGCACTCTCTGGTCATGCCCACTGGCTCTCTCCCAACAAAGTGCGTGCCCTCTCGCTGCAGTTGTATTTGAGCATCGTGGTGAGCGTATAGCTCGTTCCACCAGTCTTTGGGGGTGGGTAGTTGGCCACGGACTTGGCGCACTCGCTGGTCGAGTGTTCGACTTAGGGATTTGCTCGAATTTGTTGAGTGCGTGATTGTGCAGTCGCCGACAGGTATCGCGGTGATAGTTTAGTGTCTCTCGCTGAGATTCACTCGGTGGAGACGATATCTGTCGGCGTAATGCATTTTGATTAGTTGCTCCGCTGTTCGATTTTGTCGTTGCGTTTCTTACGTTGGAATGCAGAAAGATGAATCTGATTCTCGTTAACCCATCTTGATTGGTCCCCTCTGATGGTGACGCTTTTTCGCTCCACGATATGTATTTTATGTGTGTACGATACAGATGACTGCCCAGTGATGACGGCGTCGGCGTTGACGAATCGCAGAGCGATTCGTTCGGATACCAGCACTCAGAGGCCTCTGGGGACGCTGTCTCCCCTTTTGCCACTAGTTACGGTGCTCGCTCCTTGAAAACAGAGGCTGTGCGCCTGCAAACTGCTAATTAAGCGCGAAACCACGATCTTGAGATCAAAAACCACTTCAGAATCATCGTGTGAGCACAGTGACTCATATTCATCACGGTGCAAAGCAGATACCTCGAGGTCGACTGCCTCAAGATCAAGTGAAGTGGTTCAAGACAAAGAGTGTCTCGTCACCACGGGAACGGAAATCTATGCCGTGATGACAAAGATCGCAGATTCCCGAACCACTTCGGCTGACCCTAAGATAGTTGATTTCGGATTCACTGTTGACGTTGCCCGATACGTCGTAGCATTCACTGGAATGCCAGCCCTGAAGGACATCCAAGAGTGTGACTGGATAGGTACCAGAGATCTGGCGCGACAGGTGTGCGCATTTAAGATTGGTTTTCTGATGGGCTAAGTAGACCACCCTGGTAAGTAGATGAAGACGAGTTTTGATTCAGTGTTTATATACGATAATGATGAAAAGATGGATAACTAGCTCTCATGAGTGATATTTCTCCTCCGACCCTATTCGGGATCGACCCCCCAGTGACAATAGCCCATCGCGGAGCTGCTGACCGATTTCCTGAAAATACTGTCGCAGCGGCCCGAGGAGCAGCACCGCATGTGGATATGATAGAGATTGATGTGAGACGGTGCGCATCGGGCGAGGTAGTTGTCATCCATGATGCAACGCTTGACCGTCTCTGTGGGGTATCTGCACAGGTCAGTGAGACGACTTTATCTACGCTATCGAGTTTGAGCGTCTTAGGTTCGAATGAGGCAGTCCCACCCCTTTCAGCTGTGTTGTCGGCGATTCCATCACAAACAGCCGTGAATATTGAAATCAAGGAAGAAGGGATACTCCCGGCGGTTCGTAATCATGTTTCAGCAACTGACAACGACATTCTTATTTCTTCATTCCTACCGACAGTGGTATCTGAGGCCGCAGAGAGCGATATTGAGGTTCAAACTGCCTTGATCATTGCCTCATGGTCTGATGCTATTCTTGATCAACCACCTGAGTGTACAGCTATCCATCCAGCAGCTGATATCTTAACACCTGAGCGTATCACTCGCTGTCTTAACTCTGGATATGCTGTGAACGCGTGGCGTGT
>JAQCNF010000094.1 GCA_028275165.1 Haloquadratum sp.
TCTGCCTCGCACGAATCACACCTCTCTGCATGAGCATTACAGGTGACAGTGTCACAGATACTGCACTCGATACGATCAGTCTCACAGACTTCGTCACCGCAGGTGGTACACGATTCGAGGTGATCAGTACAGAACGGTTCGGTACACAGGTCACAGGTGTTAGTGTGAGTCGGGCAAGCAACATCGTCACAATCCGTACAGAGTGTGGAGTCGTCAGTACAAACGATGCCATCGCAGATTCGACACTCTCCACGGTCAGTTCCGCAGACTTCCTGCCCGCACGTGTCACACGCTCCTAAGTGACGCGTTCCAAAGACGTCTGAGCAGATATCACACGTGCTGCTATGCGTAGCACAGAGGGCCTCATTACAACCGGCACAGTCCACGACATGATCTGTACAGATCGTATCCCCGCAGGTACGACAGGTAGTGGAATCTGCCGTACACACACTGCGGTCACAGGCGGCACACGTTGAGAGATGGGCGCTCCCGAATTGATTCGCGCAGATCTCGCATGGCTCAACTGATTCAGCACAGTGGTACCCGCCGCACCCGTCACAAGCGATGGCGTCGTCGCGACAACGGGCATCACCGCAGGTTTCACACGTCACTCGGTCATCCGAGCAAAGCTCAATCCCACATGCAGTACACGAGGAGAGGTGATCGCTACAAAGCGTGTCTGCGCACTCATCACAGGTGCCTGAATGAGTGTCACAGTACAGGTCGCCGTCAACACGGCACCGATTGAGTTGCGAGTCAGCGTGGAATGTCCCGCAACTGCTACAGTCTTCACCGCAGGCCAAACACGTTGCGTGGTTGGTCACAGCGCATGTTTCGGTGTGGTTAGAACACGTTGCTTGGTCGCATGCTTCACATACTGACCCGCACTGGTGACATTCGATGCGACCGCATAACTCGCAGGCAGCAACTGGCGTGTCACAGTCTGGACACCCAGTTGCACCGCACTCCGCACAGACGTTGAGACAATCGGCACAGATGACGCTCCCGCACTGGCACACTTGCTGGCGAGTACGTCGATCGAACGCCGCGTCACAGGTTGCACAGTCGAACCGGAGAACATCCCCGGTTGCGGGTGCGTATCGGACTACTGCAGTACCTGACCGTTCTCCGTCGTCAATAGAGAGTGTGAGGCTTCCGACGTCGTGTGAGAGCAAGGTCATTCCAATAAGAGAAGTGTTTACCGTGACATCGTGCCGGTTGACCATGTCCTCGATCTCCTCTCGCTCGCGCTTATCGAACGACTGCTCTCGTTGTCGTAACGCGGAACCGTGGAATTCGTCTGCGAGTTCTCTCCGTCGCTGGTTGTACAGCTGACTGATTTCCTTTGACCGAGTTGCTGCGGCCTCGGTGGCTTCATCAAGCAACTCAGCCGCTTCATCCTCAATCCGCCGTTCAACCTCCTCAACCGCAGTTGCGTACCGCTGTTCTATTGTGCCAGGCGATGGCGTGATCTCGCTTGTTTCGTGAGAACGGTTGAGGGTGCTAGTATGTGCCAGTAACCGATCGGTGAGGTCGGGTTGCGAACTCCCGTTTGCCAAGTCCAGTGTGACGGTTTCAAACCGCTCCCGGTGGAACGAAGAGACGCTCTCCATTTCGACCAGAAAGTGAAAAGCGATAGCATCTGCGGTCTGTTCAGGAGTGAAGTCATTAATCGTCGCTGCCGTTTCGGACACGTCGAGAACGTCCGGGAGAGTGACCTGCATGTCGGCTGCTGTAAGGTACAACTTTCCGACCGACACCTCCTGTTTTACCAATTCAAGTAATTGATTGAAGGCGAGAGAGCCAGGTTGGACGAGAATCTCATCACGACCAGGTTGCTGATCTTTCGGGTCAAACACCACGGCGACATCACGGGATTCTCCGAGGTTAGCAAGCGAGTCCGGGAGCGTAACGTGCCATGTATCAGCGTTTCGTCGGTTGACATCGCCGCCGTACGCTTCAATAGTTGTAGCAGTGAACCGGCGGACTTCCAACCGGTTGAGCGTACTTACATCATCAACACTCATACACTCTCACCGAACTCAAAGCCATCGAACACACCACGGTTGAAATCGTTCATTTTCTCCGCCGCGTCAGTGTTCTCTTCGAGGTCAACCGCCATATCCTCGAAGTTGTTTTCGAGTTCAACCTTGGAGTCGGCGTTGCGTAATTGTTCGAACACGTCTCGCTCGAAATCAGATCCAGACTTTTCCATACGCGAAAGAATATCTCGAAGCCCCCCGACAGACTGATTGAATAGGTCGATTTTTCCAAACAATTTATTCAATACGTGCTCTTCAATTGTTCCTTCAAGCGCCATATTGAACACGTGGACCTCGCGGTTCTGTCCGATCCGGTCCACTCGCCCGATGCGCTGTTCGACTTTCATCGGGTTCCACGGCAGGTCATAGTTCACCAGGACGTTACAGAACTGTATATTTCGGCCCTCGCTGATTGAGTCAGTGGCCACCATAATGCCACCCTCTTCTTTGAATTGCCCGACTTTTCGCTCCTTCCCCTTGCTGGAAAGATCGCCGTTCACAATATGGACGGGCAGGTCTAATCCGCGAACACTGTCCGCAATCGCGTCTTGAGTCGCACGGAACTGCGTGAAGACAATTACTCTGGTTGTCCCGATTTGATCTTGGATCGTTTCGATGACGTGCCGAAGCCGTTTCTGCTTGGTCGTCCGATCGATACTATCAACGATCGACTGAATGTCTCTCAGTGCGCTCCGTTCACTTGACGAGAGGGTCTTTTCTTTGTCAGCTAACCACCGGTCAACCGTCTCATCGACCGCATATGGACTGGACACCACTTCTTTCTGCAGAGTAAACAACACTAAGTGCCGAGCACCAGCGCTAGAGTAGTTGGATCTAACATAATCCGTTACAGCATTATACAGCTCCATTTCTGCTGCCGACGGCTCGAAGACGTTCGTATGGACATCCCGATTCGTGAAATCAATTTTCGTCTCTTCACGACGGTTACGGATCATCACATGGTTGAGTTTCTCTTGTAGCTCCTCGCTGCGCTTGATTTGAGCGTCATCACTATCAACGACGTACCGATTGTCGAACTGCTGTCTGGTGCCGAGAATCCCCGGACGAATCAGATCAATAATGTTGTACAGGTCAGAAATATCGTTTTGAATCGGTGTCGCGGTCGCAAAGAACGCCTCCCCATAGCTGAGTTCGTCCATGAGTTCGTACCGCATCGTACCTGCGTTGCGAACATAGTGCGCCTCGTCAAGAACAGCAACGTCCCAGCGGCGTGAAAGAACATCGTCTCTGTTGGTTTTCGATTTAGCGGTGTCGACGCTGGCGATTATCTTATCATGTACATCGAATCCTCGGAACTCTTCATCGTAATTACAAACGAAGTCTAGGCCGAACTTCTCGTCCAGTTCTTTCTGCCATTGTGGTGCTAACTGTGCGGGAGTCAAGATGAGGAAACTATCACGGGTGTTTCGGAAATCCATTTCTTTGAGGACCATCCCGACTTCAATGGTCTTCCCGAGTCCAACTTCATCAGCGAACAACGCCCCACCGCTCATTCTAAACAGCGCACGGTGAGCGGCCTGAAGTTGGTGGTCAAGCAGCTTGATTCGATCTTTGATTTCCTCAACCGAAAGCAATTCTTGTTGCCCTTGTGCGATTTCGAATTCCCGAGCTTGGACGTTGAGAAGATGGCTCGTCACATTCGCCGTATCGGTGGAGAGCGCCTCTAATGCAGCTGAGGCGTCGTCAGTAGAGTATGTTAGCTCCGGACTAACTCCAGTGTTTGACCCCTCTTGTGACATCTACACAAACAATCTAGCACGTAGGACATAAATGCCTCGCTGTGATTATCAGATTATATTGATACTAGGGTGGCTGGCATCCTGTTTCGGCATCCGTCTTTAGTTAACGAAGAATCGAGGTACAACGGTAGCTTATCGAGACTTCTATTAGAGAGTATGAGGAAGCCGTTGTCGTACACAGACTCGTTTAGTATAAACACTAACAGCTGGCAAGAAGCGCTTGAAGACGCCGAGATCAGTACGAAAGATACTCGTTAGTCAGTTACCACTCACACGGCCTCTGTATCAGAGTCCGACGACATCATCGGGGAGATTATGGCAGAGTTCGAAGATATAGCTAAAGAACAGGAAGCACTATTTTTATTGAGATTGGTCCCGAAAAATGGGGGGAGGGTTGTGTGCCGTGCTCAAACGGCTATGCGAAGCCATACTGATGCTGGCGGTGTCACTCTGATCCGGAGTCAGAAATATCGTCGAAATCGTTCATAATATCGCTAATAATCCCGTCATCGGAATTCGTTGTCGTATTCTCGTCATCACCAACGTCTCCCTGGTTTCCGCCTCCGGTGTCTAGATCGGTTATTGTCGCATCCGTCGCTATGCTCGTCCCACGATCTGTTCCTGTGGACTTGCTTCGACCTGCGGTGTCCGTGCCGGCCGGTGAACGAGTGACTCCTGCTTCGTCGAACGCCTGCTCAATCGCGGCGGTATACGTGCCGAAGTAGTTGGCGTGGGTGGTTGCGGAGACGTGCCCGTGGTTGTTCATTTCGGTGGTGGTGGGGCGATGGCCAAGCTCGTCGGCGACGCGGTGCAGGTCGTCGGTGAGTCGGGCTTCGTTGTCGATGCCGGCTGAGTCGAGGGCGTTCTGCCAGGATCCGAACACGCGCGTGACGTCGTTGGCGGAGTACGCTGTGGTGTCGCTTACGTCACTCGCTTTCAACGGTCGGTCGATCGTCTCGCCGACACGTTGTATCGCGTCGAGGAGTTCGCCCCGGCTCGGGGTGCCACTACTCCCGGTCCGACTTCTGCCACTGCTCGAAGCACTTTTCCCGCCACTCGTACCGGTGTCTTGGTTACGCCCGGCAGTCGAATTCGTGCCTGTGCCCGCTCGTGACGGCGGGTTGCTGTTCAGCTTGCTGCCCGTCGACCCGGCGTCAGCAGGCGTGACGCGGAAGTCTTTCGTGCTGCTGAGTTGGTGGCCGGTCCCGGTGCTTGTCTCCCAGCTTTTGTGCC